>NC_014934.1:1833132-2138654 GCF_000186265.1 Cellulophaga algicola DSM 14237
TTCCTAATTTAATAAATGGTGCTTCTGTTTCATTAGATATCATGGCCACTGTTAACGCGCCTACATCAGATCCAACTGAGTATATAAATAGTGCAGAGGTGACTAACGCATTAAGCTATGATCCAGATTCAATGCCAAACAACGATGATGGGGATCAGAGCGAAGATGATGAAGATAGTATAAGTGTAGCTCCTCTAATTGTAGATTTGGAGCTTGTAAATTCAATTTCTCCTTCAACGGCGAACCCTGGTGAACTCGTTACTATTTTTATAGAAATTACCAATACGGGAGCAGCAAATGCCACTAATATTAGTATTGCTAATTATATACCTATCGGTTTTTCTGTAAGTACCATTGCCAATGGAGGAACACAAGTGGGTAATACCATTACGTGGGATGGCTTAGCGATTCTCTCAGGGGATCGTGTAACAATATCTTTTGAGGCAATCGTGAATATTCCAACCAATGTTCCAAATGAATATTTAAATAGTGCTCAAGTTACTCAAGTTACAGAATATGATATGGATTCTACACCAAATAATGATGATGGAGACCAGAGTGAAGATGATGAGGATAATACGATTTTAGATTTAATTCCTGCTGATTTAAGTTTGACTAAGGCAATTAGTGCTAGCTCCGTTTCTAACCCAAATGCAGGTGACTCATTCACTTTTGAAATTTCCGTAGAAAATGTAGGTCCTGGAATTGCAACTAATGTGTCTGTTATGGATGTTTTACCAGTAGGATATACATTGAATACAGTGAATAATGGGGGAGTAGTTTCTGGAAATACGATTGAATGGCAATTAGTTAATGTACCAATTGGTATTCAAGTTTTATCGTACGAAGTAAGTGTAAATGTACCTTCGAATACCTTAGATGAATATAAAAATATAGCTCAAATTACGGCTTCTGATCAATTTGACCCAGATTCAACGCCTAATAATGACAATGGCGATCAAAGTGAAGATGATGAGGCTTATTTTAGTATTAATGCACCTACAGTAGATCTTGAAGTTTTAAAGACGGTAGATAAAGAGCAGACCTATGTAGGCGATTTAGTAACTTTTACCATTACCGTATTAAATAATAGTGCTTACGCTGCTACTAATATTGGACTAGAAGATGTGCTACCTGCTGGGTATACAATGATTAATCATACACAAAGTTTAGGTACTTATGATGAGTCTATAGGTATGTGGGATATTCCATTATTAGAAATAGGCGAAACTGCAGTATTAGAAATGACCGTGGGTGTTACAGAATTTACTAATTACACTAATGTTGTAGCGCTAGTTTATGTAGACCAAATCGATACAAATATGAGTAATGATCGGGATGAGGTTACTCCTGAAGTTACTCAAGAAGAATGCTTAACAGTCTTCAATGAGTTCTCTCCAAATAATGATGGTGCAAATGATTTCTTCTTTATTGAATGTATTGATAAGTACCCTAATAACACACTACAAGTATTTAATCGGTGGGGAGCTAAAGTTTATGAAGCTAAAAATTATAAAAATAATTGGAATGGAACTTCTAAAAATGGGGTGCGTATTGGGCGTGAAGAAAAATTACCATCTGGCACCTATTATTACCTCTTAAACTTAGGAGAAGATACTGAAAAATCAAGAACAGGCTGGTTATACATTATAAGATAATTTTAGTTGTAAAATTTTAAAAATGAACATGATTAAAAATAATATACTTTTTTTGGCATTACTATTTCTATCAGTGGTAGTACAGGGCCAACAAGACCCTCAATTTACATTGTATAATTATAATACGATGACGGTAAACCCTGGTTATGCTGGTTCGCGTGGACATTTGGCTATATTAAGTTTGTATAGGGATCAGTGGGTAGGTGTAGAGGGTGCTCCAAGAACAATTTCTTTAGGTATTGATACGCCTATTGGTTTGTTTGATGGACTTGGTATTTCTATAATCCAAGATGATATTGGGCCCTCTCAAGAAACTTTTTTCGATGGGAACTATGCGCATCAATTAATCTTGAATAGAAGAGGTGATCGCTTAGGTCTTGGTGTAAAAGCTGGAGTTAGAATGTATAGCCTAGATTGGTCTAAGGGTAAGTATAGAGATCCAGATGCCTTATTTAATCAAAATGTAAAAAGCAAAATATTACCTACAATTGGCGCAGGCTTATTTTATTATACCGATAGGTCTTATTTTGGAATTTCTGTTCCAAATATCTTAACAAACATGAGGTATGATGAAATTCAAGAAGAAGAAGCTTCAGAAAATGTTCACTATTATATTATTGCAGGGTATGTTTTTGATGTAAACAGAACTTTAAAGTTTAAACCTTCCATTTTTGCTAAACATGTAAGTGGGGCGCCCATAACAGTAGATACCTCTGCTAATTTTTTATTATACGAAAAATTTAATTTTGGCGTTAACTATAGATGGGATGAATCAATCAGTGCCTTAATTGGCCTACAGATTTCCCCGCAATTAAGTTTAGGTTATGCCTATGATTTTACAACAAATAATTTATCTCAATACAATTCTGGAACTCACGAAATCTTTCTAAGATATCAGTTTATTACGTATCAAAACATCCTAAAATCCCCAAGATTTTTCTAATTAACCTACTATGAAAAAATTTATTATATCATTTGCACTACTATTTTATTGTGGACTGCATGCGCAGAAAAGTGATAATACTTCAACTACTCTAGCACAGAATAACCATGTGCCTATAGAAGAAGTTACTGTTGAAATGCTTAATTCTATAAGGGATGAAAAAATTAAGAAGGAAACTCCAAACAACAGTAAATTAGTACAGAAAGCAGATAATTTTTTCAATAAAATGTGGTATGCAGAGGCTGCTGAAATTTATGAAATAATATTATCAGATGAAAGTAATTACTCTTTTGATCTTTTAAAAAAAGCAGGTGATGCCTATTATTACAATACCAACATGGAAAAGGCCTACAAATGGTATGACATTTTGTATAATGATTATAAAAGTAGCATGACTGCTGACAATTATTTTAGATATGCACATGCTTTAAAAGGGAATGGAAGATATAGTAAAGCAAAACGTTTAATGCGTTTATATAATAAAATTGAAGGAAAAGAAGAAAACATTGCTGGCTCAGATAATTCTGCAGTTTTTGATAAAATTGTAAATGCAAAAGATCGGTTTGAAATTAAAAATGTTACAATAAACTCTAAATATTCTGACTTTTCTCCTATGTTTTATGATCAAGATAAAGTGGTATTTGCTTCATCTTTGGATTCATCTGTTTTTGTAACTAGGAAATACAAATGGAATGATCAGCCTTTTTTAGACCTTTATGTTTCTAAGATTAACGAAGAATCTGCGGATCTAAAAAATGCGATTAAATTTTCAAAAAAGATCAACTCTAAATATCACGAGGCTTCTGTTACTTTCTCGCCAGATAATGAGACCATGTATTTTACAAGAAATAACTATGGGAAAAAATTAAAGCGTGATAAGAATGGTGTAAATCATTTAAAAATATATAAATCTGTTAAAATTGGTGCTGATTGGACGGAACCAAAAGAATTGCCTTTTAATAGTGATAGTTATTCTACGGGCCATCCAGCCTTAAGTCCTGATGGCAAGTTATTGTATTTTGTGTCTGATATGCCTGGTAGTATGGGTGCTTCAGATATTTTTGTTGTAGATGTTTTAGAAGATGGTGCATATTCTACCCCTAGAAATTTAGGTCCAGAAATTAATACGGAAAAAAGAGAAATGTTCCCATTTATCACCGATAAGAAATTATATTTCTCTTCAGACGGACATGTAGGTCTTGGTGGTTTAGATGTTTTTGAAGCTACTTTTGATGTAGATGGCTTTCAAGAGGTTAAAAATGTTGGGAAACCCGTAAATAGTAATAAGGATGATTTTTCTTATATCGTAAGTGAAAAAAGTCAGAAGGGTTATTTTGCATCAAACCGTGCTGGTGGTAAAGGTGATGATGATATTTATTCTTTTGAGCGTTTAACAGTTGAAGAGGTTAATAATACTGCAATTGCGGGTGTTGTTACAGAGTTGGTAACAGGAGATGTAATGCCCAAAGCTCTGGTAGTATTGTTGGATGAGAATAACATCAAGCTAAAAGAAATAGAATCTGCTGATGATGGTAGTTTTGTATTTGAGGATTTAGAAGGCGATAAGAAATATACGATCAAGACCAACAGAAAAGAATATTTTGAAGAGCTTAAAGAGGTTATGACGACACTTAATGATACAGAGATCGTAGAGGTGTCCTTGAAAAAATTAAAGGAGCTTATTGTTGTAGAAGATGGGATAAGAAAACTTAAAACAGATATGATTTATTTCAATTTTGATAAGTCCTTTATTCGGGAGGATGCATCAAAAGAATTGAATAAATTAGTAGAAGTAATGTCAGAATACCCAGAAATGGTTATAAAAATTGAATCTCATACGGATAGTAGAGGGGCAAGTGATTATAATAGGTATTTATCTGATAAGCGAGCTAAATCTTCTAGAGATTATATAATATCGCAAGGTATTGATGCAGATCGCATAGAGAGTGCAATTGGGTACGGTGAGGATAGATTATTAAATGATTGTGATGGTAGTGTTAAATGTACACGTGAGAAGCATGAGTTAAACAGACGTTCAGAATTTATAATAGTAAAAATGTAATAGAATTTAAAATTAAGGCATAAAAAAACCCAAGCAACAATGGAGGCTACTGAAAAAGTCCTTTAGCCTAGGTTGGGCTAAAAAAACATATCATGCGAGGAGTAAAAGCTATTGTGTTTTTACTCCTTTTTTCGTATTTTTATTAGCTGATTATCAGTTATTTAAATATGTTATTACAGCAACAAAAAATTCAATTGAGTGCGTATTCCGATCTATATGACTTAATAGTTCCTAAGGACAATCTCCTAAGAAAAATCAATGAATTAATTGATTTTTCTTTTATTTACGATGAACTGGCAAGTAAATATTGTTCGAACAATGGACGTAATGCAGAGAGTCCGGTTCGTATGTTCAAGTATTTATTATTGAAAACAATCTATACTGTTTCGGACGTTGATGTTGTTGATCGTTCCAGATTTGATATGTCTTTTAAATACTTCCTTGAAATGACTCCCAAAGAAGATGTGATCAACCCTAGTTCATTGACAAAATTCAGGAAGTTACGTTTAAAGGATACCGATCTATTGAATCTTTTGATAGGCAAAACAGTTGCTATTGCTATTGAAAAAGGAATTGTTCGTTCAAAATCGATTATCGTTGATGCTACGCACACCTTATCAAAATCAAATCCATTTTCCGCTGTCCAAGTTTTAAAAGAACGCTCAAGAATACTTCGCAGGGCAATTTATGCCGTGGATCAAGATTGGAAAGAACGTATGCCCAAGAAAAATGAGGATGACGATCTACAAAATGAAATCACGTATTGTAAAGAACTTGAAAAAGTAATCGGGTCCGACCCAACATTGGGTCTAATACCTGCGGTCAAGGAGAAACTGAACCTATTAAAGGAAACGGTCGCGGATACTCAAGACAATTATATTGTTTCAACAGATAAAGATGCTAGGACGGGACACAAATCGGCCGATAGTTCCTTCTTTGGTTACAAGACCCATATTGCAATGACCGAGGAACGTATAATTACGGCAGCGGTCGTTACTTCGGGAGAAAAAGGAGATGGCCCAGAATTACCCGAACTCTTAAAAATCAGTCAAGAAAATGGAATTAAGGTAGATACCATTATTGGTGATGGAGCTTACTCAGGAAAAGAAAACCTTAAATTAACTTCACTACAGGGTATAAAAGTAGTAGCCAAGTTAAATCCTTCGATTACACAGGGGTTTAGAAAAGACCAGGACAAGTTTGATTATAATAAGGACGCTGATATGTTTGTGTGCCCAGCGGGTCATATGGCGATACGAAAAGCAAAACAAGGAAGAAAAAATGTTGGTGAAAACCAAGTACTCACCTTTTATTTTGATGTTGAAAAATGTAAGACCTGTCCTTTAAAAGACGGATGTTATAAACCCGGGGCAAAAACCAAAAGCTATTCGGTCTCCATAAAGTCAAATCTTCACCAAGAACAAATAATCTTTCAAGAAACCGATTATTACAAAGACAAAGCAAAACATAGATATAAAATAGAAGCTAAGAACGGTGAACTAAAAAATGTACATGGATATGGACGGGCTACTGCATATGGTATTGAGAAGATGCAAATGCAAGGTGCAATCGCAATATTTACCGTAAACTTGAAAAGAATACTCAAATTAGGAATGTAAACAAGAAAATCGAAAAAAAAAGACATAATACAAGACTGTACATGATAAAGTTGTAAAAACAGTCCAAAGCCCCAGTAATGAAAATGTAAATAAAAAAAGCGATCAAACAGAAACAAATTTTGTTTGATCGCTTTTTTTTATCCATTACTAAAAAAAAGAAACTTTTTCAGTAGCCTCGCAACAATGCTTGGGTTTTTTTGTATGGGTAAAAAAAGCTTTTTAGATGTTTGCTTTTAATAATTCTCTGTTCATACGAGCAAAGTTTTCTAAAGAAATTCCTTTAGGACACTCAACCTCGCAGGCTCCAGTATTTGTACAGTTTCCAAAACCTTCTAAGTTTATTTAGATAGTAGAGGGGCAAGTGATTATAACAGGTATTTATCTGATAAGCGAGCTAAATCTTCTAGAGATTATATAATATCGCAAGGTATTGATGCAGATCGTATAGAGCGTGCAATTGGGTATGGTGAGGATAGATTATTAAATGATTGCGATGGTAACGTTAAATGTCCCGGGAGAAGCATGAATTAAACAGACGTTCAGAATTTATAATAGTAAAAATGTAATAGAATTTAAAATTAAGGCATAAAAAAACCCAAGCAACAATGCTTGGGTTTTTTTGTATGGGTAAAAAAAGCTTTTTAGATGTTTGCTTTTAATAATTCTCTGTTCATACGAGCAATGTTTTCTAAAGAAATTCCTTTAGGACACTCAACCTCGCAGGCTCCAGTATTTGTACAGTTTCCAAAACCTTCTAAGTCCATTTGTGCAACCATGTTTTTAACACGATCCGTAGCTTCTACTTGACCTTGTGGTAATAGTGCATATTGAGATACTTTTGCGCCAACAAAAAGCATTGCAGAAGCATTTTTACAACTTGCTACACAGGCACCACAACCAATACAGGTAGCAGCATCCATCGCTTCATCTGCTGCGTGCTTAGAAATTAGTGTTGCGTTTGCATCTTGCGTATTTCCTGAAGTATTTACAGAAATGTATCCACCAGCATGCTGGATACGGTCAAAAGAACTTCTGTCAACTATTAAATCTTTTAATACAGGAAAAGCTTTTGCTCTAAATGGCTCAATTGTTATTGTATCACCATCTTTAAACATACGCATATGTAATTGGCAAGTGGTAACACCTCTATCTGGTCCGTGAGCTTCGCCATTAATAAACATAGAACACATTCCACAGATACCTTCACGACAATCATGATCAAAAGCAACAGGCTCTTCACCTTTATTGATTAGTTGTTCGTTTAAAACATCCATCATTTCTAAGAAAGACATGTGTTCAGATATCTCTGTCACTTTGTAATCGACCATTTTGCCCTTTGCTTGAGCATTTTTTTGTCTCCAAATTTTTAATGTCAGATTCATATTTTAAGTATTGAGTAATGAGTATTATAACATGATGTAAATCACATGTAATAGCTCAATACTATTATTTATAACTTCTTTGTTTTAATTCTATCTCTTTAAACTCTAACTGTTCTTTATGTAAAACAGCATCAGATGGTTCGCCTTTAAATTCCCAAGCAGAAACAAATGCAAAATCTTTGTCATTACGTTTCGCTTCTCCTTGTTGCTCGCCATCAAGTTCAACAGACTCTTCTCTAAAGTGTCCGCCACAAGATTCTTCTCGTTCAAGTGCATCTTTTGCAAATAACTCTCCTAATTCTAAGAAATCAGCCACACGACCTGCTTTTTCAAGTTCAGCATTTAATTCGTTAGATGTTCCTGGAACACTTACATTTTTGTAGAAATCTTCGCGCAACGCTTTAATTTCAACCATTGCCTCTTTTAAACCTTCTGCATTACGAGACATTCCACATTTATCCCACATAATTTTACCTAATTTCTTATGGTAATAATCAACTGAATGCTCTCCTTTATTATTGATAAAGAAATCAATTTTATCCGTTACTGATTTTTCAGCCTCATCAAATTCAGGAGTATTAGTTGGAATTTTTCCTGTTCTAATTTCATGAGAAAGATAATCACCAATCGTATAAGGCAGTACAAAATAACCATCGGCTAAACCTTGCATTAAAGCAGAAGCTCCAAGTCTGTTTGCACCATGATCAGAAAAGTTAGCTTCACCAATACAGTATAAACCTTCAACAGTAGTCATTAAATTGTAATCTACCCAAACACCACCCATAGTATAGTGAACCGCAGGGTAAATCATCATTGGTGTTTTGTACGGATCTTGATCTACGATTTTTTCGTACATCTGGAAAAGATTTCCGTATTTTTCTTTAACAATAGCAGCGCCTAAATCATATAATTTGTCTGCAGAAGCATTTTCAATATTATGAATTTTTGCTTGTTCAATACCATAACGTTGTATCGCAGTTGCAAAATCTAAATAAACAGCTTCGCCAGTTGCATTTACTCCGTAACCAGCATCACAACGTTCTTTAGCGGCTCTTGACGCCACATCACGTGGTACCAAGTTACCAAACGCAGGATAACGACGTTCTAAGTAATAATCTCTTTGGTCTTCAGATAAATCTGTAGGTTTTTTGCTACCGTCACGGATTGCTTTTACATCTTCTAAACTCTTAGGAACCCAAATACGGCCATCATTACGCAATGACTCGGACATTAAGGTTAATTTAGATTGATAATCTCCAGAACGTGGAATACACGTTGGGTGAATTTGAGTATAGCAAGGATTCGCAAAAAAGGCTCCTTTTTTATGTATTTTCCAAGCTGCAGTAGCATTAGATCCCATTGCATTTGTAGATAAGAAATATACATTTCCGTATCCGCCAGAAGCAATAACAACCGCATGTGCAGAGTGGCGTTCTATTTTTCCTGTAACTAAATCGCGAGCAATAATACCTCTCGCTTTACCATTAACCTTTACAACATCTAACATTTCATGACGGTTGAACGGGGTAATTTTACCACGAGCAATTTGTCTGTTCATTGCAGAATAGGCACCTAATAATAATTGTTGCCCTGTTTGTCCTTTTGCATAAAAAGTACGAGAAACCAAAACACCACCGAAAGAACGGTTGTCTAATTGTCCGCCATAATCACGTGCAAACGGCACCCCTTGTGCAACACATTGGTCAATAATATTTGCAGATACTTCTGCTAATCTGTAAACGTTAGCTTCACGAGATCGGTAATCACCACCTTTTACCGTATCGTAAAACAAGCGGTAGGTAGAATCACCATCACCTTGATAATTTTTTGCTGCATTAATACCTCCTTGAGCGGCAATTGAGTGCGCTCTACGTGGAGAATCTTGATAACAAAATGTTTTAACGTTATAGCCAAGCTCTGCTAAAGTAGCAGCGGCAGAACCACCAGCTAAACCTGTACCAACAACAATAACATCAATATTACGTTTGTTTGCAGGGTTAACTAAATCGATATGATTTTTATAATCGATCCATTTATCCTTTAATGAACCTTTTGGTACTTTTGAGTCTAATACAGACATAAGTAATAGTATTAATGATTAAAATGATGAAAAAGGGCGATTACTATGAATCCTAAAGGAATTACAATAGCGTACACTTTACCAAAAATTTGTAATTTCTCTTTTCTCATAGACGAAACACCTGCAGATTGAAATGCAGAACTGAAACCGTGCATAAGGTGGAGCGATAAAAATACAAATGCAATAACATAAGCGCCAACCCTTAAAGGATTTACAAATTTATGTGTTAGTTCTTCATAGTAACGGAAGCCTTCACCATCTGCTAATAATCCCGACATATCGCCTTGAATATATTTAGTACTAATTTCTGGTAGCCAGAAATCAATAAAGTGAAGCACTAAAAAGGCTAAAATAGCCAATCCGCTATAAATCATGTTTCTACTCATCCAGCTAGAATTAGCTGCTCCATTGTTTTTAGCATATTTTGCTACTCTAGCATTCCTGTTTTTAATCTCTAAAATGAAACCCATAATAAAATGGTACATCACTCCAAAAATTAAAATTGGTTGCAATAAGTATTGTACCGCCCAAAATGTGCCCATAAAATGCGATGCTTCATTGAAAGCATCTGGACTAAAAACCGATAAAATATTAATTGCAAAATGCTGAAGTAGAAAAAACATTAAAAAGAAAGCAGAAAGTGCCATGGCATACTTTCTACCAATCGAAGATTTGAAAAATCCGCTCATTAGTTGTTAGTTTTTTTTACAAATTTACAGTACTAACAAGTTATTAACAAACTTTAGTAATAAATCCTACTCTTATTTAGAATCAAAATAAGTAATTGGTTGACCAGTATCGCTATTTGAAACTAAAAGCTACTAAAACGTTTGAAATTTACAGTTGCCAACACCTGATATCTTGAAAATACCTTCTGAAAAAACAAACCAACTGGTCTCTTCTTAACTCCATAAGTCACTTAAAATAAAACAAAAAGAGTATTTAAGCTATGTATTTTGATTTTAAGCTATATGTTTCAAAAATTTATAGTATTGATACATTTTAGAAACAAACTACTTGGTCTTTACTTCCACAATTCATCTATTGCGATACCAAAGTAAGTCTAGGTCATATTTTCTTCTAATGGATTGTTTTGGGAGTGCAGTTCGACGAGTTCCTATGCTATCACACTTGTACCCGCACAGTTACCATTTTATGTAAACCAATCACTCCAAATCTTTTAACTGAATGGACAGTGCCTTGGTAGAAAGCTGTACTTCAATAAAAGATAAAATCAAAGAAAGCATCAAAGCTAAAAGGCTAATGCCAAAAACTAAATTTGCCCAAAAATCGAGTTGTACATAAATTAAAGACATGGTAATTACTGCGAGTAAAAAGCTCAAAATAGCAGATGCCTGCATGTTTTTGATGATAGTTAAACGCTTGCTCAATTTTTTCACTTGCAAACTTACCGATGATGATCCAGTTTCTTGATATTTTTGATGCAACTGCCTAATTAAAGCTGCGATGGCTAAATAACGAGCATTATACGCCAACATAGTCAACGAAATTGCGGGGAAAAGTAAAGCTGGTATACCTAAAGTTAAATCCATAATCTATTAATTAGTCGGTTGCGATACCAAAGTAAGTCCACGTTACATTTTCATCAAAAGGATTGCTTTGTGCATGAATTTCACCAGGTTCAATAGTGATACAGTCTCCTTTTTCTACGATAAATTTTTTAGTATTTACAGTAAATTCTGCTTTGCCACTTTGAATGTAAAATACTTCAAACATGGTGTCATGTTTATGTAATTCTACTAACTGCCCTGGCGTAAACATAGCACTACCATACATCATAAGCTGGGGTATTTCTCCTTTGCCTATGAAAACTTTCTTTTTGATTTCGGGATCATGAGAGACCCCAAGTTCTGGTAGTGCGGTTGTTTTTGTTAATTTCATCGTTAGTGTGTACTATTCAATTTCAAAAGCGACGGTTTCTTTAATACCTTTTCCTACTAATTTGATGGTGTAGTTCCCTTTTGGCAAGTACGTTTTACCATTAGTAGCTTCTTTTAATTCTGTTTTTACTTTCTTTAGATATGCCGATTTTCCTGATTTAGAAAACGCTAAATCGTAGGATAATATATTAAGCCCTTTATCTGTCTGTAGTGTTGTTGTGCTTACTTCAATGCCATTGTTTGCGAATATTGTGGCCTCTAGTGTTCCTGAATTTTTTGTGAAAAAATTCAGGTCTAACCCAGGTGTTTGCGGTTTACCCCATGAGCTCCAAGAAGATCCCCATTTAGAAGAATGCGTTATGTTCTCTGGTAGAAAAACATAAATATCTTTTGCTAACATTTCAGGAGTCATTTTTTGTAAACTGCTAATATCTGCCTTGTAAATACTGCGGCCGTGAGTACCCACAATTAAATGTTTTGCTTCGGCCTGTATGACTAAATCATGTATGGCAACATTTGGGATATCATTTTGGAAAACCTCCCAAGATTCTCCTCTATTAAAAGATGCGTATAATCCATTATCGGTTCCTACAAATAATAAATTTTCGTTTTCAGGATCTTCTATAATAACATTTACCGGAGAAGAAGGAATGTTATTGGCGATGTCTTGCCATGTTTTCCCAAAATCATCACTTACATAAATATAAGCTTCAAAATCATCGCTTCTATAGCCATTTAGCGTAACGTATACGCGTTCCTTTTTATATTTAGAAGCTAAAACTCGTGTAACCCAAAGGTTTTTTGGTAAGGAGTTAGCGATGTTGTCCCAGCTGCCGCCACCATTTTGTGACATGTACACCAAGCCATCATCACTACCGGTATAGATTAATCCAAATTTAAAAGGAGACTCTGATAGCGTAGTTAATGTCCCGAAAGCTACATTTCCTTCTTTTCCGCCGTTTGTTAAATCCGTAGAGATTGTTTCCCAATCTGTTCCTTGATTTAGAGATCTATGTAATTTATTACCTCCCAAGTAAAGTATATCTTGGTTATGAGAGGATAGTAAAATAGGAGTTTGCCAATTAAAACGATAGGGTGTTTCTCCTAATTCATGTTTAGGCTGAATATAATCTTGCTTTTTGTTTTCTAAATCTAAACGAAAATAGTTTCCAAACTGAAAACCTGTGTATACAATATTTGCATTGCGACTGTCTATTTGAACCTGCATACCATCGCCACCCATAATGGATTTCCAAGGGTAGTCTCCGCTTTGATGCCATTCTACATTCTCTTTTGCTGTATGTGCACCTTTCCAAACACCATTATCTTGAAGGCCACCATAGATGTTGTAAGGTTTTTCATTATCTACATTAATGGCATAGAATTGGCCTACTGCAGGTGTATTGCTTTTAATCCAATTAGCACCATCATCGTATGAGATGTTAATACCACCATCATTTCCATTGATTAAATGACCAGGCATTTTAGGATTTACCCATAGGGCATGATGATCTGCATGAACATTATCACCATTTATAGAAGTATAAGTTTTTCCGCCATCATCAGATTTAATAATAGGTACACCAGCTAAATAAATCTTATTTACATTACTAGGGTCTACATTTATTTGAGCAAAATAATAGCCGTAGCTATAAAACAAATCATCTATATAGTTTTCATTTTGTTTTTTCCAGGTAGTACCACCGTCGTTACTTCTGTAGACTTCAGCACCAATTACTGGAGTATCAAAAAGCATAGAATTGGCATCTTCTAAATATTTGGCTAAATCTATTGGTTTAACGCTCCCGCTTCTTACCAATTGTTTTACATTGTCTGCGCGGTATTTTTCTTGAAATCCATTGGTTTTTAGGTATTCATTTAGTTTTTTGTCTTCTGTCTTTAAAAGGTCATCAGCAGACATTGTTTTAAAATCTTCTTTTGTTAATCCTTCTGATTTTTTTAAAGATCCTGATTTCTCTCTTCTAAATTGATTGTCGTGAACCGCATATACTGTGTTTTCATCAAAAACAGCTAAACCAATTCTTCCGACACCTTTACCTGTAGGAAAGCCGCTTTCTGGCGTAGTTATTTTTTTCCAAGTAGCACCTGCGTCCTTACTTTTATATATTCCTGAACCATTGCCATTCCCAGAAAAATCCCAAGCTTTTCTATTTTTTTCCCAGGTTGCTGCATACATGATGTTAAAATTATTAGGGGCAACAGCAACATCAATAACGCCTGTGGCTGCATTAATAAATAAGGTCTTTTTCCATGATTTACCACCATCTGTTGTTTTGTAAATTCCGCGTTCTTCATTGTCAGAATACAAATGACCAGTAGCGCCAACAATTACATCGTCTGCATCGTTAGGATTTATCAATATTCTACCAATATGTTGAGCATCTAATAAGCCAACATTTTCCCATGTTTTTCCCTGATCTGTAGATTTTAAAATACCAATACCGGCATAAGAAGATCTAGAAGCGTTATTTTCTCCAGTACCCACCCAGATAATGCCGTTATTCCAATCTACAGCAATATCCCCTACATTCTGAGTAGGAGCATTGTCTAAAATAGGGGTAAAAGTGGTACCATTATTCTTGGTATGCCAAACCCCTCCAGAGGCATAACCGACATAAAATTCTGTTGGATTTTGTGGGTTTACATCAACATCTACTACGCGGCCACTCATTACAGTAGGTCCTACATTAGTAAAAGGAATGTTTTTTACAATAGAACTATTTGTTAATTGTTCTTTTTGGTGTAACGCATTTAATACATCTTCTGAGCTTGAAGGTGAATTCTGAGCAAAGATAAATGTAGCAGAAAGTAATAGGGGTAAGCCTAGAAATTTGTTCATTTGGAGTTGGTTGTAATTAGTCATCGGAAAGTTAAGAAATCTAACGCATAAATTATAAGGTCCTGCGTGTAAAAGAGAAAAATATTACCTTTCTATTACTAAGGGCTTGTCTGTATTAATTCTTATTTTTGAAGTGGTTAAAAGTAGTAGCCGCTTTATTTCACAAATCTCGTGATTTATATGACCAGGCAAACTCTAGCCGATTTTAATAAAAAAAATACCAGTTATAATGAAATACGATTTAATACCAAATACCCTTTTTATAAAAAACAGAAAGAAATTTATGGCGGCTATGCTTCCAAAAAGTATTGCTGTTTTTAACTCTAATGATGTGTATCCTATAAGTGCAGATAGTACCATGCCTTTTGAGCAACACCGGGACATATTTTATCTTTCAGGAGCAGATCAAGAAGAAACTATTTTACTTTTATTTCCAGATGCATTAAATAAAAAACACCGTGAAGTACTCTTTGTTCGTGAAACAAATGAACATATTGCTGTTTGGGAAGGAGAGAAGCTAACCAAAGAAAAAGCAACTATAGTTTCTGGGATAGAAACAGTATACTGGTTAGAAGATTTTGAAAAGATTTTCTTTGATGTAATGACGGAAGCTAATACCGTTTACTTTAATACAAATGAGCATTACAGACAGGCGGTAGAAACACAAACAAGAGAAGATCGTTTTATTCAAAAATGTAAATTGCAGTTTCCAGCACATCAATATGCAAAAAGCAATCCTATTTTACAGGAAATTAGAGGTGTAAAAGAACCAGAGGAATTAGCGTTAATGCAAACGGCGTGTACTATCACGGAGAAAGGTTTTAGAAGATTGCTTAGTTTTGTTCAGCCAGATGTTTGGGAGTATGAGATTGAAGCAGAACTATTGCATGAGTTTATTCGCAATAGGTCAAAAGGTTTTGCGTATACGCCAATCATAGCATCGGGAAATAATGCTAACGTACTTCATTATATTGAGAATAACCAACAATGTAAATCGGGTGATTTAATTTTGATGGATGTTGCAGCAGAATATGCAAATTATTCAAGTGATTTATCTAGAACTATTCCTGTTAATGGAAAATTCACACCACGGCAAAAAGAAGTTTATAATGCCGTGCTTCGGGTAAAAAATGAAGCGACCAAAATGTTAGTTCCTGGAACTATTTGGGCAGAATACCATAAGGAGGTAGGTAAAATGATGACCTCTGAATTAATCGGACTTAAATTACTTGATACGGCAGATGTTCAAAATGAAAATCCAGAATGGCCTGCCTATAAAAAATATTTTATGCACGGTACTAGTCATCATATAGGATTAAACACCCATGATTATGGGGCACTTAAGACTCCGATGAAAGCCAATATGGTTTTTACTGTTGAACCAGGAATTTATATTCCTAATGAACATATGGGAATTCGTTTAGAAGATGATGTGGTAATTCAAGAAAAAGGAGCTCCTTTTAATTTGATGCAAAATATTCCTATTGAAGCAGAAGAGATTGAAGATTTAATGAATAAAAACTAAAATTTTACCTATGATTATAGATGTTCATACACACATAAATAACTATCACGAAGATCGGGTGGTTTCTCTTGAAGAGTGCTTAGATAAGCTTACCGAAACCATGATTGAAAATAAGGTAGATTATTCTTTGGTATTAACCTCGTATAAGGTAAATGAACATAGACCTAGCACAAAGCAAGTGGTTGAGGCTATTAGTGGTAGAGATAATTTGGGTGTTGTAGCGGGGATTAGTTATTTGAATTATACCTACCGGGATTTAAGAGAAATAGGCGATTATCTGGAACAAGGACTTATAAAAGCTTTGAAATTTTATCCTGGATACGAGCCATTTTATCCCAATGATATTCGGTTAAAAGTGGTGTATGAAATGGCATTGGAGTATGATGTTCCGGTAATGTTTCACTCTGGAGATACCTACGCACCAACCGGTAGGATTAAATATTCTCATCCTATACATATTGATGATTTAGCGGTTGATTATCCCGATTTAAAAATTGTTATTTGCCATGTAGGAAATCCGTGGATAAAAGATTGTATGGAAGTGGTCTACAAGAATAAGAATGTATACGCAGATATTTCTGGTCTGGTTTTGGGTGATTTTTCTACGAAGTTCGAAAAATACATGAAAAAAGGGATTGAAGAAATGATTACCTATGCAGGGAATCCAAAATACTTACTCTATGGTACAGATTGGCCCATCTCTAATATGAAATCATATTTAAAGTTTATGAAACACTTAAATATTCCAGAAGATAAGAAAGAATTAATTCTTTGGCAGAATGCTGCAGAGTTGTACAAGATTGATGTTTCTAAATTAAAAAAATAAAAAAAACGACCCTATAGGGTCGTTTTTTGTTTCAGAAAGCGCTTGTATTACATGCCTGGTAAGACTACAGTGTCAATGACATGTATAACTCCATTCGATTGGTTTACATCTGCAATGGTCACTGTACCCATATGCCCTGTTCCATCTATAATTTTAATGGTATCCCCATCAAGCATTACTTTTAAAACACCTCCATTTACAGTTTTAAATTCGGCTTTGCCTTTTCCTTTGTTCACAGCTTTCATAATATCCTTAGCAGCATATTTCCCTGCCAATACATGATAGGTTAGAATGTCCTGTAATTTCTCTTTATTTTCCATCATCAGTAAGTTGTTTACTGTGCCTTTTGGTAGTTTTTCAAATGCAGCATTAGTAGGTGCAAAAACGGTAAATGGTCCTTCACCTTGTAATGTAGTTACCAAATCGGCAGCCTTCACGGCGGCAACTAGCGTCGTATGATCTTTAGAATTTACAGCATTAGAAACAATATCTTTAGAAGGGAACATTTCTGCTCCACCAACCATTTTTGTTTCCACATTCATTTTTTTATCTTTTGCCATTGACATATCTTGT
Organism: Cellulophaga algicola DSM 14237; assembly: GCF_000186265.1. Classification (NCBI taxonomy): domain Bacteria; kingdom Pseudomonadati; phylum Bacteroidota; class Flavobacteriia; order Flavobacteriales; family Flavobacteriaceae; genus Paracellulophaga; species Paracellulophaga algicola. The sequence goes on from NC_014934.1 coordinate 1,850,562, forward strand.
GCCATTGATAAACTTACGGTCATAAATGCCACTGTTAGACTCACAGATTTTATAATTGCAATAGTTTTCATACGTATATTTTTAGTTAAGTATGTCTTATCTACGAGCTTGTTCTCTTTAAGGTTTGCTTTTAAAATATCTTTATGAAGAGTTTAACAAAATGAGCAGTGTAATTTTAGGGTATGTTTTTTTAATTTGGAGCCTTGGTTTGGCATGTATTCGTGTTTTAACCTTTGGTACTATAATGTAGGTTTATTATGAAAGAAATAATTACGACTATATTTTTCTTAATTGCGGTTATTGATCCTTTAGGTTCAGTACCTGTTTATTTAGAAGCAACTAAGAATTTTGATACCAAACATAAAAGAAAAATAGCGGTAAGAGCTTCGTTAATAGCTTTTATGATTTTACTCTTTTTTATAGGTATTGGTCAATTTATTTTAGAAGGAATGGAGGTTTCTTTAGATGCATTTCAAATTTCGGGAGGTGTTATTCTTTTCTTGTTTGCCTTAACAATGATTTTTGGTGATGGAAAACCAGAAAATGAAAAAAATCAGATTAAAGACTATAAGCACGTTTCAATTTTTCCAATTGCAATTCCTTCTATTGCATCGCCAGGAGCAATTATGGCGGTAGTATTAATGACAAACAACAATATTTACTCCTTAGAACAGCAGGCGATAACCACTATTTTAGTTTTGATTGTAGTGGCCTTAACCTGTTTACTATTATTGGCTGCCAATGTAGTCCAGGAAAAAGTTGGAGAATACGGTATAACGGTAATTAGTAAAGTGATGGGGTTAATTTTGGCATCTTATGCTATCCAGAGTATTTTGACAGGTTTAAAAGAATTTTTTACAATACTACATTAATTTTGATTTTTCAAAAATGAAAACTATAAAATTTCCCACTGCTCAAACCATCTTGATGGTAATTGCATTATTAGTAGCAATTTTAACTTGGTTTATTCCTGCAGGAAAATATGACTCCTTAAAATACAATACTACCAACGACACCTTTGAAATAAGCAGTACTACCGAAACAGAAACTATTCCTGCCACGCAAGAGAGTTTAGCGCAATTAAATATTCAAATACCTTTAGAGAAATTTACAAGTGGAGCAATCTATAAGCCCATAAACATTCCGAATACCTACACGCAATTAGAAGCAAAGCCACAAGGCTTCTCTGAGTTTGTACAAGCGCCAATAAAAGGAATTATTGAGGCGTCTGATATTATATTCTTAGTCTTAATTATTGGCGGGTTAATTGGAATTATGGATTACACCGGTGCCTTTGATGCTGGAATAGCAAGTTTAGCAAAAACACTGGATGGCCGTGAATATATTCTAATCATTGTGGTTACGACCTTAGTGGCAATTGGAGGAACAACTTTTGGTTTGTCAGAAGAGACAATGGCCTTTTATCCAATATTAATTCCTGTCTTTTTAGCTGCAAAATACGACGCTTTAGTGGGGCTGGCATCCATTTTTATAGGATCTGCAGTAGGTTGTTTATTTAGTATTACCAATCCCTTTGCCACCATTATAGCTTCTGATGCTGCGGGAATAAGCTGGACAACTGGTATGATGGGGCGCTCTATAATGTTACTACTCTGTTTAATTGTTTGTATTGTTTATATTCTTAAATATGCTAAAAAAGTAAAAAAAGACCCAACAAAGTCCTTAATTTATGATCAGAAGGAAGAAATGAATGCGGCTTTTGGATTAAAGTCAGGGCATCAAAAAGAATTAACCGTAAGATTAAAATTAATTCTTCTAGTATTTTCCTTATCCTTTGTGGTTATGATTGTTGGCGTATCTTTTCTGGATTGGTGGTTTGTAGAAATGACGAGTACTTTTTTAGTAGCAGCAGTTCTTATTGGGATTATAGCTAAGATAAAAGAGCATCAATTTGTTGCAGCATTTGCAAAAGGTGCGGGAGAATTACTGAGTGTTGCTTTTATTATCGGGATTGCACGCGGGGTTACCATTCTTATGAATGATGGATTAATAAGTGATACCGTATTGTATTATGCAAGTACGGCCACTGATGGAATGAACAAAGGGGTGTTTGCAAACCTGCTGATGTTTATCTATTCTGGATTGGCATTTTTTATTCCTTCACAATCAGGAATGGCAGTATTGACTATGCCAATTATGTCTCCTTTAGCGGACACGGTGGGGGTTGGCCGTGAAGTGGTAGTAAATGCTTATTTGTATGGGATAGGGTTATTTTATTTTATAAACCCCACGAGTATGATTTTGGCGGCACTTTCTGTGGTGAAAATTGGTTATGATAAGTGGCTTAAATTTGTTTGGCCTTTGCTATTAATTTTAACGCTACTGGCGATGGTATCCTTAACTATTTCAGTTTATCTGTAATGTTATGTTGCAAATGGTTTTCCGCTTCTGATACTGTATCTTTGCGGTAGTATCTAATTCAAAAAATAAAAAATTATGCTTGGTTTAAAATTGGCAACAGACCCACGTTGGGCTAAATTAGTTGAAACCAATATTGAAGAAATATTGACAGACCATGCCTGGTGTGAGCAAAAAGCAGCCACCAACGCCATTACGATAATTTCTTTAAATTCTGAGCATGAAGAATTAGTGACAGAATTATTGAAGTTGGCACAAGAAGAGTTAGAGCATTTTCAAATGGTGCATGATATTATTAAAAAACGTGGATACACTTTAGGAAGAGAACGTAGAGATAGTTACGTGAATGAATTGTTTAAGGTACAAATGAAAGGTGGTAGCCGCCAACAAGCTTTAGTAAATAGGTTGTTGTTTTCTGCTATGATTGAAGCACGTAGTTGTGAACGTTTTAAAGTGCTCTCTGAAAATATTAAAGACGAAGAATTATCTAAATTCTATAAAGATTTAATGATTAGTGAGGCTGGACATTATACCACATTTTTGGGTTTTGCACGAAAATATGGTGAAGGAATAGATGTAGATAAACTATGGAAAGAATTGCTGGTTGCCGAGGGCGAAATTATTAAAAACTACGGCAAGTCAGAGACTATTCATGGATAGGTTTTTTACTGCCTAATACATTAACAATAGCAAAGCTTAGAAATCCAGGTATTACCCACCCCATATTGTATTTGCTTAATGGGATAAGTTCTTCAAGAAAGATTACTTCATTATCATACCCTATAGTACTTAAAAAATCTGGGATACTAAAAATTGCCGTTACGATAACAACACTTCTAAAAACTAGTGTAGACGCATATTTTTCGGGTAGAATATTAAGCAAGATTAGCACTATAGTAATGGGATAGATAAACATTAATGCTGGCAAAGCCACATTAACGATGTATGCTACATTAAATTGTCCCATAACTACACCTAAAACACAACCTAAGACTGCTGTAATGATATAGGCTATTTGAGAATCATTAAACAAATGCCTAATAAAATCGGAGGTTCCTGTGACGATACCTACGGCTGTGGTAAAGCATGCAAGACTCACTAAGATGCTCAAAAATAGATTTGCAGTACTTCCTAAGGTTTTTATACTAATACTATTTAAGAGTGCGGTTCGGGTAATGTCTGCATCAAACTGATTGTGCATTACCGCTCCCGTAAATATAAGTCCTGCGTAGATAACAAATAAGGCAATACCAGCTAACCAGCCAGCTTTTCGTATTAGAACTCGTTTTTCTTCAAATGTCTTTTCTTTATTACTGATATTTACAGAAACGATAATTACACCTCCTACCACAACAGCACCTATAGCATCAAATGTTTGATAGCCTTCCAATATTCCGTAGGTGAATGGGTTATCAAAATGCGTAGTTCCAAAATTAAAATCGAAATAAAATACGGTGATGCCTATAATGGCTAATAAAATAAGGATGATGGCCGGAGTTAGGACCTTTCCTAAAATATTTAAGAGCTTAGATCTGTTCATTACAAAAATAAACACCAAGGAAAAGTAGATAATACTGGTGACGATGTAAGGAGAGTCAAAGAAAGGCTGTACTGCTATTTCATGCGTTACAGATGCTGTTCTAGGGGAAGGTAAACTTACTGAGATTGCATAAATTAAAATGGAATACATTAAGCTAAAGGTGCGGGACACTTTCTTTCCAAAATCGAATATGGTACCTTGAATTTTAGCGTGGGCTAAAATTCCAAATAAAGGGATAAGGACAGCAGATAAGCAAAAGCCTAAAGCCACTAACCACCACATGTTCCCAGACTGGAATCCTAGAAGTGGGGGGAATATTAAATTACCAGCTCCAAAAAATAAAGAGAAAAGAGCAAAGGCTGTTACTAAGGTTTCTTTAGTATTCTGCATGATCAACTAAAATAAAGGAGGAAAGATACTAGAAAATATATTAGTTTCGCAGTGTATTTTATCGATGATTTAAGTATTTAGACGAATAAATGTGCGTTTTATCATTTTCGTAAAAAAATAATAGCGTGGTATTCAATAAAACACTAAGAACATCGTTCTAACTACAGAGCAATTACAAAATGTTTTTGCGACCCAATTTTATAACAATCATTTGCAATACTATAAGTTCCCAAAGCTTACGTGCATCATAAAAAACTAAACTATGAAGAAAGTAATTTCTAGCTGCGGCTCAAGATTTAACGCCTTTTGCTGCTCTATTTTCGGACATCATTATACCATGTCTAGAAAAGTAACTTCTCATATTAAAGAATACAAATGTCTTCATTGTGAAAAACAAGTGACTACAGATGCTAATGGAAAATTAGCACGCTTAACCCCTGAAATGCAAGATATTAATGCAGCTTTAGAACATATATATCAAAAAAGACATTCAACGTCACACCAACAGGTGGCGTAATTTATGCTTGGCAAATGAATTTCAGCCCTAAATGGCTTAGAAATTTAAAAGTAATTCCTGATTATATTCGATACTTTGTTTTTCGTCTTGTGCCCTAAGACTTTACAAAGATATGTCGTTTATTCTCGGGAATTCTTCTTTTTACTATGCTCCAAATGAGTTCCAGCCCTGAGCGGTTAATCCAATTTTTGACCCGCTTCTCGTAACCATATTTGCGCCTAAACTCTTGTCGGTCATATGACCAATAACAGTCAGGTTAGGATTTCCTTTTATTTTATCAAAGTCTTCTTGATCTACGGTGAATAACAGTTCGTAATCTTCGCCACCACTTAAGGCTACAAGAGTACTGTCTATTCCAAATTCTTCACAAGAAGAAATAACGGTAGGATCTAAAGGTATTTTATCTTCATATAAATCACAACCAACTTGGCTCTGCTTGCATAAATGTAATACTTCAGAAGAAAGACCGTCACTAATATCAATCATTGAAGTTGGTTTAACTTCTAGTTTTTCTAACAATTCTACAATATCTTTTCGTGCTTCTGGCTTTAATTGTCGCTCAATAATATAGGAATACGGTTCTAAATCTGGCTGGCTGTTAGGGTTAACTTTATAGACTTCTTTTTCGCGTTCAAGAACCTGGAGCCCCATATAAGCGCCGCCTATATCGCCAGTAACCACTAATAAATCATTTGGTTTAGCGCCATTTCGGTAGGTAATATCAGCCTCATTGGCAACCCCAACAGCGGTTACGCTAATTAATAAACCTGTTTTTGATGAGGTAGTGTCTCCGCCTACAAGATCTACATTGTATGTTTTTGTAGCTAATTCTATGCCTGCATAAAGTTCTTCCAAAGCTTCTAAAGGAAACCTGTTTGATACAGCTACCGAAACCGTAATTTGGGTAGGAATCGCATTCATAGCGTAGATATCAGATAAATTAACCATAATAGCCTTGTAGCCTAAATGTTTTAAAGGCATATAGCTCAAATCAAAGTGCACGCCTTCAATTAATAAATCAGTAGAAAGAATAGTCTTTTTATCTTTCAAATCAAGTACTGCGGCATCATCACCAATAGCTTTAAGTGTTGATTCTTGTTTGCTTTCAAACGATTTTGTTAAATGTTCTATTAAACCAAACTCGCCCAATTCTTCTAACGAAGTTTTTTTCTGATTTTTATCTTCTATCATGCTGCAAAAGTACATAGTATTCCCTTAAAATGAAATGCTTTACGGATAAAGTGATGCGTTAAATTGATTATAATTGCCGCTATAGATAATCATTATGTTATCATGCATTATATAAATGTTAGTTAACATAGAAAAAAGCGACATATACCTTATATTTGTATAATTATTTAGAATAAATCCAATTAATATGATTCAAGTATCGGAGACGGCAAAAAAAAGAGTGATTTTGCTTATGGAAGATGAGGGTTTCGATGCAACTAAAGACTATGTACGCGTTGGCGTAAAGAGTGGGGGTTGCAGCGGACTATCTTACGAGCTAAAATTTGATGATAAAATAGGGGAAACGGATAAAGTTTTTGAAGACAATAATGTTAGAATTATCGTTGAGAAAAAAAGTTTTCTTTATTTGGCAGGAACAGTATTAGAATATTCAGGAGGACTAAACGGTAAGGGTTTTGTATTTAACAACCCTAATGCACAGCGTACTTGCGGTTGTGGAGAAAGTTTTTCATTATAGACTAAGTTTAGAATAGATAGATTAGAAAATTAAATTTCCCTTAGGGGGAAGTAAAACGGGCTTATGGCATATACAGAAGAAGAGCTAAAAAAAGAATTGGAAACCAAAGAGTATGAATATGGTTTTTATACAGATATAGAGTCAGATACATTCCCAATCGGATTAAGTGAAGATATTGTTCGTGCTATTTCAAAAAAGAAAAACGAACCACAGTGGATGACCGATTGGCGTATTGAAGCGTATCGTGTTTGGGAAAAAATGGAAGAACCAGAATGGGCAAACGTTCATTATACTAAACCAGATTTCCAGGCAATATCTTATTATTCAGCTCCAAAAAAAGCAGATCCTAATAAATCTTTGGACGATGTAGATCCGGAGTTATTAGAAATGTACAAGAAATTAGGAATTTCTGTTGATGAGCAAAAAAAACTGCAAAATGTTGCTGTTGATATTGTAGTGGATTCTGTTTCTGTTGCGACAACGTTTAAAAAGACATTAGGTGAAAAGGGAATTATCTTTATGCCTATCTCTGAAGCAATTATAGAACACCCAGAATTGGTTAAAAAATATATGGGTTCTATTGTTCCAACAACAGATAATTTTTATGCAGCATTAAATTCAGCTGTATTTACAGATGGTAGTTTCTGTTACATTCCAAAAGGCGTACGTTGCCCAATGGAATTATCAACATATTTTAGAATCAATCAAGCAGGTACAGGTCAGTTCGAAAGAACTTTAGTCATTGCAGATGAAAGTAGTTATGTTTCCTATTTAGAGGGTTGTACTGCTCCATCGCGTGATGAAAACCAATTACACGCCGCTGTTGTAGAGCTTATTGCTTTAGATAATGCTGAAATTAAATATTCTACCGTACAAAACTGGTTCCCTGGGAATAAAGAGGGTAAAGGTGGTGTTTATAACTTCGTGACTAAAAGAGCTTTGTGCGAGAAAAATGCAAAAGTTTCTTGGACACAAGTAGAGACTGGTTCTGCAGTAACTTGGAAGTATCCTTCTTGTATTTTAAAAGGAGATAATTCTATCGGAGAATTTTATTCTATTGCAGTAACGAATAACTACCAGCAAGCAGATACGGGAACTAAAATGATTCACTTAGGGAAAAATACTAGAAGTACTATTATTTCTAAGGGTATTTCTGCGGGGAAATCTCAAAACAGTTACCGTGGTTTAGTGCAGGTAAGTAGTAGAGCAGATAATGCGCGTAATTTCTCGCAGTGTGATTCGCTTTTGATGGGGAATGAATGTGGTGCACACACATTTCCATATATTGAAGTAAAGAATAAAACTGCGCAGATAGAACATGAAGCTACGACTAGTAAAATTGGTGAAGATCAATTATTCTATTGCAACCAAAGAGGGATACCTACAGAAAAAGCAATTGCATTAATTGTAAATGGTTTTAGTAAAGAGGTGTTGAATAAGTTGCCAATGGAATTTGCTGTTGAAGCGCAGAAACTATTGGAAATTAGTTTAGAAGGCTCAGTAGGATAAAAAATAATTAGAAAAAGATATTAAATCACAATCAGGATGTTACAAATAAAAAACCTACATGCAAGTGTAGAAGGTAAAGAAATCTTAAGAGGAATTAACTTAGAAGTTAAAGCAGGAGAAGTTCATGCAATTATGGGGCCTAATGGTTCTGGTAAGAGCACCTTGTCTTCTGTAATTGCTGGTAAAGAAGAGTTTGAGGTTACGGAAGGTCAAGTTATTTTAGAAGGTGAAGATTTAGAAGATGTTTCTCCAGAAGAAAGAGCACATAAAGGTATTTTTCTTTCTTTCCAATATCCTGTAGAAATTCCAGGAGTATCGGTTACTAACTTCATGAAAACCGCAATTAACGAAGGACGTAAGGCTAAAGGATTAGAAGATATGCCAGCAAAAGATATGCTGAAATTGATTCGTGAAAAATCTGAAATGTTAGAAATAGACCGTAAGTTCTTATCACGATCGTTAAACCAAGGTTTTTCTGGTGGAGAGAAGAAGCGTAATGAAATTTTTCAAATGGCAATGTTAGAACCAAAATTAGCCATCTTAGATGAAACTGATTCTGGTTTAGATATTGATGCGTTACGTATTGTAGCAAGTGGTGTTAATAAACTAAAAAGTAAAGACAACGCAGTAATCTTAATTACACACTACCAACGTTTATTAGACTATATCATTCCTGATTTTGTGCACGTTTTGCACAATGGTAAAATAGTTAAGTCTGGCGGTAAAGAATTAGCGTTAGAATTAGAGGAAAAAGGATACGATTGGATTAAAAATGAAAATGAAGAGGTAGTTTAAAAAAGTACCTAGTACAAAGTAATAAGGCCATCGTACTTATATACTTAATACTCCCTACTTAAAACTTATAATAATGGATTTAAAAGATAAATTAATTTCTTCATTTATGGCTTTTGAGAACAATGTTGATGTAGATCATCCTGTTCACGAAGTACGCTCAGAAGCAATGAAGAATTTTGAGACAAAAGGTTTTCCTTCTAAAAAGGATGAAGCTTGGAAGTACACTTCTTTAAATGGCTTGCAGAAAATAGATTTCAGTATTTTTCCTAAAGAGGTAAATGCTTTAGAGTATAGAGAGGTTAAAAAATACTTTATCAATGAAATTGACACCTATAAAATTGTATTTATAGATGGTATTTTTAGCTCTAATTTATCTGAAACTACGCATGACGGTGTTGATATTTGTTTAATGAGTTCGGCTTTAAATAAGCCAATGTACAAGCAAATCATCGATGTGTATTTTAATAAAATAGCGTCAAAAGACGAGTCGCTTACCACGTTAAATACTGCATTTAGTAAAGAGGGAGCTTATATTTATATCCCGAAAAACAAAATGCCTAAAAAGCCTATCGAAATATTACATTTCGCAACAGGTAATGAAGCTTCTTTAATGTTACAACCGCGTAACTTAATTATTGTAGAAGAGCATGCTGAGGTTCAAATTATAGAACGTCATCAAAGTTTAACCTCAAATGAAGTGTTGACCAATTGCGTTACTGAAATTTTTGCAGCTAAAAGTGCTATTGTAGACTATTATAAAGTTCAGAATGATGACGCTAATGCATCATTAATAGATAATACCTATATTGATCAGAAAGATAAAAGTGATGTAAAAGTACACACGTTTAGCTTTGGAGGAAAGTTAACAAGAAACAATCTTAATTTCTATCAGAATGGTGAGTATATAGATTCTACCATGAAAGGAGTTACTATTTTGGGTGATAAACAACATGTGGATCATCATACGTTAGTACATCATATAGAACCTAATTGTGAAAGTCACCAAGATTATAAGGGTATTTATAATGATAGCTCTACTGGTGTTTTTAATGGGAAAATTATTGTAGAAAAATTAGCGCAAAAAACCAATGCTTTTCAGCAGAATAATAATATTTTAATTAGTGATAAGGCGTCCATCAATACAAAACCTCAATTAGAGATTTTTGCAGATGATGTTAAGTGTTCTCACGGTTGTACTATTGGCCAGCTAGATGAAGATGCTTTATTCTATTTACAGTCTCGTGGTATTCCTAAAAAGGAAGCTAGTGCCTTATTAATGTATGCTTTTGCGAATAATGTTTTAGAAAGCGTTCGTATTCCAGAATTAAAAATTAGAATTAATAAACTGATTGCAAATAAATTAGGGGTTAATCTTGGGTTTGATTTGTAGTTGATATTTTAAAAATAACTAGTATAAGCCTCGTATTTTGTTCTCAAAATGCGAGGCTTTTTGTTTGAGGAGTATTAGTTGAGTAGTTATATGAAAATTAGACGTCTCATGCGCTTTTTTTTTTCACCTTAGAAGATTCTATAGGCTTTGTTTTTTAATGCTAATTGGGGTGTAATTTTAACAGATGATGTTAAATTAGCGGTCCTTTTTTTGTGAGAAACAGTCTTATAAACCATTTAATTTTCAATGGATTCTAAGCTTTAGTCGGTATCTTTGTATTCAATTATTTGAGCTATGATAGACGTTACTAAAATTCGAAAAGATTTTCCAATATTAAAGAGGGAAGTTAATGGAAAACCCTTGGTTTATCTTGATAATGCAGCAACATCACAAACACCGCAACAAGTTATTGATGTTATTGTAGACTATTACAGCAACTATAATGCAAATATTCACCGTGGCGTACATGCTTTATCTCAGGAAGCGACGGATAAATATGAGCAAGCAAGAATAAAAATTCAAACACACTTTAATGCAGCGAAGGCGTACGAGGTTATTTTTACTTCGGGAACAACGCACAGTATTAATATTGTAGCCAACGGATTTTCTACCTTATTAAAAAAAGGAGATGAGATTATTGTTTCGGCAATGGAGCACCATTCAAACATAGTGCCTTGGCAAATGCTTTGTGAGCGAACAGGTGCAATTCTAAAGGTTATCCCTATGAATTTAGAGGGAGAATTAATATTAGAGGATTATCATTCTATACTTTCTGATAAAACAAAACTTGTATTTTGTAATCATGTATCTAATGCATTAGGGACCATAAACCCTATAAAAGAAATTATTGATGCTGCGCATAATGTTGGAGCCGCTGTATTAATTGATGGTGCACAGGCTGCACCACATATTAAAGCAGATGTACAGGAATTAGGTGCTGATTTTTATACGGTATCTGCACACAAAATTTGTGGGCCAACTGGAGCGGGAATTTTATACGGAAAAGAAGAATGGCTAAATAAATTGCCTCCCTACCAAGGTGGTGGAGAAATGATTGCAGAGGTTACTTTTGAAAAGACCACCTATGCAGATTTACCGCATAAATTTGAAGCAGGAACTCCTAATATTTGTGGCGGTATTGCAATGGCTGCAGGATTAGATTATATGAATGCCATAGGTTTTGATGAAATAGCAGCTTACGAGCATGAGCTTTTAGAATATGCTACTGAAAAATTGTTGGCGATTGACGGATTAAAAATCTATGGTACTGCTAAAGAAAAAACAGCAGTCATCTCTTTCAATGTAGGAGCAATACACCCTTATGATATAGGTTCAATATTAGATAAATTAGGGGTTGCAGTTCGTACAGGGCATCATTGTGCACAACCAATTATGGATTTCTTTAAGATTCCGGGTACGGTAAGAGCTAGTTTTAGTTTTTACAATACACTACACGAAGTTGATGTGTTGGTGGAAGCCGTGAAAAAAGCAAAATCTATGTTAGAATAAAGTGCGATTTTAAGGTGTGGTAATCATTTCCTTATTCAAATAAATCAAATCAATACTTATTGTATTTTTGTACAATACTAGAAGCCATTTTTTTAGTGGTTTTAGAACTTGAAATAGTAAAAAATGAACATTAAAGAAATACAAAACGATATCGTAGATGAGTTTTCAATGTTTGATGATTGGATGCAGCGATATGAGTATATGATAGACTTAGGTAAGTCATTACCTTTGATTGAAGCGCAATATAAAACCGATGATAATATCATAAAAGGATGCCAAAGTAAAGTTTGGGTTCACGCAGATTTAAAAGATAATAAATTGGTATTTACGGCAGATAGTGATGCCATTATAACAAAAGGAATTATTGCTATTTTAATCCGAGCATTTAGCAACCAAAAACCTAAAGATATTATAGACGCAGATACTGCGTTTATTGATGAAATAGGTTTAAAAGAACATTTATCACCTACAAGAGCTAATGGTTTGGTTAGTATGATAAAACAAATAAAATTATACGCAATAGCGTATCAAACTCAGGTAGGTTAATTAGAATACCTTAAAATTTAAAAGATGAGCGAAGAAGCAACAATAGATACAGCAGAATTAGGAGAAAAAATAGTAGGTGTTTTAAAAACAATCTATGATCCTGAAATACCAGTAGACATTTATGAATTAGGATTAATCTATGACGTTTTTGTAAATGAAGACAATGAAGTTAAGATTCTAATGACCTTAACATCTCCTAACTGTCCAGTAGCAGAATCATTACCTGCTGAAGTTGAAGAAAAAGTAAAATCTCTTGATGCTGTTAAAGATGCAGAGGTAGAAATTACTTTTGACCCGCCTTGGACCCAAGAATTAATGAGTGAAGAAGCTAAGTTAGAATTAGGAATGCTTTAATAGGGACTATTTAAACATTTTCTTTATCATTTCTTTAAGCTATTAAACTCAATTTTATGGATGAAATATTAAATAAAGTCTCTCAGAGCAAATTAATCACTTTTGATTTGGAAGATTATTATCCAAAGGGAGAGCGCGTAGTTTTAGATATTAAAGACTGGCTTTATGAAGGTTTTATTCTTCGTGAAAAAGATTTTAGAGAAGTAGTAGCATCACACGATTGGAACCAATATCAGGACAAATTTGTAGCGTTAACTTGTTCTACGGATGCCATTATTCCTGGGTGGGCTTATATGCTTCTTACAACTAGGCTTCAGCCCTTTGCTAAAAAGGTTGTTGTGGGAAGTTTAGAAGATTTAGAGACCTCACTCTATCAAACTATTATAGAAAACATTGATGTATCTTCTTTAAAAGATCATCCTGTAATTATTAAAGGATGTAGTAAAAAACCTGTTCCAGCTAATGCATACCTACAAGCTACAGCTAAAATACAGACTGTTGCGAAGAGTATTATGTATGGTGAGGCATGCTCTTCAGTGCCTTTATTTAAAAGAAAATAGGCTTTTCTTGTTTAGGTTATAGCTGCAATTTGTAAATTTGCGCTTCAAAATTTTAAACGCTAAACATTAAATTATGAAAAAATTAGTATTCACAATGATTGCAAGTTTTGCAATCACAGCAGGTTTCTCGCAAACTGTTGAAGAGCTTAAAGCAGAACAAGGTCCTAAAAAGGATTCTATTGCCGCTCTTCAAGGTAGAGTAGATGCCCTTCAAGCTCAAATTGATGGTATGCCAGGTTGGAAAATTGGTGCTTTTGGTACTATCGGTGGTAGTATTTCTAGCTTTAGCAACTGGTACGCACAAGGTACGCCAGACAATAGTTCAGGAAACATTGGTTTTACGGTTAATGCTTTTGCAAACCTTAAAGAAGAAAAATTCTTCTGGAGAAACTCTGCAAATGTAAATTTTGCTTGGGTAAAATTAGATGATAAAAATGATCCTACAGATGATGATAGCTTCCAAGCAACATCAGATGTATTTCAATTAACTTCATTATACGGTCGTAACATAACAAAAACTTTAGCAGCTTCTGGGTTGGCAGATTATAGAACTACGGTTTTAAACAACTTTAACGATCCAGGATACCTAGACTTGGGTATTGGTGCTACGTGGACTCCAATTCAGGATTTAATAGTTGTAATTCATCCTTTAAACTATAATTTTGTATTTAGTAAAGGCGATGATTCCATTTTTGAATCTTCTTTAGGGGCTAAAATTGTTGCAGATTATACTAGAAAAATTGGAGCAATAAACTTTAAAACAAATTTATCTATGTTTCAAAGTTATAAGAGCGCTGATTACTCTAACTTAACTTGGACAAACTCTTTTGGATATACTTTATGGAAAGGTATTGGAGTAGGATTTGACTTTGGTTTAAGAAGCAATAAGCAAGAAGCATTAAATTATGCTATTAATACTTTAGAAGAAACAACGACAACTTTTGATACTGTTGACAATAAATTACAAACATATTGGATGGCAGGTTTAAACTATTCTTTCTAAGAAAGTTTAAAATCTATTCTAACAAAAAACGCCCTTCGAAAGAAGGGCGTTTTTTTTGCTTTGTTAAGTAGGTTTTTGGTAATTTGGAACTTATACTTATTGTTAATCATGTGCTTCGATTGGGGAACCGTTACACGGGTTTTTAATTTAATAGCTTCATTAATTTGGGGAAAAACTCCGCTATTAAATACGATGTAAAGGTACTGAGGAAGATGGGTTTTTGAAGAAGTTTTGTTGTGAAGCTGTCCTATTTTGTTGTAAGACATATAAACGGTTCAATTTTATCGATAAGAGGTTTTTATTCCTTATTTTTTCCTACAAATTAAAGTTGCTTACGTGCTAACTATTGAATACAAAAAAAGCCTGCGAGTTTAATTTCTTAAACATGACAGGCAAATTTTTTGGCTAGTCTTGGGGGACTAATAATTTTTTGTAAGCTTTCGTAGGTCAAGCACATGATTTGGGAATCTCAATGCTTTTCGGTTAATACATAAAGTGTAACTTGGGGTAAACACGATAGGTTAACTACACCTCAAAGATAGTAGCAAATACCGTAAGTGACACTTTTATGTTGTGAACCCCTGCTTTTTTGTTGCGAAAATGTCAACGGTATCATTTCTTCGATTAAATGCCTATTTTATGATTATAGGAGGTAAGAAAAATAACCTAATACTCGTCTAAATGCTCTGGATAAAGAAAATTATTATACGGAAAACGAGTTACATGAATATCTCGTACTTCGTCATAGATTCTTTTTCTAAATTCGTCTAGATTTTCTTTATTAATAGCAGAAATAAATAAAGCTCTATCTCCAACTTTTCGCATCCAAGTTTGTCGCCATTCGTCTAAGGTAAAATGTTCCTCTGTTCGTTCCGTAATAAGGTCATCATCATCTATCGTTTCATGGGTAAACTGGTCAATTTTATTAAAAACCATAATGGTCTTCTTATCGCCACTTCCTATTTCTCCTAAAATTTTGTTTACAGAAGCTATATGCTCTTCAAATTGGGGGTGAGAGATGTCTACTACATGAAGTAATAAATCTGCCTCCCTAACTTCATCTAGCGTACTTTTAAAACTTTCGACTAATTGCGTAGGAAGCTTACGTATAAAACCAACAGTATCACTTAATAAAAAAGGTAAGTTGCCAACAACTACTTTCCGTACGGTAGTATCTAGCGTTGCAAATAATTTATTCTCTGCAAAAACATCACTTTTACTAACCACATTCATTAAAGTAGACTTCCCAACATTGGTATATCCTACTAAAGCTACACGAACTAATGCACCGCGATTTCCTCTTTGAGTTTCCATCTGTCGGTCTATCTTAAGGAGCTTCTTCTTTAATAAAGTAATCCGGTCACGTACAATACGTCTATCTGTTTCAATTTCTGTTTCTCCAGGTCCACGCATACCAATTCCCCCTTTTTGACGCTCTAAGTGGGTCCATAGACCTTTTAAGCGAGGTAGTAAGTATTCATATTGTGCTAGCTCAACTTGTGTTCGAGCATAGCTTGTTTGGGCCCTTTGCGAGAAAATATCTAAAATTAGGTGTGTACGATCTAGAATTTTACACTTTAATTGCTTTTCAATATTTCGTTGCTGTGCAGGAGAAAGTTCATCATCAAAAATAACACAACCAATTTCGTGCTCTTCAACATAAGCTTCTACATCCATCATTTTACCACTACCTATGTATGTTTTAGGGTTTGGTAAGTCTACTTTTTGAACAAATCGTTTATAAACTTCGCCTCCCGCAGTATAGGTAAGAAATTCTAGCTCGTCTAGAAATTCTTTTACCTTGACTTCGTTTTGATCCTTATTGATAACACCAATAAGTATCGTTCTTTCATAATCTATTTCTTTTTGTTCTAACATATGTCAAATTAAAGTACAAATTTACGGAATACTAGTGTAGCTATTTTGTATTTTTGAAAAAGAGGCTATTAATTTAATAATAGCCTTGTACCTTTTGTATTTAGCCGTATTCATTAATTAAGGTTATATAAAATTAGGCAACAAAACTTCATTCTTTATTTTATGTTCTTTTCAAAATTTTTTAAGAAAAAAGTACAAGATAGTATGCATACTGTTGCATTCTACAATTTAGAAAATCTTTTTGATACAGAGGACAATCCTGATAAATTAGATACAGATTACACGCCTAACGGAAAATTGAAATGGACTCCCGAGCGCTATCATTCAAAACTTTTTAAATTAGCATCTACTATATCTAAAATTGGTTTTGATGCTATAGGCAAAGCTCCAGTATTAATTGGTGTGGTTGAAGTGGAAAATAAAAAGGTATTAAAAGATTTATTGGCAGAACCTGTATTAGCATCCAATGCGTATGATTTTATTCATTATGATTCTCCTGATGAACGAGGAATAGATAATGCCTTAATTTTTGATAAACGTTTTTTTCAAGTTATACATTCTGAAGCGATACCTCTAAAAGTTTTTAATTTAGATGGTCAACAAGATATGACTCGAGACATTTTATATGTTCATGGAAAATTGAATGAAGAAGAAGTACATATTTTTGTGAACCATTGGCCGTCTCGAAGAGACGGTGGCGATGAAACAGAGTATAAAAGAATAAAGGCTGCAGCTACAATTATTAACTTTATGAAGGTTCTTGAGGAGAAGTATAGCGAACCTAATTATATTGTTATGGGAGATTTTAATGATGGACCCCAAACAGCTAGCGTTAAAAAACTCGTAGGTGAAAAAAATCTTTTTAATCCTATGGAAAAACTTTTAACACCTAAAAGAGGAAGTGCCAACTATAAGTTTAAATGGTCTTTATTTGATCAAATTCTTATTTCTCACAGTTTTTTGAACTTCGAAAAAAAGACACATAGTTTCAATTCTTCCAATATCTTTGATGATCATTTCCTAACGGAGTTTAAAGGAAAATTTAAAGGGAGCCCTTTTAGAACCTACGTTGGGAGACGGTATATGGGAGGGTATAGTGATCATTTTCCAGTGTACATACACCTAAAATTTAACAAATAAGACACTTAAGTGTTAAAAAATGATAAACGTATTTCGTCGAATATAAGGTGTTACTTGTCGGTAGTTTAGTGGGTTTGGTGTATGTTTGTAATCCAAATCTTACTAAACAAACTATCATGGACTACAGTAGACTTTCCCCAAACCGGGTTTATTCGTGTGTTTTAATGGCCATAACAATGTTGAGCTTATCAGCTATTCAGGCACAGTCAAAATCCAAAATTCAACATATTCAATCTAAATACAATAAAAGTGCTTTAGCCAAAGTACAGGATGAATTTTCTAGAGATTTCACAAAAAAAGATATCACCCTTAGAGCTTTTGCTAAAAACAATGGCCTAAAAATTTCTGAAACCTTAAATGATGGCAACCAAATAGAGCTTGTTGATATAGGAGCAGATGGTACCCCCTTATATTATAGCACATTCAGTGATAATTCAAGTATGGTGTCCAGAGCAAATACCTTGTATACAGGCGGTGCGCTAGATTTAGGCATCAGTGGACAAGGAATGAAAGTTGGTGTTTGGGATGCGGGAATAGCGTTACTTACCCACCAAGAATACAGCTCTAGAGCAATCGAGGGAGACAATACCTCAGAAATAAATGCTCATGCTACTATGGTATTGGGTAGTATGATTGCCAAAGGAATTAAATCTCAGGCTAAAGGGGTTGCTTATAATGCTACTGCCATTTCTAGCGATTGGAAAGCAGATAAAGTAGAAGTGATTACAGCGGCTGCAAACGGATTGTTATTGTCTAATCATTCTTATGGCATTAGGCCTGATTTTGTGCCTGATTGGTATTTTGGTGCGTACATTCAAGTAGCTAAAGATTGGGATAGAATTATGTATAACGCTCCTTACTATTTAATGGTAACTGCAGCAGGAAATTCTCAAAAATTAAAATTTAACGATGCACCTATTTACGGTAAGACTACA
This sequence comes from Cellulophaga algicola DSM 14237, assembly GCF_000186265.1. NCBI lineage: Bacteria > Pseudomonadati > Bacteroidota > Flavobacteriia > Flavobacteriales > Flavobacteriaceae > Paracellulophaga > Paracellulophaga algicola. The sequence continues at coordinate 1,868,715 of NC_014934.1, forward strand.
GATGGGTTTGATTTGTTGCTAGGCTTTTCTACTACTAAAAACGGAATAAACGTTGCCGCTGTAGAATCAGAGATTGATAATAATGGAAACTTAGTAAATGCTGCTGTAGCTAGTTATAGTAGTCATGGACCAACAGATGATGGCCGTATAAAGCCAGACATTGCAGGTTGTGGTGCAAATATCTTATCTACACAATCTAGTGGAGAGAAAAATTATGATACCTATTCTGGTACTTCAATGGCTGCTCCAGGAATTACAAGTGCAATGCTATTGCTACAAGAATATTATGATAGACTCAATGGAGACTTCATGAAAGCATCTACCTTAAAAGGTTTAGTATTACATAGTGCTGATGATGTGGCTGCACCAGGACCAGATTATAAAATGGGCTGGGGTGTCATGAATACTAAAAAAGCAGCGGAATTAATTGTAAATAATGAATACTCTTCTTTAATCATCGAAGAAAGTTTAGCTCAAGGGGAAACCTATAGTATTACTGTTGATGCTAGAGTAGGCGAAGAATTTTTGGCTTCTGTCTCTTGGACAGATCCTGTTGGAGATTTTGTAAATAAAGGAGAATTAAATAGTATGACTCCGGCATTGGTTAATGATTTAGATATTAGAGTTACAAAAAACAATGTGGTTTCATTGCCTTGGAAGTTAGATCCAAGAAATGCTAATGCTGCAGCTGTAAAAGGAGATAATCTTGTAGATCCTTTTGAAAAAATTCAACTAGATAATGCTACAGGTACCTATACAATTACTATTTCGCATAAAGGTAAATTAACGAATGAAAATCAGGTGTTTTCATTAATCGTTTCCGGTGCATCTACTTCTAAATGTAATGCAATTTCTCCTTCAGAATTTACGATGAGTTCTACTTATTCAGATGCCATAGACATCAGTTGGGAAGCTATAGCAGATTCTTTTTTTGAAGTTCAGTATAAAAAAGAAAATGATGTAGAGTGGAATACTAAATTTTCAGAAACGAATGATGTTTCTCTTGAGAATTTGGTTAATGGCGGTACGTATATCGTAAAATTAAGAACAAACTGTACTACAAATATTTTCTCGGAATATACAGAAGCTTTTAAATTTACTTTTGATGGCGTCCTTACGGATGATCCTTTTAAGGCAGAAGCACAAGAGGTTGTAGTTATATCAGACAAATTAAAGTTTTCAGTACATCCTAACCCTACAACAGACCAAATTACCATTGACGGTCCATTAAGTGATAATGCCTATTATAGCATTGTATCTAGTACGGGAACCTTGCTTAAAAAAGGGAAGGCGAAATATAATGATATTCAGGTAGATGATTTGTCTTCTGGCTTTTATTCACTAACAATTTTTGAGGATGGCGAACAACAATCAATGAAGTTTATAAAGAATTAGAATTAGATTTGGATATGGAGTTAAAAGGGAAGTTTTTTAGTAAGATGCTTCCCTTTCTTTTTAAATTTTTTTAATCTCTTCTGCCGTTAATAGTGCGTCATTTCTTAATCGTAGAAATACTTGTGCCGTAGTGACTACATCTAACTCGCAATAGGTCACAATACGGTCTAGATCTTTATCCTCGTAATACACGTTTCTTACCATACTCCCATCAATATCACCTTTAGGAGAAGGTATTCCCAATACATTAGCCATAAGTTTTAACGAAGAATAATGTTTATAATCACCAAATTTCCATAATTCCATGGTGTCTAAATGTTCTATTTCCCAAGGTTTTCTACCGAATAAATTTAGTTTATTAGGTAAGTCTATGGTATTAATAAGCATTCTTCTAGCGATATACGGAAAATCAAATTCTTTAGCATTATGGCCACAAAGTAAATATTTTGGCTGGCTAAAGTGACTATCCAATAAAGCTTTAAATTCATTCAAAAGTTGCGCTTCTTCTCCATGAAACGTGGTAACTCTAAACGTTCTGCTTTCGCCGCTAAACTTAAAATATCCAACAGAAATACAAATAATTTTTCCGAACTCCGCCCAAATACCTGCCCGATCATAAAACTCCTCAGCCGTAAATTCATCTTTTCGTTGGTATTGCGATTTATGATTCCATAAGTCTTTTTTTTCCTCATCTAGTTCCTGAAAATTTTCTTTTTCAGGAACTGTTTCAATGTCTAAAAAAAGGATATGTTCTAAGTTTAGTTTCTGGAGCATGTTAGTTTTGCTTTAAAAGTAAAAAGGCACTCATATTTTGCAATTCAATACCCTCTTTCGTTTTTCTGAAACTCAACTCAGAAAAAATTAATTTACAGGTTAGAGTCGTTGAGGTAATTTCTAGCGTTAATTCTGTTGTAGGAGCTCTATCTAAATTGTTTCCATATTTAGATAGTTCTATTAGTTTTTCAGTCAAGGGTATTTCTAAAGCAAGCGTATCGTTCTTTGTACTATAAATTCTTAAACTTTGATTGCTTGGATAGCGTGCTAAATAATGGGAATCCATTTCGATGCGTTCTTCAGAATTCATGTAAAAATTTATGTACGTAAAAGAATCAAAACCGTTTATACTCGTATAGGTATTTCTTGTGTTAGAAGAATATAAACTGTAATAGGAGTCATACTCATCTTCTGGTATGGATGTAGTATCTACTATAAACGCAATACTGTCCCATATTTTTGTAGTATTTAACCAGCCAGTCTCATAGGTATTGTCGGTTACAGAATCCCTAAAATTTTCTAAATCTAGTTGTGTACTGCTATTAAGGCTAGAAACTTCCTTGCGATCTTCTAAGTAATCCATTATCTCTTGCAAACGATCTAACTCATCACTAGTAGCTATATTATCATTGCTTTTAATAGTAGTAAATAAGGTGTCAAACTGTTTTACTTGACTTGTTTTGGAGATATTAAAGGCACTCCATACGCCCACAGAAGATAGTATCGCAATGATAAATAAAGAGATAGGAATTACCTTTAAAGCTTTCTTAGAGCTAAATAATAGGTAAAGTATAATTCCCAAATTCCATAACGCAATAGCAAGCACAAAATACCTGTTTTCCGTAACACCATAATCACTAACCCTGCGTAAAATAGCAATAAACAGTAAAATATTTAATGGAATAAGAAGGATGTAAAACCAAGGGTAGAATTTATTAATTGTCCATGACTTTAGTTCTTTCTGTACGGGGTTAATAATAATTTGTATGATATAACCTAAAAGAGATAAAGCAATTACTAAATAAGATACCCAGCCCTTAGGAAGTTCCCATTCTATGATTATTTTTCCGCTATAGGCATAAAGAATTAGTATATAAAGAATGACTAAAGGAATGAGAATAAATTTAACCAGAACTTCTAGGGTTTTTTCAAAATAGATGGTCGTCTCCTTGAAAATATCTTTTGGGAAATCTGATACGTAAATCCATGTGTTTACAGTTCCTAAGCAGAAAATAAACAATTGTCCATACCTTCTACTTTGAATGTGAATTTCAAACAAAGCATCAATTGCCGCTAAAGCTAAGATTAGCCCTAAGTATAGAATACCAGAGTAGAACAAGCTTCTTAGGATAGCTATGCTTGTGTTTTTAAGGTAATTCCAATAGGCATTTTTCTCCCATTTTAAAATAAAAGGGGCAAAAAGTACAAATAGATGCCCAGCAATTAAATAAAGAAAAAATCTAAAGATATAAATAGGAGAGTCACCGTAATACTGAACAGCAGGCATATACCAGTAAAACAGCCCCAATAAGCCTAAAACAATTAGTTTAAGCCATTGCCATTTCTTAGGGTTTTTACACTGTTCAATAAAGAACTGTATCCCTATTAACCAACTAAGACCTACAATTAGGGTTAAGAGCTCGTCATTATGCTCTTTGAAGTAATTGTAGCTACTATCTTCCATGATTTTTATGAAAAAAGTAGACCCACCAACTGCCCAAAGCAGTGTAAGTGGGAAGCGAATAATAGCATTTTGTGCCTTAGCGCTTATTTCGGATATAGAGGGTATTTTCATAATGTAAGTGCTGTTAAATATAGGTCAAAATTATGAATCTTACTACGATGACGCTACCCTGAATATTGGGAATTCTATTATTTACGAACTAATGTTATTTCAAATAGCATTACCGATATAAGGTAATTTGTCGAAAATAGCATATAGGATTCAATATTTAGTAAAGAATGGAGTTATCAAGAAAACACCTAAATCTAATGATAATGAAATTCAAAAATGTAGCATTTATATTTTTAAGCTTAGGACTCTTTTCGTGTACGAATGATAGCTCTGATAACGAAGAAGCAATTGATATTATTTCTCCCGAAGATCCAGGGGATAGTGCAGCGACTTGTACAGATGTTGCTAATTATGTTTTTAAAGAAAAAGATGGCTTGGTAAAAATTGAATTTGAAAATGCTGTTTTTGATAGCAATTGGAAATTAAAAGAGGATGATAATGCAGCTTCAGGGAAAGGGTATATGGTCTGGGAAGGCGATCAATCTTTAAGTCAGCCAGGAAATGGTTTAGCCACATATGCTATTGCAATAAATGAAGCAGGAACCTATAGATTTGTTTGGAGGTCATCGGTGAAAACAGGGACTAGTGGTTCTGATCACAATGACACTTGGTTGCGTTTTAATGATGTAAGTAATTTTTTTGCTCAAAAAGGAGAAAGTATCGTTTATCCAGCAGATTCTGGAAAAACACCTAATCCAGAAGGTGCCTCTAAAGACGGTTGGTTTAAAATTTATAGAAGTGGTAGTGATTTAAACTTCAAATGGCAAGCAAGTACATTTGATAATAATTCTCATGATATATTTGTGACTTTTGATCAGGCGGGAACCTATACAATGGAAATTTCTGCACGTTCTTCTGGACATGCAATAGATGAATTTGTTTTGTTTAATGAATCCATTTCTTTGGCTGATGCCACTGCAGATACTGCTGTACAAAGTGCAATAACGTGTAATAATTAACCGTATTCTAAAACAATACCAGGAATATATAAAACCGACTAGCTAGTCGGTTTTATGTTTTGTATAGTTGTTGTTTAGTTGTGCTGTTATCGCCGTTTTACTAGGGTGTATCGATAAAATACAGCTTTTCTATTGTTGGATTGTAAGATAAGCTTCGTTGCAGACTAGGTAGTATGTAAAAATTAAAACAAAGAGGTCTGTTTAAATGGACTTTCATGTTCTAAAAGCCATTGTTTACGGTATAATCCTCCGGCATAACCTGTAAGAGATCCGTTACTGCCAATAACCCTATGACAAGGGACGATAATCCAAAGTGGATTTTTACCATTTGCATTAGCAACTGCTCTAATTGCTTTTGTATCTCCTAATGTTTTTGAAAGCCCAAGGTAAGATGTAGTTTTTCCAAAAGGTATTTCTTCTAAAGCTTTCCAAACACGTTTTTGAAAATCTGTTCCTTCTGGATTTAAATCTAAACTAAAAGCTTCGCGTTTTCCTTCAAAATATTCATTAATTTGATAGACGGCATCTTCCAACACCTCAGGGATTACATCCGTAACTATCTCTTCAGAATTGAGGACTATAAATTCAGAAATTCCTTCTTCGTTGCCTACTAATTTTGCAATTCCTAAGGGAGTTTTAATGTAGGCAGTTTCCATCTATTTATCTTTTTCAGGATCTAATACCCCTGCTTGTTGTGCTCTGTTTTCCCAATTTTTACGGGCCAGTGATTGTAGATCTGCTACATTATCACTTTCATCCATGATTTCAAGTCCTAAGAGTGTTTCAATAACGTCTTCTAGACTCACCAAGCCGCTCACAGAACCATATTCATCTACCACTAAAGCAATGTGTTCTCTTTTGGCAATAAACGTCTCAAAAAGCTCTGGTATAGGTGTGTTTCTTTTTGTCGTTAAAATATCTCTTCGAATTTCAGATAACGGAATGTCATCATTCTTATTAATAATTTCCTCTAGGATAACATCTTTCAGTACAAAGCCTGTAATATTATCTACTTTGTCTGTATATACCGGAATACGTGAAAATCTCAACTTAGGATTTTCTTCAAAAAAAGCACGGATAGTTTTTTTATCAGAAGCAATTTTCATAACTGCTCTAGGGGTCATCACATCTTTAACCAAAACTTCATCAAAACGAAGTAAATTTTTAATTATGGTAGATTCTGACTTTAGAAAAACACCCTCTTCATGGGCAATATCTGTCATTGCTGTAAAATCTTCTCTACTCAATACACTGCCGTGGTGCCCTTTTCCGCCAACCAGTTTGGTAAATAATTGAAGCACCCAAAGTAACCCTGTCCACTTTAACCCTAAAACCATTATTTTTAATGTTTTAGCGGTAAAATTTGCCAGTTGTCTCCAATAGGTTGCACCTATTGTTTTTGGGATAATTTCCGAAGCAATTAAAATAAGGATGGTCATCACCGTAGAAACAATACCCACCATAAGATCTTCGGTAAACGTAATGCCGAAAAAAGAGCGTTGCGTTGTGCCATATAATTCTGTATAGGCAACTTTTGCTTGTACCCCAACTAAAATTGCCCCTACGGTATGAGCAATGGTATTTATAGTAAGAATTGCAATTAGTGGTTTATCTACATCTTTTTTTAATTCTTCAAAAGTTACAGCATATGATTTACCATCTTTTTTTGCGACATTGATAAATGTAGGGGTAATGCTTAGCAATACCGCCTCTAAAATAGAACACAAGAACGAAAAGAAGATTGATATTACTGCGTAAAAAACCAGAAGACCCATAAAACTATATTTGAATGACTAAGATACTATTTATTTAAAAACTCGATGTTGCTTTAAAAAAGATAAAATTAAAGCTATCACTATAAGAAACGGCCCTTACGGCTTACATTAATTTTACGGCATCCTTTGCAAAGTAGCTTGCTATAATATTTGCTCCAGCTCTTTTGATGGCCATTAATTGCTCAATCATTACGGCGTCATGGTCTAGCCAACCTTTCTCTGCAGCAGCTTTTAGCATGGCATACTCGCCGCTTACTTGGTATACTGCAACAGGAACATCTACTTCATTTTTTATTTCACGAACAATATCTAAATAACACAATCCTGGCTTTACCATGACAATATCTGCTCCTTCTTCAATGTCCATTTGTGTTTCTCGTATGGCTTCAAAACGGTTGGCATAATCCATCTGATAAGTGCTTTTATTTTTGGGAACATTTTCCTGATCTACAGGAGCAGAATCTAAAGCATCTCTAAAAGGGCCGTAAAAGGCACTAGCATATTTGGCGCTGTAACTCATAATACCGGTATTGATAAAACCTTCATCCTCTAAGGCTTCACGAATAGTAAGTATTCTTCCGTCCATCATATCACTAGGGGCTACAAAATCTGCTCCTGCTTGTGCATGTGAAATACTCATCTCTGCCAAAAGCTCGGCAGATTCATCATTTAGTATTTGTCCATTAGCAACAATTCCATCATGGCCAAAAGAAGAATACGGATCTAAAGCCACATCTGTCATCACTAACATATCTGGGCACGCATTTTTTACGGTTTTAATAGCGCGCTGCATTAATCCCGCAGCATTTAATGCTTCGGTTCCTTTATTGTCTTTCAATTTATCAGGAACTTTTACAAAAAGTAAAACAGAACATAGACCCATGCTCCATAGTTCCTTTACTTCTTTTTCTAAAGTATCTAAACTTAGCCGAAAGTAATTTGGCATAGAAGCTATTTCTTCTTTTACACCTTTACCTTCTACCACAAAAAGCGGTACCAGAAAGTCACTCGGCGTTAATATAGTTTCGCGTACTAAGCTTCGTATTGCCTCTGATGTTCTAAGTCTTCTATTTCGTATTAATGGGTACATTGTATGATAATTTTAGATACAAATACAAAGATAAAGTAACCAATAGTATAAATCTTACGATATCAAGTTTTAAAAAAAGCATATTTACTGTAACAATTAGTACATTGAGGCTACTAACGATACAATCACAGTTAATAAGAAAAACCAGAAGACTATGCTTTCCATCAAAAATTTGAATAAAACCTATCCGAACGGAACAAAAGCGTTAAATAATGTAAACCTTGAAATTAGTAAGGGTATGTTTGGTTTACTAGGACCAAATGGTGCGGGTAAATCTACTTTAATACGTACTATTTCTACCTTACAAGTTGCAGATAGTGGGACTATAGAATTTGATGGAATAGATGTTTTTAGTCATCCAGAAGAATTACGCAAAGTACTCGGGTATCTACCTCAAGATTTTGGGGTATATCCTAAAGTATCTGCAGAAATGATGCTGAATCATATTGCTAAAATTAAAGGAATTCATACGACGAGTGATCGTAAAGCATATGTGGCAGATTTATTAAATAAAGTAAACCTCTATAAATTTAGAAAACGAAATTTGGGAGATTATTCTGGTGGTATGCGCCAACGTTTTGGTATTGCTCAGGCCTTAATAGGGAATCCGAAGCTTATAATTGTAGATGAACCTACAGCAGGTTTGGATCCGCTAGAACGGAACCGCTTTCATAATTTACTGAGTGAATTAGGAGAAGATGCGGTAGTGATTCTTTCAACTCACATTGTAGATGATGTGGTTAACCTTTGTACAAACATGGCAGTGTTTAACGAAGGTTCTGTGGTAGTGCAAGGACATCCGCAAGAGTTATCTAATTCATTAAATGGAAAAGTGTTTAGAAAGAGTATCGATAAAAGTGAGGTCGAAAAATACCAATCAGAATATGCTGTATTATCTACTTATTTGCGTAGTGGGAATATGAATATTAATGTTTTTAGTGATGCACCTCTGGTGGGTGGTTTTGAACCCGTGAATAATGACTTAGAAGATTTTTATTTCTACAGTATTAATCAACCTCAAACCGTATAGTTATGAAAGAGATATTCGTATTTGAACTCAAGTATCGGTTAAGAAGGCCGGCGACTTACATTTATATTTTCTTGATGTTTATTATTCCGTTACTAATGGCGGTATTTGCAGATTCATCAACAGCACAATTTACCAATAGTCCCAATGCAATTATAGGAGTTTTAGGGGGTATGAGTGTGTTAGGTTTATTCTTTTATGCGGCTATAATGGGAGTTGCTGTATTCAGAGATGAAGATCATAAAACTGCACAAACCTATTTTACATTTCCTATTACCGAGAAGAGTTATATACTAGGGCGTTTCTTTGGTAGTTTTACTATTGTAACCTTTATGAATATTGCCGCAATGTTTGGTGCAATAACTGGTTTTGTTATTGGTTCTTTGCTAGATCGGCCAGATTATGGAACCTATACAGGTTTTAATTTTGCTTCTTACTTTTGGCCTTTCTTATATTTTATGATGTTTAACGCATTTTTCATCGGAAGTTTATTCTTTTCCTTGATGACCTTTTTTAAGCGCATGTCTATTTTATATTTAGGCGGTATCGTATTGCTTATTTTAACCATTGCTTCTTCTCAATTATTGGCTAGTTTAGATACAGAATGGCTTAGCATATATGTTGATCCTTTTGGAGAAACAGCACATGGGTACTTAACTAAATATTGGTCTATTGATGAGCTAAATACAACGCAATTATCATTAACGGGCAAACTGGCTATAAACAGACTGCTTTGGTTGGGTATTTCCTTGATAATCTTTTTTATTACCTTATTTAGTTTTTCATATAAGGGTTTTTTAAATGCTTCTAAAAAGAAGAAGTCTGTTGAAAGTAAAGAGGAATATGTTCCATCAATTGTCGCAGGGAATATTACGCAGGTATTTACTAAAAAATCGCGTTGGGAAAACCTTTTATCTTTGAGTAAAATAGAATTTATTTCTATTGTTAAAGAGACAGTTTTTGTTATTTTAATAGTAATTGGGGTTATCGTTGCAGGGTTTATAACCTATCAATCTAATCAAACCTATGGCACACCATCATTGCCATTAACGCGCTACATGGTTTTGCAGATATCTAGTGGAATATCTTTGTTTTCTGTAATAATTTTGGTGCTTTATGCAGGCGAAGCCGTTCATAGGACTCGTAAAAACAAAACCTTTGAGTTTTATGATGCTTTACCGGTAAGTAACTTAACCTTATATGTTTCTAAAATTGTTGCTTTATTTGGGGTAGCTGTCGTACTTACACTTTTAAATGTAGTAGTAGGTATGTTATACCAAACCTTCAATGGCTATTTTAATTATGAGCTAGGAATGTATTTGACCTATAATTTCACGAAAATATTCCCAACGTATTTAATGACGGTATTGTTGGCTTTCTTTATTCATGTTTTAGTGAATAATAAATTTTTAGGTCACTTTTTAGTGATTGTTATTTATGTTGGCCTACCTATATTATTTGGTTTAGCTTTTAAAACGTCTAATCCGTTAGTAATTTTTGGTAATACACCTGGGAGTTTTTTAAGTGATTTAAATGGTTTTGGTCATTACATGGCGGGAGAATTTTGGTTAAACTTATACTGGATCTTGTTTACGTGTATTTTGGCTACTATAGGTAATGTCTTTTGGAATAGAGGATTTTATTCTTCTGCGAAAGAGCGCTTAAAAATAGCGAAGTCTCGTTTTTCAGGAAAAATTATGGCGCTAGCAGTATTCTTTTTATTGGCTTTTGCTTCTGTTGGTGGGTATGCTTATTATAACCTAAAAGTGTTGAACCAATTAGAAGATGGTAATTATGCAGATAAACTTAATGCTGAAGCTGAAAAGAAATATGGTAAGTATATTGATAAGCCGCACCTTCAGGTTATCGCTTTAAAAGCATCTATAGATATCTATCCTAAGGAGCGAAGTGTTAATGCCAAGGGAGAGTTTACGGTGACCAATAAGTTTAATGTTCCTATTGATACACTTTTAATGGAGCTAAAATTCCCGATTGCAGATACAAAAATTGAGCAGGTAATGTATAACGGACAAGAGCTAAAACCTTTTCTAAAGGATGAAGCTTACCGCCTATTTATGTATAAGTTGCCAGCTACATTGCAACCAAAAGATACGGCACAATTAGTCATCAAAACTTCTGCCAAGACGCATGGTTTTTCTAGTGATAAAGAAACAGCAATTTTAGAAAATGGTTCCTTTTTTACAGATGCTATTTTTCCTTCTTTTCATTATGATCGTGTTTTGAGTGATAACGGAGTTCGGAAAAAATATGGTCTAGAGGAATTAGATTATTTAAACGCCCCGCGAACAGATAGTATCGCTTTACGTAAAAATTTATTTAATGAAGATGGGGATTATATGACTTTTGAGGCCACGGTAAGTACCAGTAATGATCAGATAGCAGTAGCTCCGGGAAAACTAACTAAGCAATGGAAAGAAGGAGAACGTAGTTATTTCAATTATAAATTGGAAGACAAAACAGATTATTTCTTCAGTTTCGTTTCTGCAGCTTATGCTATAGAAAATGATACTTGGACGGCACCTAGTGGAAAAAAAGTAACTATTGAAATCTACCATTCGCCAAAACATAAAAAGAACTTAGCCTATTTTATAAAAGGGGTAAAAATTGCCTTAGACTATAATTCTAAGAATTTCTATGAGTATCCATATTCCGTAATTAGGGTAATTGAGTTTCCTGCACATTCTAATTATGCGCAATCTTTTGCGACTACGATACCTTATTCTGAAGATTTTGGATTTGTAGCAGATTTTTCAAAAGCAGAAGATTATAATTATGCCTTTAGAGTTACCTCTCATGAGGTTGCACACCAATGGTGGGGGCATATCGTAACACCTAGTAAAACTTCAGGTGCCAATATTATCTCTGAAACTTTAGCGGAGTATGCTTCTTTAATGACAATGAAGCAAGAGTATGGTGAAAACGGAATTAAATCATTTCTAAAAAATTCTCTAGACACCTATTTACGCGGTCGTCAGTTTAGCTTTAAACCAGAACGCTCTTTAATGAACGTAGAAACCGGTCAGTATATTTGGTATGAAAAAGGTTCCATGGTGATGTATGATTTACAGGATGTATTAGGTGAAGACGTGGTCAATAGAGGTCTTAAGTCTTTTTTAGAAGAATATAAATACAATCAAAAAGGAACTTACGCTACATCGGAAGATTTATATAATGCATTATATGCGGTTACTCCTGATACTTTAAAATATAAGGTTGATGACGGATTTAAAGAAATTGTCCTATATGAAAATAGGGTGATGAGCGCCAAAACTAAAAAATTAGAAACGGGTAAATGGGAAACTACATTTATCGTAAACTCTAAAAAGATCTATTATGATGATAATGGTAAAGAAAAAAGCGTAGATGACAAAAAGAACTTAGTTGATGTTGGTTTGTTTGGAGAAGACACTACCAATGATGAAGGAGTAACCATTAAAAACCCGCTTTACTTTAAGTTAGATTGGTTAAAAGCTGGCGATAATACATTTACGATTATCACAGATAAGAAACCGCTAAAAGCAGGGATTGACCCTTATAATAAGTTAATAGATCGTAATTCTGATGACAATCTATTATCGGTAGAAGAATAATAGAAATGTTAGCGTTGTAGATTACTAAAAGCAAGGATAAGTTCCTTGCTTTTTTAGTCTTCTGCTAAACCTAAATACATCCAATTGCCTTCTTCTTTCACAAATGCAGATTTTTCATGGATTACTTCAACTGCTCCTTGATCAAAATAGTAGGCATTAAAGGTTACAGTTCCTTCTGTATCTGTCGCCTTTCCTTTGGTGGTGGTGAGTACTTCAAGGCGAACCCATTCTACAGATTTAGCCCATTTTTCAATCGCCTTTTTTTCTTTAATAGGGCGTGTACTGCTATGGTGACTCTTCATCAAATAGTCTCCATTGGCCAAAGTGAAAGCAGTATACCTAGATCGCATTAATTGTTCTGCTGTTTCCACGTTAGAAAGCTTGCTATGGGCTAATTTGCAGCAAGTGTTGTAGTTTTTGTTCGCGCCGCAAGGACAATTTATCATAATGTTTGCTTTGTTTGGTTTTTATCGCGTAATTATTCAGAGATTTGCAGCCTCAAAAAAAATAAAAATGAATAATCATTTAAAAGGGGTCTTGTATGTTGGTGTTGGAGCTGCAAGTTATGGAATACTCGCCACTTTTGTAAAGTTTGCCAATAACAATGGTTCTGGAACCGCAGGTCTTGCTTTTGCACAATATTTTGTTGGTGTGGTTGTGCTTACCTTGCTTTCTTTTTTATTTTCTAAAAAGAATACTGCGCCTACCGATAAAAAAGAAATAAGAAAGGATAAGTTAAAGCTAGTTGCTTTTGGTAGTTTTCTAGGGCTTACCAGTAGCTTCTATTACTTGTCCATACAGTATATTCCAGTTTCTGTGGGGATCATACTTCTAATGCAAACCATATGGATGGGAGTTGTCTTGGAGTTTTTTATGAATAGAAAACTAGTGACTCAAAAGAAAATAATTGGGGCTGGTGCGGTAATTATTGGAACATTATTAGCAGCTAAGATATTTGAGGTAGACGCTGCCTTAAATTTTAAAGGACTAATTTTTGGTTTGCTAGCAGCACTATGTTATACTGGTACCTTATATGCAACAAGTAGTATTGCTCTGGAGTTACCTTTATTTACTAGAAGTAAATATTTAATCTTGGGTGGCTTAATAGTCACTATGATTTTCTGGAATGTTCAGATAATTGCTGACTTTGATTGGTGGGTATTTTTAAAATGGGGTACTTTTCTTGGTTTTTTTGGTACAATTTTACCTCCTATATTATTTAATAAAGGTATACCTGTTATTGGCACTGGCTTAGGGAGTATTATATCTGCTTTAGAGATTCCTATTTCAGTAATGAGTGCTTACTTAATCTTACATGAAGAGATTAGCTCTTTGCAGTGGTTAGGAATTCTGATTATACTAATTTCAGTAGTTTACATCAACCTGAAGCCTAAAGCAAAGAAGTGATAGTTGTTTTAGGCAAGAGCATTTTATTATTTTCCAATATTACCAATCCAAGTATAGGCAACCATCATTATAAAAACGGCTAATTGCGTGAATAGTAATGTGGTGAATAAAGGGCAAATCAAGGCTACAAGTATCATTGCACATCCATAAGCAATTCCGAAGATTCTTGGCTTCTTTTTTTGGAGGAGAAGTGCTCCTGGTAACGGAATTAGGGCACAGATAAACGCGATGCCTAATGTTAGGCCGTATTGAATGCCAAATGCGTAAAATAAAGTGATGGAGATTAGGCCTAATAGTGCTAATCCGCCGAAAACCATACCGCTGATTTTTTCATTTTTATTAAGTAAAAACTTCCCGTATTTATCAAAATTAAGAATCGTATTAGATAAGGGCTCCATGATCCATCCACCAAGAGCAAAAAGGAGGTATGCTACAATTAACGGTATGGCTACATAGGATAAGCCTGCACTATCTAATAAGCTAACAGCTACTCTATAAGCAACATACAAGCCAATAATAAATACCCATTGGTTTTTTGATGACTGTTTTGCCATCCAAAAAGAATACTTTAAATACCATCTGTAAATGGGGTTTTTACTTTTTAAGGCAGTTGTCATCCCTTCACGTGCATATTCAAAATTAGGATCAAACTGTAAAGCTTGTTTAAAATGTTCTAAAGCTTTTTTGTGATTTCCATTTTCTAATTCTACCCAACCCACATTTGCGTGCGAATAGCTGTCTTCTGGATTGTCATATAAAATATCTTCAACAGTTTGGTTGGCCTCAGGGATTCTATTGAGTTTTGTAAGTATTTGCGCTCTTAGATTTAAACAATATGCATTTTTTGCATCGATTTTTAAGCCTTCACTTACTGCTGCTAAACCTTCATTAAATTTTTTCTTTTGAAGTAATAACCCCGCTTTAAGGCCAAAATAATCTGCGTCATATGGGTTTATGGCAATCGCCATGTCGATGAATTTTTGCGATTCTGAAAAATCATCTTGTTGTAACTTAATTTTCGCCTTTAAATAAAAAATATTAGCATCATTAGGGGTGTCATGTAATAAGCTATCCGAAATTGCTTCTGCTTCGTCTAGTTGTTTTTCATTCAAATAGCAAATTGCTAAATAAAACTTACTAGTCCAATCTTGATGATCTTCGGTAATTGCTTTCTTAAAATAGGTTATAGCATCTTTTGTGCGTCCTAATTCGAGCAATTGAATTCCTCTATCTCTATGCACGGACTCCATTATTTTTTGATGTTTAAATAGGTCAATATTTCATCATACAAACCGCCATCATTGGAGTATAAGGCATAATTTTTAGCAGAACTAAACCATTCTTTGGTGCTGGATTTCATTTTTTTGGCGGCTTTTAAAATATCTTTTGTAGATAGGGGTTTTGGGATACCGTCTTTGAAGGCTTCTTCTAATTTACTTTCAATAGCAACATCTATAGTCGCTTTAATATCTGCTCCTGAAAATTCTTTAGTAACTTTTGCTAATGAAGAATAGTCGATGGTTTCTATAGGCTTATCTTTCAATTGAATGGTAAAAATCTCCTCTCTTGCCTCAACATCTGGAGGAGAAACAAAAATGATACGGTCAAAACGGCCAGGTCTTCTAAAAGCAGGGTCTAAATACCATGGTGCATTAGTGGCTCCAATGACCAAAATCCCATCATTATCTGCGTCAATACCGTCTAATTCTGCCAAAAACTGGTTGATTACCGTTCGTCCAGAATTTTTATTCATATCATTTCTATTGGCACCTAGCGCGTCAATTTCATCAATAAATATAACGCAAGGGGTGTTTTCTCGTGCGGTTTCAAATATTTCATGTAGGTTGCGCTCAGAGCTTCCTATCCACATATCAAGAATATCATTAATTCCTACGTTAATAAAGTTGGCGTTGATCTCACCGGCCGTAGCTCTTGCTAAGTGTGTTTTACCGCATCCGGGAGGACCATAAAGTAATATACCGCCTCCTATTTTTTTCCCGTATGCTTTATATAAATCTTTATGTTCAAGAGGTTTAATGATTTTTAGTGAAATTTCTTTTTTCACATTTTGCATACCCCCAATATCTTTGAAGCTAACGTCTGGCTTTTTCATAAAAGAAATAGCATCATTATCTGCAAATTCATCATCAATTTCATCAAAAGAAGACGTAGTGGTTATTTTGAGCTTCCGATCAAAATCTTCATTTAAATAGGAAGGATCTATGGTTAATATGTCTTTGTACGTGTCTTGCGCATCATTGTAATTATCTTGGTTCAACTGGCAATAACACAGTAATTCTAAATAGGTGATATTATTAGAATTTTTAGTTATTTCTTCTAAAAGCACTTCTGCTGCTGAGGTTTTTCCTTGTTTGTAAAAACAATTAGCCAGTTCGTATTTTGCATCAGTATGCGTACTATCTAAATCGATACACCCATAAAGTTGTTTCTCGGCATTATCAAAATCGCCATTTTGCATATACAGTTTGGCAATTTGTAATTTTAAGGGAATATTATTTGGAGAAAAATTTAAGGCCTCTAATAAACTTTCAAGCATGTAATTTAATTTTGACGTATAAAAATATCATTTCTAAACCCAATCCTTCGGGTTTTTAAGCACATTTATCAATTTTTCTTCTTCACTGCCTGCTTCTGGCTGATGATCATAAACCCATTGAACGTGTGGAGGTAGGCTCATAAGAATACTTTCAATACGCCCATTTGTTTTTAAACCGAATAAGGTGCCTTTATCATGTACTAGGTTGAACTCTACATAACGACCACGGCGAATCTCTTGCCATTTGCGTTGTTCTGCGCTATAGTCCGCATCTTTATGTTTTATAACGATAGGTACATAAGCATCTAAAAAACTATTTCCTACTTCGCTTACAAAATTAAACCAATCCTCCATTTTCATTTCTTCGGTAACTTTGCAATAATCAAAAAAGAGTCCTCCTATACCACGGCCTTCATCTCTATGAGTATTCCAGAAGTACTCGTCACACCTTTTCTTGTATGTAGTGTAAAAGTTAGGGTTATGTGCATCACAGGCTTTTTTGCAAACGGAATGAAAATGGGTAGCATCTTCCTCAAAAAGATAATAAGGGGTTAAATCTTGACCACCACCAAACCATTGGTCTACAATGTTACCTTCTTTGTCATACATTTCAAAATAGCGCCAGTTTGCATGAACTGTGGGGACCATAGGGTTTTTAGGATGGAGAACTAAACTTAAGCCGCAGGCGAAAAAATCAGCATCTTCGACCCCAAAATATTTTTGCATACTCTCTGGTAAGGCACCATGTACTTCAGAGATATTTACGCCGCCTTTTTCAAAAACCGCACCATTTTCAATGACGCGTGTTCTGCCACCGCCACCTTCTGGCCGCTCCCAGAGGTCTTCCTGAAACTTAACGGAACCATCTACTTCTTGCAATTTAGAAGTGATAGTGTCTTGTAATTTTTGAATATACGTGTAAAACTTATCTTTCATAATGTAATTCATAGAGCTCCATGTCTAAAGGGGCTTCGTTAGGCGGAGTGTGTTCTTTTGGAAGTGTTTTTATCCAGGTGTACTTATTGTTCTCTGCAACCTTTACACTGCCAATATTGGTTTTGTGTGTTATAATCTGTAAAATAGTTAATCCTAATTCTTCATGTGCCCAGTTAGAAATATACCGTACGGTTTTAGAAATAATTCCTTTACCTTCATAATCATAGCCAATACAATAGGCCAGTTCTGCCTGCTTTAATGCTTTATCAATTTTTTTGACATAGATTAAACCGATTATGGTTCTAGTTTCTTTTTCTTTTAAGGTAAAAAGGAATTCGGTTTTAGCTTCTAATTCTTTTACTTTTTGGCTAACGAATACTTCCGAAAGATTTGGGGTAAGATTATGCGCTAAGGTTTTGGGAAAATATCGTTTTAATCGATCAGCGTTTGCTACAGCAAAATTACAAAGGCGCCATGAATCTTTAATTGCAATGGGTTCTATAGTGTAAATTTCGCGCTCTAACATATTCAATTTAAAATTTATATAAAGTGTTCTAATCGGTTGTAATTTATGCTATTATATTTTTTTTAGTATGTTCTTCTATTTCTTTTTGTTTAATTATACCAACTGTTTTAATTGAAGCTGCTGTTACAGAAAGTGGAAGTACTAAAATGATGCCAATAACAGGAATAAATAAGAACAGCATAAAAATTATACCATTACCAATTGCGGCTCCTCTATTTTTTCTAACGAAACGTATACTGTCTTTGTAGTTAAAATGCCGCTCTAAGGTGTAATCCATACTTCCAAAACCTGCATAATATGCTTGTAAAAGGAATAGTGCTATAGCCGAGAAAATATTTACTACAGGTATTATTTTAAGTAAAAGTAAGGGTACTGTATATAAGAGTTCTTTGCCAAGGTTCCGAATATTAAGTTTAATTCCACGCCATAACTGCTCATTAAAAGAGGTTTTCTGATGCTCATGGCTTTCTATACCTGTTAAGTGGGCTTCAATTTTTTCTGAAACAGGACTCATAAATGGTGCAGATAACGCCATTACAATATGTTTATAGAGAATAAAGCCAATTACTAATATAATTAGACCACTAAACAATGTAGAAACAGATGTAAATGTTTCTTTACCAAAATCCCAAACCCATAGTGTTGCAATAAATTCGCCAAAACTGCTCGATAAACTCCATGCGGCTACTCCTATTAGGGCTGCAGTGATTAAGCTAATGACCATTGGAATAAAAAAATATTTCCAGAGTTTAAGCTCTTTCATGAGGCTAAAGGTACCAGAATAAGATTTTATACCTAACAGAATATTCTTAAACATATATTTCTTTTTTTATGGGGTCTATACTATAAATTTAAACTTTTAAAGCTAGACGGTTTATTAGCCTTTATATTCTTTTACTGCATCTATGAATGCTCTAGCATTGTCTACAGGCACATTGGGTAATATTCCATGGCCAAGATTAACTACATATTTGTCTTTTCCAAATTCATTAATCATCTGCGTAACCATTCTTTTTATATCTGCAGGAGGGGATAATAGGCGAGAAGGATCAAAATTTCCTTGTAACGTAATGTTTCCACCAGTTAAGTAACGTGCGTTTCTAGCAGAACAAGTCCAGTCTACGCCTAACGCTGCTGCTCCAGATTTTGCCATATCACCTAAAGCAAACCAACATCCTTTACCAAAAACAATGACAGGAGTTTCTTCTTTTAAAGCATCAATAATTTGTTGAATATAGTTCCAAGAGAATTCAGTATAATCTGTAGGTGAAAGCATGCCTCCCCAAGAATCAAATATTTGTACTGCATTTACACCAGCCTTTACTTTAGCTTTTAAATAAGCAATCGTGGTATCCGTAATTTTTTGTAATAATTGATGGGCAGCAAGAGGTTGCATAAAACAAAACTCCTTAGCTTTATCAAAATTCTTACTTCCTTGTCCTTGTACACAATAACATAGAATAGTCCATGGAGAGCCCGCAAAACCAATTAAAGGTATTTCGTTATTTAATTTCTCTTTCGTAGCTTTAATCGCCTTCATTACGTAGTCTAGAGCTACGTCTACGTCCGGGACTATAACAGCATCAACATCTTTCTGGGTGCGAATAGGGTTGGGTAGGTAAGGTCCAAAATCTGGTTTCATTTGAACTTCTATATTCATTGCTTGTGGTATCACCAAAATATCAGAAAACAATATAGCGGCATCCATACCGAATCGTCGAATTGGTTGTACCGTAATTTCAGAGGCTAAATCTGGAGTCTGACAACGGGTAAAGAAATCATACTCTTTTTTAATTTCCATAAATTCTGGTAAATACCTACCCGCTTGACGCATCATCCATACTGGTGGGCGTTCTACTATCTCTCCTTTTAATGCACGTAAGAATAAATCGTTTTTTATCATTTTGTAAGCTATTTTTTTATTGTTTGTTTTTAGAAAGTGCTATAATATAACACATGGTATATTTATTTTAATAAACGCTTGATGTTTTTATCTTTACCGAAAACGACTAAAATATCACCTTTTTGTAATATTGTCTTTGGATCCGGTGTTCCTAGTACATCTTTTTGGGTATATATACTTCCTAAAATATTTTTTTTCTTTTGATGTCTGATAATGGTAACAATATTTAAATCATAATTTTCTCTAAACTTAGATTCCAATATAGAGATGCCTATTAGGTCTTTTGGAACTTCAATTTCTGAAACTAAATGATCTTCATCAACTTCAAAATTATCAATACTCCCATCCAAATTAATAGTTTTTGTGAATTTTTCTGCAAATTCTCGTTCTGGATGTATAATTTGGTCTACACCCATAGCTTGAAGAATGGTATCTTCTATTGGGGATGAAGCGCGCGCAATTATTTTTGCGTTGGTCAATTTTTTTATAATGGCCGTACTCATAATAGCAGTTCCGTTTCTATCGCCTATTGCTATAATTACTAAGTCTGTATTTTTAAGAGGTAGTGAATTATAAACGGATTCTTTTTTTGCATCAAAGGCTACCGCGTGGGCAACTTGATCTTTTATTTGTGTGATTTTTTCAGGATCAATATCTACTGCAATCACCTCATTGTTTGTGTTTGAAAGATTGATAGCGGCTGCCATTCCAAAATTTCCAAGTCCGATAACTATAATTTTCATACGAGCAATTTTGGTTAATTTATTAATATATTTTCTTCAGGGTAACTATAATCTGCCTGACTCACATTTTTCAGTAATCCTATCATTAAGTTTAAAAGACCAATTCTGCCTAAGAACATAAGAATAATAAGTACAATTTTACTGGCACTAGATAAAGATGCTGTGATACCCATGGAGACGCCAACCGTACTAAATGCGGAAAACACCTCAAATGCAATCTGAATTAATGTAAATTCAGGATTAAATATGAGCAAAAATAATATTCCTGTTCCAATACTAGCTAATGAAATGGCCATTATTGCAAATGCTCGGCGTACAGATTGTGCGGCAATTCTTCTAGTACCTATTTCAATGTAAGGCTGGTCTTTCGCAACGAAAAATACATTAAGAGTGGCAATAGCAAAGGTAGTCGTTTTTATACCCCCTCCTGTAGATGCAGGGGAGGCCCCAATCCACATTAAAAAAATCATAAATAATATTCCTGGAATGCTGAAATCTGCATAATCTACCGTGTTAAACCCTGCTGTTCTAGCGGTTACTGATGAAAATAATGCTGTGGTGAGTTTTCCGAACCAAGTGGTATGTTCTAGTAAATTGGTGTGCTTTTCGGAGATTAAAAAAAATCCGGTTCCCGCAACGATTAAAATAAGCGAGGTGTATAAAACAATTTTAGTATTTAATAAAATAACTCTAGAAATAAAAATTTTGTTTTTTGATCTAAAGAGATTGGTCGTAAAGCGTTTTAAATATTGAATAACATTATAGGCAATATGGTACCCTAATCCTCCAAAAATGATAAGTGCCATAACCACCCATTGCAAATAATAATTATGTCTTAGGTTAATGTCATGTAACCCCATTGATTCTAAAGAAAAACCAGCATTACAATAGGCAGATATTGCATGAAATATAGAGAAAAAGATTTGATTGGGTATTTTGTCTACTTCAGGTAAGGAGGTGTAAATTAATAGGGCGCCTAAGAATTCAATAATTAAAGAAAATGCGACTACCTGCATAACTTTTTTCATAATACCGCCTAATTCATCATTATTGCCCATAATATCTTTCATGTAGAGGCTTTCTCTAAAAGAAGATCCAGATTTAAAAAAATAGGCGAAAAATGAGGTAAAGGTGAGCATTCCTAATCCTCCTAATTGAAAAAGAAATAGTATAATAGTTTGTCCAAAAGGAGTAAAGTCTTTAGCGGTGTCAACTACAATTAATCCGGTCACAGATGTTGCGCTTGTTGCTGTAAACAAAGCATCTATAAATGATATTCCATGGAGGGTAGATGCAGGTAGCATTAATAAAAAGGTGCCCCCTAATGCGATAATTGCGAAACTGCCTACAAATAGGATAGCAGGGTTAAAATAAATGGCATATATTTTTCTAACTAGGAAAGAAATCCGAATAAAAAAGTAGATTAAAAGCCCGTACTCAATAACATACCGAACATTGAAAAAACTATCAAAGAGCGAAATTTCAAAATCAGAAATAATCGTTACAATCTCTACGATAACTAGTATGGAGAGGTAGTATAGATTTATCTTAGGGCTAATACTAGATACACGCTGCCTTTTAAAAAGCCGATACTTATAAAGGTTAAATACAATTAATGCTAATACTAATGTGGGCAGTACAATTAATTTATACTGTCTTAAATCTTGATAGTCTTTAAAACCAAAGTCGTAAATTAAAAAGATTACCAAGCCAAGATCTAAAAATAGAACAGCGAGGCTAGATAATCTAACTTTATTCCACATGTGTTAACTAGTCTAAAATTACTCGTAGTCTTTATTAACTAAGTCAATAACAGACTCTAAGGTAGGCATTTTTGAAATATGAACTTTTGAGAAATGTTTTTTAGCCTCCGCAGCAGTAGTATCGCCAATACAATAGGCAATAACGTCTGTTGAGTTTTCTTGAAGGTAGCTTTCTATGGAAGAAGGGCTATAAAATAGTACACCTTTGATAGCGTCATCTATTTTTAAAGGTGATTTCTTCGTGCTATATGCTTCAATTTCTGTAAGTTCAATTTTATGATCGGCTAAAATAGTTGGTAAATCATCCAAGCGTAAGTTGCTACAGAAATAAGTTGCTGTGCTTCCTTCAATGGAGTCTACTAAATAATCGGCTAATTCTTTAGCGCTATTTTCAAAATGGGTTACCTTTCCTATGCGTTTTTCTATTAAACGTTTGGTTTTGCGACCTACGCAATAGATATTTTCAAATTTAAGCTCATCAGGATTAATGCTTGCGATAAGTGCTTCAACAGCATTCTGGCTTGTAATAATTACATTCCTATGCGTTGCTTTTAGCGCCAATCTTGGAATTCTATTTAGGCTAATCTGAATAAAATCTTCTGAGTCTACCGTGATATCAGTATCAAAACGTGCTACTTGTTCTGTAGTCAGTTTTTTGGTAGAATAAACATCTGGTTTTTTTGAAACTCCAGCAATCTCGCTCATGAGTAGCTTTCCGCCACGGCTAAATACGCGTTCTACACAGGCCTCTGCTAAATTTTCATGTTTGCCAAGCTTAGAGGTAAATTCTACTTCTATCCTCTTTTTTCCGTCAACACTAAGTAAAACTCCTTTTAAGCTTACGTTGGTATCTTTTATTATTGCCAATGCTCCAATAGGAGCAGTACAGCCGCCTTCTAAGAGGTTTAAAAATTTACGCTCTAAAGTGGTGCAAATTTCCGTTTCTTTATGGTTTAGTTCAGCACACGCAGTTTTAGAAAATTCATCATCTTCTAGTGCAACTACAACTACTGCGCCCTGTGCAGGAGCTGGAACCATCCACGTTAAACCTATAGTATTTTCAAATTCTAAACCAACACGTTCTAAACCTGCCGCTGCGAAAATTGCGCCATTCCAATCGTTATCTTCTAGTTTATCTGCTCTTGTTTGAACATTGCCCCGTAAGTCTACAACCTCGTGTGTTGGGTATCTGTTAAGCCATTGCGCTTTTCTACGCAAACTACCTGTTGCAATAACGGCTTCTTTTTGACTAAGAAATTCTTCATTATGCTTAAAAGCTAGAATATCCATGTAGTTGCCACGTTTTAAAACGGCAGCTTGTACTATACCTTTAGGTAATACTGTAGGCACATCTTTCATGGAGTGTACAGCAATATCAATTTCGCCTTTAAGCATTGCGATATCTAAGGTCTTAGTAAATACACCCGTAATCCCTAATTCGTGAAGTGGTTTATCTAAAACTAAATCACCCATAGATTTTACAGGTACTAATACCGATTGGTATCCTTGTTCTTTTAATTGTTTTTGTACGGTTCTTGCTTGCCATAGTGCCAGTTCACTATCACGTGTTCCAATGCGGATTATCTTACTCATTTACTTTCTACTTCTAATTGAAACACTTTTTGAATTAATGCCAAACTATTATCTGCATCAATATCATCGCCTTTTAAGTGATTTGCGAATTGTTTGGTTATTTTTTGAATGATACGTTCAGAGACAATATCTGCTTGAACGGAATTAAAATCTGAGAGCTTTTTACTCTGAAAGTTGAGTTCTTCATCTTTCATTACTTTAAGCTTCTTTTTTAATGCTTTTATAACGGGAGCAAATTTTCTGGTTTCTAACCACTGAATAAATTCATCTTTTATTTGCTCAATAATAGCTTCAGCTTCAGGAATAAATTGTTTTCTTTTTTCTAGAGTTTCATCCGTCATTTGTGAAAGATGGTCTAGATGAATTAATGTTACGTTAGGTAACTGTGTAACATCATCAGCTACATTTTTCGGAATAGATAAATCTAAAATTAATAAGGGTTTTTTAGTGTATATTAATTCTTTAGAAATCGTTGGCGTTTGTGCTCCTGTAGCTACTATTAATACATCTGTATTTCTAATTTCAGTTTGTAAATCTCCATAATCTTTTACAATTAAATTAAATTTACCCGCAACCTTCTCTGCCTTATCTTTAGTTCTGTTGATAAGCGTTATGTGTGAGTTTGCGGTGTGTTTAATTAAATTCTCACAAGTATTTCTTCCAATTTTACCTGTTCCAAATAGTAAAATATTCTTATCAGAAATTTCAGGAATATTTCTCATAATGTACTGAACAGAAGCAAAGGAAACCGAGGTTGCTCCAGAAGAAATTTCTGTTTCGTTCTTTATTTTTTTACTTGCTTGTATAACTGAATTACATAAGCGTTCTATAAACGGATTGGCAATTTCTAATTTTTTAGAGCGATTAAAACTTTGACGTAATTGACTAATGATTTCAAAATCGCCTAGAATCTGACTGTCTAATCCTGTACCTACTTTGAATAAATGACTAATAGCATCATTGTTTTTATACACATAAGCTACTTCTTGAAATTCTTCAACGGTACCTAAGGTATTATCGCAGAGTAATTTTATAAGTTGGAAGGGGTGTTGTGCAAAACCATATAATTCGGTTCTATTGCATGTTGATGTTACTAGTAAGCCGTCTATACCTTGAGTCTTAGCTTCAACCAATAAACTATTTATAGCTGATTCGTTTAAACTGAACTTACCGCGTATTTCAGCATCTGCCTTTTTGTAGTTAAGACCAATGGTGTAAAACGAGTTGTGTTTCGAAATATGATAATCTTTCATGAATTCTTTGCAATCGTGAGCAAAAGTACTCCCATGCTTTTGATAAAAGTAACGCTAGCGGAACAAATAGTGTCGTTTCAAGATTTTTAGAACTTTTTTGGATATTTATTATACTATTTAGCTTAATTTTATAGGGAATATAGGACTGTAAACTAATTAATTTAGAATACTTCTAAATTGGATATAAATATAATTTATATGGATATGGATGAAATAAATGACGCTCAAGGTTCATTTGAGGAGGTGTTGATTGACGAAGGTTTTTTTGCACTAAAAATTCAGAATGATGGTGTTGATACTCAAAAAGTTAGCAAGGAAATAGATAGTTCCTTTATTCAATTTCATTTTTGTTTAAAGGGGAGCGCTAAGTTTATTTTTAATGACGGTCGCTATGCTTTAGAAGTGCCAGAAGAGAATTCTCTCTTGTTATATAATACACAAGTAGATCTTCCGCTTAACCTTGAGTTGAGCCCTAATTCTTGGATGGTTTCTGTGGTTATGACTATTCGTAAGTTTCATTCCTTGTTCTCAAAAGAAGCAGATTATATTCCCTTTTTAAATAAAGACAATAAGGATAAGAAATATTATAGTCAAGAGGGTTTTAGTCCGGCTATTGCCGTTATTTTAAGTCAAATGATGAATTATAACTTGCATCCTTCTATAAAAGAACTGTATATAAAAGGAAAAGTCTATGAGCTTATCTCCTTATATTTTAATAAAAGTACAGATGCAGATTTAGAGCAATGTCCTTTTTTAGTGGATGAGGATAATGTGCGGAGAATCCGTAAGGCAAAAGAAATTATTATTGCTCGCATGGCAGAGCCGCCAACTTTAAATGAACTTTCGGATGAAATTGGCTTGCCCATTAAAAAACTCAAAGAAGGTTTTAAGCAAATTTATGGGGATTCTGTGTTTAGTTTCTTATTTGATTATAAAATGGAATATGCGCGTAAAATGTTAGAAAGCGGGCAACACAATGTAAATGAAGTTGGATTAAAGGTGGGGTATAGTACTTCAAGCCATTTTATAGCTGCATTCAAGAAGAAATACGGTACTACGCCTAAGAAATATTTAATGTCATTAGCAGGATAAACACATTTTTACTCTTTTTTGGGTCATTAGTTATAGTCTTATCAGCTATAATTGCCGATATTTAGTTTTTATAAAATCTAAAAGTTATGAAGTCTGTTTTTTCAGGAATATTGTCCTTGTTTGCATTACTAATGCTAAACTCTTGTGGTACTACAAAAGCTGTAGATCAGCAAGTGATACTAAATCATCCAGAACCTCTAAAAATTTCAAAATCTAAGTTAGCAATTTTGAAACCCAAGGTTTTGGTTTTTACTAAAACAGCAGGGTATAGGCATGGTTCTATTGAAAAAGGGGCGGAAACCATTAAAGAACTTGGTGTAGAGAATAATTTTGATGTTGTGGAAACAGCAGATTCACTACAGTTTAATGCTGCTAACCTTAAAAAATACCAATTGGTTGTATTTTTGAGTACTACTCAAGACGTGTTAGGAGATGAGCAACAAACAGCTTTTGAAAATTACATACAAAATGGAGGTAGTTTTTTAGGTGTCCATGCTGCGACAGATACGGAATATGAATGGCCTTGGTATGGGGAGTTAGTTGGTGCATATTTTTTAAATCACCCAAAACAACAACAAGCCACCTTAAATATAATCAACGGAAATCATTCTGCTACACAGCATTTAGACAGTACTTGGAGCCACTTTGATGAGTGGTATAATTTTAAAAATATTAATCCTGATATTAATGTACTGCTTGCGTTAGATGAAACTAGTTATGAAGGCGGTAAGAATGGAGATAATCATCCTATTGCTTGGTTTCATGAATTTGATGGCGGTAGAGCATTTTATACCGGTTTAGGTCATGCCGATGCTGCTTTTGATGATCCTAATTTTAGAAAACATTTATTAGGTGGGATAGAATGGTGTTTGAAGCGATAAGCTGTTCACTTTTTTATAGCATATATAAATTCGGTATGGCAAGCTGTAGCTTGTTATACCGAATTTTATTTTATGGTAAAGGTGTATCTTGATTTTAAGGTGGGTAACTTATTATGCTACTTACTTTAGCATATGAATGTACCTATTCAGTTTTTTTAATTTACGCGAACTACCATAATTCCAGTATTGCTCTTAATCCCTTTTAGATAGTCTACTAATGGTTTTTCTGATATTTTTACTGCACCTGAAGTAGAGGCATGTAATAAATGAATGCGCCCGTCTTGTTCTCTTGTGGCAATTCCGGTATGTGTAATATCTAAACCTTTAATAGAAGTGGTAAGTGCAATAATGTCTCCAGTTTGTATTAGATGCTCATTGGCAGCGATATTGTCTTTTTCAAGGATGCAAAACTCTTGCGTATTTAGGTAGTCTTCTGAAGCCTTTATTTTTTCTAGGTTAGCGTCATCATCTTTTAAAAAAGGATACAGAGTACGATGTGTACTCATAAAATTAATTTCTTTTTGTATTGGTGTTCCGCCAATTTTAGCCGTAATATCTGTAACTAATCCCTTAAACTGATTGTTGGCTATCCACTCCGTAAAATAATGTAAACGTGAGGGATACCCGTTTAATGAGCCATTTTTATACCGAATGGTTTCAAGTTTCTTTGTAAAGTTGTTAAAAGTGGTAGAATCACTTTTTTTAAGCAATGAAAAAGCTAAGACATTTTCTACAAACGTAGTACAATCTAATCCTTCTAAGTCAACAACCAATGTTTCTGTAGTTCCTATTTCTAATGTTTTAGCAACATAAGGAGTTCCTAGAAATGTCTTTCCAATCGCGGCCATCGATGCGCCTATATCATCCTTTTTTAGCGATTTAATTTCTTTTATTTTAATTTCAAAAGCTTCTTTGTTTTGTGGCGAGCAGGTTATTTGTTGCGCAAAACTGAAGTTTATAAATAGTAGTGCTGTAAGAAAAAGTATCTTCATGGTGTATTATAATTGGTTTAAAATAATTGGTCAACATTCCCGAGGCAGAAGCGTATTTGTTTCTTATTGCTTTGATGATCTCTATGGCTTTTGCTTTCCTTCTTGTTTCAAATGTTAAAAACAAACCGCCTGATAAAACCCCTAAAAGTATAAAAATAGCGCTACTCCCTTATACGATTTCTAGTTTCCAATCTGGAATTTTCTTGACTTAATTTAAGATGAAAGCATCGTCTATAGTAGTAATTAAACACACTTTTTTGGTATGGTAGAATAGTAGGCAAAACTTTCGATGTCTACCATATTCGGTTTGTCTTAGATCATTCTTCCTGCTTGTGCTACGATATCCTTAATTTGGCTTAATACAAAGTTTATTGGCCTAAATTATGATTGGAGCATAATGGCTTTTATTTGCTTTACAATGTCTAAATGGCCAAGACCAAATTCTTTCCAAGCCAATCCAATCTCTTTCATGTCAAAGTGCTTTACGATACTTCCGTAGGTCATTTTTTTACCGTCTACTTCAGGATACCCAATAATGTAGATACTATCTGCTAATTCTACCGCCAATTCAATGTCATGGGTAGAGTAGATAATGGTGTTGTATTCATGGCTCTCTGTAATTAATTTAAATGCTTTTTTTACATCTTCAATATTACCAACATCTAAACCAGAAAAAGGTTCGTCTAAGACCATGTAATGACCAGAAGAAAAGATCTGTTCTATAATTGCCGTTCTTTGACGTTGCCCACCAGAAAGTTCACATGGATATTGATCTTTTGCCTTTTCAAGTCCCCATTCTTTTAAATACGTTAAAATTTGTTCGTTTTTAGCTTCTTTAGATATTTCCTTCTTGCGAAGGGCAAACATTAACGCTTCATAAACCGTTTTGTTTCTAAAGAGGGTATACTTCTGGTCTACAAATCCTATATCTCCTTCGTGAACTTCTTTTGCATCGTTTTCAGCATTTGTAGTTGCCGTATCTGCAATCAATACTTTTCCAGAAGTAGGTTTTACTAAGCCTGTTAATGCTTTGAAAAAGGTAGATTTTCCTGTTCCAGATCGTCCAACCACTGCAATTACTTGACCGGTAACTTCACCGGTTCTAATCGTGTCTTTTTCAACAAGGTTAATATCTTTAATGATGGTTTTGTCACCATAAGCAACACTTAGGTTTTCAACGTAGAGTAATGTATTTTCACTGCTGTAATTCATCTCTAATTATATTTTTGAATATCTGAAAAAGCTTTTTCTTAAATAGTTTAATACAAAATCGATAGAAAGACCCAGTGCTAAGATTACAATTTGCAAAGCAATAATTCTACCGTGATTCATAAATTTGTCTGAGTTTTTAATCAAGAAGCCTAAGCCTCCAGCGGCAACCAAAATAGACTCTACAGTAACGAGCATCATCCAAACAATAGCAAGGTTTTGGCGAATAACATCTATAACATAATCTATTCTTCCTTTAACGACTACTTCCCATAAAACTTCCCATCTATTGCAACCTAGAGATCTCGCATGGTCAAATTCTTCTTGCGGAACACTATTCACCATACTTAATAATGATGTGGTTAAATACGTGCTCATAAAAACCACCAAAACCCAAATTTGCATGGTTCTAGCATCACTTATCAAAATAGCTAAATAGAAGGTGATCCCTGTAAGCGGTAAATACCTTAATTTACTTAGTGTTTTGGCTACCGGTTGTATTACAGGAACCGTAGACAAATAGCTAAATGTTAATGAAATGAAGATGGCGATGATTATGGCAGAAAAACAGAGCAGCAGGGAATTTCCGATGTGTACGACCAAACCTTCGTTATAAAGCTCTGAAAAGCCTTGTAATACTTGTTGAGGTGATGGAAATAGATGTCTATCTCCCATGCTTGAAACAAACCAAATTCCGAAAAGTGCTACAATCCAAACAAGGACAATAACAAGATTGGTATTCTTGCTTACATTTTCAAAGGGTGTAAATATATTTTTCATGATGATTACAAGTTAGTATAAACCTAAAACCGCGCCAAAATACTAGTGTAAAATTGGAGCGGTTTTTTGAGTTTTAAAATTTATTTTATTTTAAAAGAACAATAACTACCCTACGGTTTTTAGCTCTTCCAGAATTTGTTGTATTACTTTCAACAGGCTCATCTTCTCCTTTTCCAATAACATTTTGGAAACGTGTTTGTGGTATACCTTTAGTTCTTAAGAAGTTTACTACAGCTTGTGCTCTTCGTTGCGATAAGTCATAGTTAGCTTCGCTAGAACCTGTATCATCCGTATGGCCTTCTAAGCTAAGCTTGGTATCCTCTGCTTGTATTAAAAGGTTGTAAATAGTTTCTAGTGTACTTTGTGATGAGCTAGAGATGTTTGCACTACCCGTATCAAAACTAATATTCCATTCTCCAGAGGCCATAACTTCACTTGCTTCCTTAGAATAATCTGCTTTGTACGCTGTACCAGATTCTATATCATTAATGTTTTTAATGAAATAAAGGTTTACAGCTTCGTCATAAGGAACAATGCGTTTTACAGATTCATTGAAACCGAATGGATTTAATTCTTTTAAATACGTAGATACTTGGTTGTAAACTGCTTTATAACGATTGGTACCATCTGTAATCCCGTAATATTGCATCACATCAGAATAGTTAAAAACTCTTGACCCACCCATGTTGTAATCAATACCGTTTTTGCTTCCTTTCTGACCTTTAAACATATCATACCAGTACTTAGCACTCTCTAAGTCATAAGTGTCTGCAACAGCTTCAGAAGCTCTTACTTGCCACTCATCATACTGTTTCATTTGGTTTGAAGCCGTTAAAGCCGACTTCAATATATTACTTACAATTTGAGGATGTTGTGTAGACCATTCTTTAACCGCGATAACTGTAGTCGCCATTTGGTTGTTAAACTCTTTGGTAGACGCAACATCTGTAAATCCGCTTAACGCATCAAATACCATTTTGTCACCAGGCGTCCATGTAGCACAACCATCAATCTTTTTGTTGATCGTTTTTCCGGTAAGCTTTCCGTTTTTAACCTCTTTTAAAGGAACTGTCCATCCAGATTTTTGAGATTTAATAAGTTCTTCAGCAGATTTTATATAATCATCATCTTGAGAAGGGTAGAAGTTTACCGCTTCAGGATCGTATGTATTAGAATCAGGATTTACTTTCAATCCGTTTGCAAATGCATAGTTTAAGGCAGTCACCCAGTCACCATCTCCTAAAACAGTAGAGATTAAAGCACCTTTCATACTTTTAGGATCTACTTTCCAACTTGGTGGGCCAATTAATTTATCTTCACCATAACTAATACCTACTGCACCTACTACTTGTACGTGGTATTTATCTTTTCCAAATTTATCATCTAATGCTTGTTGCATGGTACTGATGTAAAAAGGAGCACCATCTCCCATCATAATAATAGCAAAAGCACTTTTATCTGCATCAGGGTATTCTTCGCCACGATCAAATTCTTCAACGAATTTCATCTGCATGTTACGCAATTCTGATAACCAATCCTGACGAATAATTTCAAGATTAACGCCATTTTGCTCCATTAAAGAACCTTTAGTTGTTTTAGGCCCTCCATTTGCTACAATAATACCAGACTGTGCATTCCATGCATAAGCAGCAATACGTACTAAAGGTTTATTTTTTACATCGCTAGATGTGCTTGTAGATGGTAATGCTAATTTCGCGGAAGTAATTACATTATTTACTTCATTCTTATCTACATTAAGTTCGTCTAATGTTTTTGCTTCACCAACGCGTAATCCGGGTGCAAAATAATATACAGCACCAAGAATACCACCTAGTAGTACGACTACGATTAATAATTCTGATAAAGTGGTGAGTTTTTTTGTTCGTAAAATCTTACCCATTGTTATTGTGTTTAGTTATTTAGTATTTAAAAAGTTAATCAAACATGTTTCCAAAACCACCACTTTCTTGTTTATCTTCTTGTGTTAGTTTGTAATTTGGATTCTTGTATTTCTTAGAATCAGGAACATAATCTTTCCCGGTTTTAATTTTATCTGCTAAGGTATCTAGTTGAGAATATAACTCATCACTGTCAATATCATATTTGCTAGTCAGCATATCAATATCAGATAAGTTCTCTTGCGTTCTGGCAATGTCCATGGCGATAGTTTCTGTAATAACGTCTAGGGCATATTCTAACTCCCAATCTTTTGTAAAATGCATGGCAGATTTGGCACCTTCTGTAGCTTCTCTTGCAGATTTGGCAAACGCATATTCTTTTTCTAACATTTGAATAGTAACCTCAAAATCTGATATTTTGATGTCTATTGCTGTTCCTGCCAGCGTAAGTTTACGGTCTAGTTTTCCCATGACGTTAGCACGGCTACCATATTTTTGGATAAAACTTTTACTCTGTTCTAGTTGGTGGGTTACACGTTGCGATTCTGATAATTTCTTAGCCAGTGCACTGTGTAATTCTACATACTCATCGGTATCTTTTCCTGCAGAGCCTTTTTCTCCTACCAAACGCTCCATTTCAGTTTTTATCTTCTGTGCTTGTTTTTGTAGGCTAACCACGCGGTCTTGATAATCTTTAGCTTCCTTTTCAGCTTTAAAAGATTCCGCTTCCATGTTGCTTTTTAGAGCTTTTATTTTTGCTTTAGATTCTTTAAAAACTTTACGGTTGGTAAGCATCTTTTGTTTTTGCTCTTGTAGCTCTCCGAAAGGATCGTATTTTATTAACGATTTATGAAGTGCTCTTGTAAGTCTACGCAATCCTTTAAATATAACAGGAAGCATCAGGATAAAGAATACAATAAAAATAGCAACACCAGCTAAG
Source organism: Cellulophaga algicola DSM 14237 (assembly GCF_000186265.1). Lineage (NCBI taxonomy): Bacteria > Pseudomonadati > Bacteroidota > Flavobacteriia > Flavobacteriales > Flavobacteriaceae > Paracellulophaga > Paracellulophaga algicola. Next base: position 1,901,614 of record NC_014934.1, read on the forward strand.
GCAATAATTTGGCCTAATGCAGTAAAAAGTGGTGGTAAAATGTAAACCCATGCGCCATAACCAACAGCAGCAAATAAAGCTAACTTTATGGCGGTATTTAAGCCTTTTTCACCATTTCTCCAATTATTAGGGTTTAAAGAAATTTCGCCCTTTTCGTCATCAAAATGCTTTAAAATAGGTAAGTCTAGTATATGACTTTTTGATTCTTCAGTATTCATTTAAGGGTATTTATAGGTTGATTTTGATTCCGTCGGCTACTGTGGTAATAATCTCTAGAATTTTTGTTTTTGCGATGTCGTTCGCTATTATTTTTTGTTCTATTTCAGCCATTTCAGATGAGGTTCCGTTTTCAAGCGCATTCAACTGATTTTTTTTATCACTAGCCTGTGTTTGTAATTGAAGAATCTGTTTTTCTAATTCAGATACTTCTTCAGACAAGGTTTTTTTCTGGTGTAATAGACTTGATTCAAATTCTTCTTTTTTGGCATTTCCTTTAGAGTGGTAATTTTCGTGTACATCATTAATTTCTTTGATGTAAAAATTTGCACCGTCTAAAAGGGAGTCTTTGGTTACTTTCGTATCAACACTTTGTGCCATCGTAAATGCCATTTTGTAGACATTGGGATCGTTAGACCCTACAGCTTTAATCGCTTTAAAAAACTCATAAAAATCATACCCAGGTAAATTCAAGGATTCAAATCCGGATTCATACATCTCTATAACACTGTTAAGTACAGAATTATCTACCGAAGAAGTATTAACTTGCTGTTGTGAAGTAGCTCTTTTGGTTTCAGGAAACTTTGTGCTAGCAGCTATTGGCTCCTCCGGGAAGTCTATTTTTTCTTCTGGTTTAGATGCTGTAGACTTTTGTTCTCCGTCATTTACGAAAAGAGATTTCCAATTAAATTTTTCTTTTGCCATGGCAAGTGTGGTTGTCTTTACTATTAAAATATTTTTCTATTTGCGTTAACAGGCTATAAAATTAGGTAATTTTACCAATTATAGCATATTTACTACTTTTAAAATGCTAATTTATTCTTTATTTATTGGTATCGTATCATTCATTTTTGTTACAAGTTATTTGATAAATTTATTCCAAGCAACTCTTAATACTACCATTATAACTGCAAAGACTAATAAAAGTTGTGTAAATCCTCCTAAGAATATTACACCAAAATAGGATCTTTGAAGTACAAACAAAAGAATAAATGATATTCCAATTATAACTATTAAACTAGATAATCTGGTAAAGCCCGGTAATTTAGCCATTTTAATTTTCCTATTTAAGACTATAAGAATTAAAATCATAGCCACAATGGGTAAAAAATAGGTCACTAAACCTAATTGAAGGATGCTTGAGCCTAAAAATAGGATATTGTATAATAATAAGAATAGTGCTAGAACTCCAGGAATGCATACCGCATATACCAAAAAAGACATCACGTATTTTACCGTACTAATGTTTTTTGCATTTACAATGAAGGTAGAAAGTAGTGCCAATACTAGTGCTATGCCAAAATAGTACAGTACGCCAGATTGGTTGCTGTTAAACCATGAAATAATATCTTGTATGCTCATAGGTTTTTTTAAGAATTTTCAGCGGTATCAAAAACGCTAATCTCTTTTACTGCGACAGCTATTTCAGGAATATCTTCTTCAGTAATGGTAATTAATATTTCTTCGCTAATAGGGGTTATATTGACAATTCTATTCGCTTGTCTTTGTATTATTTTTTCAAAAAGGTTTCTCATCGTTCTAGCGTTACCAAAACTTTTGTGCCTTTTATCATAAAGACTTAGGATGATTTCAGAAAGTTTATCTTCTGCATCTACCGTAAGATTAAAATCAGATTTTTTTGTAATCAGTTTAAAAATTTCTAATAGCGCATCGGGTTTGTAATGATCAAAATTTAAATAGCGATTAAAACGAGATTGTAATCCAGGGTTAGATTGGATAAAAATTTCCATTTCATCAGGATAACCTGCTACCACTACGACAAGACTATCTCGTAAATCTTCCATTCGTTTTAAAAGCACTTCAATAGCTTCAGATCCAAAATCATTAAAACCACCGGAAGTAAGCGAGTATGCTTCGTCAATAAAAAGTACACCATCACTGGCGGCACTAATAATTTCATCGGCTTTAAGTGCTGTCTGCCCTACATAGCCCGCGACCATTCCAGATCTATCTGTTTCTACTAAATGACCTCTTTTTAAATACCCTAAATGTTTAAAAATTCTACCAAGCATTCTAGCTACGGTAGTTTTACCCGTTCCAGGAGGTCCCATAAAAACAAAATGAAGAGATGTTTTATTAGCTTTTAAACCGTTCTCTTCTCGTATTTTCTGGACCTTTAAAAAATTAATAAGATCATTTACATTTTTTTTTATTTCCTCTAGTCCTACAAGTTCATTTAGCTCCTCTAATACCTTTTCTATAGTATCATCTTCCGGAACTTCAATGTAGTTAGAGTTTTCTGTACTCCTTTTTGGGTTGTTTATTTTTTTAGAGATAGATTTCAATAGTTCTTCTTCTGTTTCTGCAACCAAACCATCTGCTTGTGCCATTAATAACGCAATCCTATTTAAAAAGGAAGCAATAGCATCTAACTCGTTACTCTTTATTTTATCTAGAATTAGGGTAGCGCAGTATTCAGATTTTAATTCTTCTTTAGGTTGATAAAAAGAAGTGTCCTGGATAAGCTGAACATTGGCATCAAAATGTTTAGCTAAAGGTAATTTAGCTAATTTTTGAACATCAAAAGATTGTGCAAGATCTTTACCTTGGAGCTTTTCATAAAGGAAAATTAGGATAAATTTTATCTTGTTTGGTATTCTTGATTTTGCATTGTACGTTAAAGCAAAAGTATTATATAAGCTAACTACGTCTCGCAATAATAGATGTTCGGCTTTGTACTGTGTTCCTGAAAAACTCTCATCGGTAATTGTCTTTAAAGCGTTTTTATATTTGTGATCTGAATTTAAAGAAAGACAGATACTCCAGGCTTTATTCCCTTCTTTTCTTAAAACATCAATAAATTCAGGCGTTATAGTGTCGTGTTCTTGGTTCATTTTGTTGGTTATAAGCAATATATTGCTTTTAGAATTTTAAAGATAAGTATTTTTAATAATCATAGTACCCAAAGTTATTTCCTTGGTCTGGTCTGTACGCTTCAGCTCTTGGTCGTTCTCTTAATAAAAATTCCTCAATGACTAGAGCTGCCATTTCTTCATCAGTATCGGTGTCTTCAATACGGTACCCGCTATTATTATAAAAGGGCTTACCTTTTAATGTGTCAGTATCTTCGTATACCGATAAGTACATTTTAAAATTTTTATCATAGTCTTCACCGTCTCTGTGTTTAAAAACGTATCCAATGTATTTCTTGTTGCGGTAGATTATTTCTTTTTGTGAAATAAACACTATGGAATCTTTTTCTTCTAAAGTGTTTTTTCGTTCAAATAATTGTGATTCAGCTAGTTGTTTTTGTGTCTTGTATGTTTTTGGGAATAGGGATAATTTTCCTGCTTCTTTTAGTTTTAAAAATAAGAGATTTCTACTATTAATAGCTGCTGCCAATTTATTTAATTCTTCTGTTTTTATAGCATTGGGTGTAGACGCTAATAGTGCAGCTTTCGTAGTTTGTATGTCTGGATCTTCTAATAAATTTAATTTTTCAAAGAACAATTGCACTTCTTTTTCTTTTGCAAAAGGCTGTAGAAGCTGCACATAATCTTCTAGCACAGAATTTTGTTTGCCTAAATAGAAGTTATCGTAATGCTGACTGGTATTTTTGTTTTTACTTTTCCCTAAGGCTCGCTTTAATTGAATTTTGGCATCATTCAGCATTTGCTTGCGGTATTTTTTATAACTACTTGGTTTAACTAAGCCCTCTGCTTTTAGTTTTGCAAGAAGCGAAAATATAGATGATTTGTATTCTTCAATAGCGCTATAGTCTAGAATTTCAGGATATAATTTCTTGGCAAGCGGTAGGCTATCCATATAAGGTTTAAATATTTGAAAAATCTCATAGGAACTAGACGCTAGGGGAAGGTCTACTGACATTAAATTTAAAAGTTGCTTAGCAGATTCTGAAGTGCTTTTTTTAGCAATTGCCTGTAATACTTTCGTTTGTGAAGACGAATTGTTATAAGATTTTTGGTAGAAGTCATTGTAAAAATCTATAGCATCAGAATCATCAATAGCGGCCAATCGCTCAATTAAATAACTTTGTATATTTTTCTGACTTTCCTTAAAGTCAAATTCAGTGATGATATTCTTTAGTGAATCAATATGCTTTTTCTCAAATTGAATAAACTGGTATCCGTTTAATATGATGCTATCATTACTTCTTAGAGCTTTAAAAAACTGATTGGTTTTATCTGCTAAAATATCTTTACTAATAATCGTGTCTAAGGGTTGAAAATTATCAAAAAACTCTTGAACAAATTTGCTGGGTTTACTAACGGTATCAATCACCGCCTGTAATTCATACAAAGCGCCACCTTTGAGAATATTCTTAATTAAGATTCCTCGTGTGCTGGCTGTATCTGTTAGCGTTAATTGTAGTTCGCTATATCCTTTTGGGTTTTGTGAAATCTTTTCATGAGTTATGTTAAACCGCTTATAGGAATATAATTTCTTCCGTAAGGACCAAACCGAATCAATTGAGGTAAACATTAAGAAATCATGAGATTTATTTAATTGTACTGTTATGGCTTCATTATTCTTGTTTTGATAAACGGTTCTCTTACTATAAGCGTCATATGGTTTAATATCTTTTTTAGTATATCCATTACTATTCACTACAAATTTTGGCGGTTTCACGGGTGCTATTGTGGTAAAAAATAAAGCGGTGTCCTTTACCATGGAATACGTCTCATGATATTTTGGAGCTTTTAATGTAAATGAATTGAAATACGCCTTAGCTTCTTCAGTATCTGTAGTTGAAATGCCTAATAAATAATAATCTTCGCCCTTAATCTTCGTCATTAAATGGAGTTTTTTTCCACTTAAACTATCAGTTACTGCTGAGGACTTTAAACTATTGTGATTAAATTCCTTATAGACTCCCTTAAGTTCTAAATCTTGATAAAATCGATGTTGGATTTGCTTTAACTCAAACGTATCTTCTTCAATATAATTAAAATCATGAAGTGTAGCTTTCTTTAAAAACCGATAGGTATTATTTTTGCTATCAACACCTTGAATAAACCTATTTCCAGATCTGCTGGTATTGGTAAATGCATAATTAGAAGGCATTTCTACTTCAAAATCATCATAAATAGAATGTACCATTTTCAAAGTATTGTTCATCTCTTTAAATCGGATGCTATTAAAAATAGTATCAGAGTACTGAGTTACAAAAGTACCGTGCCCGCCCATTTTAAAGATGATAATTTCTAAAGGGGTTACAAAAATTTGATACCGTTGGTGCTCCCCATTTTTTAAAAGGTTTTTGACATCAATTCCCTCAAATCCATTTCTTACAATCTTATTTTTCGCTACAATTTTACCAGGTATGTTCTCAAATAATAATTTATCTATGTCTTCTATAGTGTATACTGCATCTTTTTTAAGAAAAGAATAGGTCGGAATTCTATTTACAGTAAAGAAACTACCATTTGCTAAATCAGGAGAAATATAAAATGTATTAGAGAACTCGGCTATTGGGTATAATTTATTGGGTAATGAGATAGAGAATAGGGAGTCATCTACCGTTTGGTAGCTATATTTATTTTCTTTAATTTTCTCTTCAAATACTTCTTTGAGCGTAGTGCCTTTTTCAGTAGTTTTAGAAGTAAGTGCTTTTACCGTGTATCCTTTTTTTCGAAGTAAGGCTATAACGCCACGTTCCCCTGGTAAATGTGCAGCACCTATTCCGGCAAATACTTTAGAACGTTTTATAGTAGAGTCTAATTTTATGGCCATGTTGTTATTCCTTGTATAGAGCATATTTTGTAAATAATATGGCGTATACATGCCCTTGTCAATAGAATCTAGAAGATTAATGTTTCGTTCTCGATACGCATCTTGTAACAACTGTAAAGGCTCTTGTTGTTGCATCTTTTTTTGCAGCCATTCTGCAGGCTTTTCTTTTAAGCTGTTAAAACTTGCACGGCCCACTAGGGCTGTAGATTCTTCAGTGTCCTCTAGCGCAATGACAGGTTTGCTAAATTTTTTTCCAGCTTGATAAATAAACATATCTAGATACGTATCTTCTTCAAAGTTTTGTGAACTTTCATCCGATCGGTATAAAATGCTATTAATCATTTGATCTTCAAAGCCTAAATAAGCAGAGAGTTCTTCTTTTTTTGGATTTTCAATTTTAAACGTATTGGTATAAAACCCCTTAGTCATAAAACTTTCTCCAAAAGTAAATCCCATACTGTCTTCATTATCTAGCCAAGTATTAGGATCAGACTCTAGCGCGATTACTTCGCTATTATTTAAAGCTTCATAAAAGACATCATCTAAGCGAAAAGCAATTTTTTTGCTCACGTGCATGGTGCCATAGAGGTAAGAGCTTTGTTTTAATCCATTTCCAGATATTTCCCAAAGAAGACTATTTTTTTCTTGAGCGTTACTCACAAAATAGGATAAAACAAAAAAGAAGCTTAATAATAATCGCATTGGCAATCTTGGTTTAATAATGGTTTGCGGGTGTTATAGTTACTATGTATAACGATACTATTTTGATTGTATTTTTAAATTGTCTAAATTTTTCACCAATACTCTAGTATGTGGTAAACTCTCTGGATAGTTTTTCTGTAAAAAGGAGATTAATTTTTCACGTACTAAAACACGTAAATCCCAAGCGGTAGGAGAATCTTTTGCACTCATAAGCGCTCTAATTTCTACACTGTTTTCTTTGGAGTCTGTTACTTGTAAGACATTCACTTCGCCATCCCACAATTCTGTACTGTTTAGTACTCTAGTTAATTCTGTTCTAATTTCATCAAAGGGTACGGTATAATCGGTATATAAAAATACAGTTCCTAAAATGTCTGATGAAGTTTTGGTCCAGTTTTCAAAAGGTTTTTCAATGAAGTAGGTCGTGGGAACAATCAGACGTCTTTTGTCCCAAATATTCACGACCACATAGGTGAGTGTAATTTCTTCTATTCGCCCCCATTCTCCTTCAACAATAACCACATCATCAATTTTAATGGGTTGGGCAATGGCAATTTGAATTCCAGCTAAAATACTACCCAGCATTTTTTGGGCAGAAAAACCAAGTATAATTCCTGCGACCCCGGCAGATGCAAAAATACTTACACCAATTTCACGAATACTATCAAAACTCATCAAGGCAATACCAATAGCAAAAATGATGAGTATAAAGATTACAATACGCTCTAAAATATTAAACTGGGTATATATTTTTCGAGCTCTTAAATTGTTGGAGGCATTAACGTCGTAATTTTCTATCACCTTTTGCTTAATAATTCTAATAATTGCAATTAGTAACCAGGTAATAGCGCAAATGATTAAAAGTGTACTAATTTTTTGAAGCGCATAGGTAACTTCACTAATTCCTAAATTATCATGGATGACTCTAATTCTAATTAGAATAGCGATAAAAAGGATAAATATGGGCTTTGTTAGTCTAGAAATGCTTTTTTTATCTATTAAATATTTAGGATTTTTTCCAAAATGCCGTAAAATTTTTACAGTAATGTATTGTAAAATAGCTAGGGCTAAAAGTGCGGCAACAATATAGACCAAGACATTTGGTTTTTGTAATAGATTTTTAAACATATTTTTTTAGGTTTAAATTACTGTAGTTGCAACATAAGAAAACAATACTTTTTCTATGTTAAATCGCTGTGAAAATTGAATTTAACTATAATATCATAAATAAACTAATTGGTGGTTTTAAAGGATTTAAAATTAGCATGTAGTATTTTTGTAGTCTGAAAAAGAAAATTTAAAGATTATGAAAGGAGTATTAATGGTTAATTTGGGTTCGCCAGAAAGTCCTACGGCTAAAGATGTTAAGCCGTATTTAGACGAATTTTTGATGGATGAAAGAGTAATTGACGTTCCAAATATTCTTAGAAATATCATTGTAAGAGGTATTATTCTTCAAACAAGACCTAAGAAATCTGCTGAAGCCTATGCTAAAATATGGTGGGATGAAGGTTCCCCATTGGTCGTTATTTCTGAAAGATTTGCTAAAAAAGTGAGCACCCAAATTCAGATGCCCGTGGCCTTAGGAATGCGTTATGGTAAAATGAGCATTAAAAAGGCAATGCAAGAGTTGAAAGACAAGGGTGTCGATGATGTTATTTTAGTGCCTCTTTATCCGCATTATGCCATGTCTTCCTTTGAAACTGTTGTGGTAAAAACCATGGAAGTAAAAGATGAGTTTTTTCCAGAGATGAAAATTACCACCTTGCCTGCTTTTTATAAAAATGAAGACTATATAAAAGTCCTTTCCGAAAGCATTGCAAAACATTTAGAAGGCTTTGAGTATGATCATATCTTGTTTTCATATCATGGAATTCCTGAACGCCACATCCGTAAATCAGACCCAACAAAATTTCATTGTAAAATAGACGGAAGCTGTTGTCAGACAAATTCTGTAGCACATAACACGTGTTACCGTCATCAATGTTATGACACTACGGAGCGTGTAAAGAAATATTTAGGTTTACCAGAAGATAAAGTAAGTGTGTCTTTTCAGTCAAGACTACCAAATGATCCCTGGTTGAAACCGTATACTGATTTTGAATTTGAGCGTTTCCCGAAAGAAGGAAAGAAACGTTTGGCTGTGATTACACCTGCGTTTGTTTCAGATTGCTTAGAAACGCTTGAGGAAATCGCTATGGAAGGTAAAGAGCAATTCCAAGAAGCAGGAGGCGACACCTATAAGCATATTCCTTGTTTAAATGATGATGATTCATGGGTTTCTGTGATGGCAGAATGGTTAAATAACTGGGAAAAAACTGAAAAACTGCCTGTATAATGGCAAAAGTCTCCGCTGATCAACTCGGATCTGAATCTATAGGTAAATTACTTGTAAAACAGGCTGTACCTGCATCCATTGGTATCTTAGTGATGTCTCTTAATGTGTTGGTAGATTCCATCTTTGTTGGAAATTGGATTGGTTCTATTGCTATTGCGGCAATAAATGTAGTATTACCTGTTTCTTTTTTTATTGCAGCATTGGGGATGTCCGTCGGGATTGGCGGGTCTAGTATTATCTCCCGTGCCCTAGGGGCAAATAACAGAGAAAAAGCATTAAAAACATTCGGGAATCAAATAGCGCTGACCCTTTTAATAACCATCATTATGGTTATTTTAGGGTTAACGTATGTTGATTCTATTATCCCTGCATTTGGGGGAAAGGGTAGAATATTTGATCCCGCAAAAGTCTACTATACTATTGTTTTATACGGAGTGCCTTTTCTAGCCCTTTGTATGATGGGCAATACGGTGATTAGAGCAGAAGGGAAACCTAAATTTGCGATGATTGCGATGATTATTCCTTCCATTGGAAATCTGGTGATGGATTATATCTTCATCTATATTTTTGATTGGGGAATGGCTGGAGCCGCATGGGCAACTACTATTGGGTATGTGTTATGTTTTTCCTATGTGCTCTATTTCTTCATCTCGAAAAACTCAGAACTTAAAATTGGGTGGCATCACTTAAAATTTCATCTTCCTATTTTAAAGGAAATAGGTTCCTTAGGGTTTGTAACCTTGGCAAGGCAGGCAACGACGAGTATTGTTTATTTATTGATGAACAATATACTGTTTGGTTTAGGAGGTGAAGCAATGGTCGCCGTTTACGCTATTGTAGGCAGGATGTTGATGTTTGCACTTTTTCCTGTATTTGGAGTAACACAAGGTTTTTTGCCTATTGCCGGTTTTAATTATGGAGCAGGAAAATACCAAAGGGTACGAGAAAGTATTTCTACAGCAATAAAATATGCAGCAATCATGGCAAGCGTTGTTTTTGTTGGATTAATGATTTTTCCTGCCGAAATAGCATCTTTGTTTTTAAGTTCTAAAGAAGGAATTTCTGCAAGTGAATTAGCTGTAAATGCTTATGTTTTAGAACATACACCCACAGCTATGCGCTTGGTATTTGCTGCAACGCCAATTATCGCCTTACAATTAATTGGTGCTGCGTATTTCCAAGCGATAGGGAAAGCTATTCCTGCACTTCTATTAACCCTCACAAGACAAGGATTCTTTTTTATACCGTTAATTATAATTTTACCAAATTATTTGGGAGAGCTAGGGGTGTGGTTAGCATTTCCTATTGCAGATGTACTCGCAACGATGATCACTGGGTATTATTTAAGAAAAGAGATGAAAAAAGAATTAAGCTAAACATTAGTTTAAAATAATACCTTCATAAGATTGCTTTATAAACGCTTCGCCATACGTGCGTTCTAACCTCCTGATTGCAAAATGTGCGTGCGCCATGCGTTGAAAATGGTGAATAAATGCCAAGTTTATAGCACCTCCACCGGCGGCACCCAAAATAGGAATGGCTTGCGCTACAAATTTTTCAGAAACTTGTATGCTGAATCTAGAGGCAATAGCGCCTAAAATTTGCAATAATGGATTAGAACTTCCCTTTAACATTCCGCCTACTAATTTACTCGCACCACTTGTTGCTCCTTTAACAGTAGTGTTTAGTGTAATTCGAGTCGCATAGTACAAAGTTTCTAGATGGTCATCGTGTTTGCTTTTTCCTCCTAGGGCAAAAACCTGTAAGCAGGCTAATTGTGTATCTAATTCCGTTAGGTCTTCCCCTTCACTACGGGCAATATCCATAATAGAACGCATCATAAATTTCGTGGCAACGGCCAAATCTGCAGAAAAAGCAATTACTCCAAAAGTACCCCCTAAAATACCCGAAGAAGTAACGAGTGCTTTATACGCATTGTTTAAAGGTGCTGTTACTGGCTTATTTGTTTTCATCGATAGCAAATTTGTTTTTACTACTTTTTGTAACGCATTGTAACTAGCTTCTTGCAACCATTTTTGTTGCTTTTGAGGAAGCAATTCCACTTTATTCTGAATAATATTTCCAACACTATTTAAACCTTTCATGGCCCAGCCAATTTCTTCCATCTGCTGTTTTGCATGGGTTAGAATTTTTAAATCGCTTTCCGTGAGTTTAGTATTTGAGATGAGTCTTGACATATGTTCAGAAATTTAATACTGTAGGCTATAAGTAGTGAAAAGTACACAATTGTTACTTCTTTTTAGAAACTTCATACCGATAAAGGAAATTATATTTTCAGTTACGTCCAAAACTCCTTAATTTAGAAACGACTAATTTCAATGAACATACAATGAAAACCAACTACCTCAAAAGTGGCATGATCATGCTATTACTTTGTGTTTTGCCGCTAACGGCTTTGGCACAAAAAAAGAAAAAATCAAAACAAATCACTACTCAAATTCCAGAGACGCTATATTCTAGTTTGGAATATAGGTTGTTAGGACCGTTTCGTGGGGGTCGTTCTGCTGCCGTAACCGGGGTTCCAGGGCAGCCAAATTTATTTTATTTTGGAGCAACCGGCGGTGGTGTATGGAAAACTACAACAGGTGGTAGGGAATGGGAGAATATTTCTGATGGTTTTTTTGGAGGTAGCATTGGGGCTATTGAGGTTTCTAAAAGCGACCCGAATGTGATTTATGTAGGGGGTGGTGAAAAAACACTTCGTGGTAATGTGTCTTCTGGATACGGCGTTTGGAAAACCGAAAATGCAGGAAAAACATGGACATCTGTGGGACTCGAGAAAAGTAGGCATGTGCCTAGACTCCGAGTGCATCCAACCAATTCTGATATTGTTTACGCAGCGGTTTTAGGTAATATTTATAAACCAACACAAGAACGTGGTATTTACAAAAGTATAGACGGTGGTAAAAATTGGAAAAAAACACTTTTTGTAAATGACCAAGCAGGAGCTGTAGATTTGGTGTTTGACCCTAATAATCCTAGGATTTTGTATGCTTCTACGTGGCGTGCAGAACGTACACCTTATAGTTTAAGTAGTGGTGGTGATGGCTCTGCTCTGTGGAAAAGTACAGATAGTGGGGAAACTTGGGCAGAGATTTCTAAAAATGAAGGCTTCCCAAAAGATACTTTAGGGATTATTGGGGTAACTGTTTCTCCGAAAAATTCTGATCGCGTATGGGCTATTGTAGAGAATAAAGAAAAAGGAGGCTTGTACCGCAGTGATGATGGAGGTAAAAAATGGACGCAAGTTAATGATGAGCGCAAATTACGCCAACGTGCTTGGTATTATACACGTCTGTATGCAGATACAGAAGATGAAGATGTAGTGTATGTGTTAAATGTAAATTACCATAAGTCTAGTGATGGTGGAAAATCGTTTTCTACGTTTAATGCGCCACATGGAGATCATCATGATCTTTGGATAGCTCCAGAAAATTCTAAACGAATGATTATTGGTGATGATGGTGGTGCGCAAATTTCTTATGATGGTGGCGAAACGTGGAGTACCTATTACAACCAGCCTACCGCACAATTTTATAGAGTGACTACAGACAACGCTTTTCCCTATCGGATTTATGCAGCGCAGCAAGATAATTCTACGCTTCGGATTAACCACAGGAGTGACGGGCGTAGTATAGATGATAATGATTGGGAAGAAACGGCAGGGGGAGAGTCTGCTTGGATTGCCGTGGACCCTAAAAATGATGATATTGTTTATGGTGGTAGTTATGATGGTTTTTTAACGCGCGTAAATCATAAAACAAAAACAGTAAGAGGTATAAATGTATGGCCAGACAACCCTATGGGTGCTGGTGCGGAGGCTATGAAGTATCGTTTTCAATGGAATTTCCCGATCATCTTCAGCAAGCATAATCCTAAAAAATTATATACTTTTTCTAACCATGTACATGTTTCAGAAAATGAGGGACAAAGCTGGACCCTTTTGAGTGATGATTTAACTAGAAATGATCCTACTAAACTAGGCTCTAGCGGTGGGCCCATAACACAAGATAATACGAGTGTAGAATATTACTGTACCATTTTTGCGGCTAATGAAAGTCCGCTTAAAGAAGGTTTGCTTTGGGTAGGTAGTGATGATGGTTTGGTGCATGTCACTAAAGATGGTGGTACTTCTTGGACTAATGTTACTCCTACAAATATGCCAGAATGGGCGATGATCAATAGTATTGAGCCTTCGGCCTTTGATGCTGGTACCTGTTATGTTGCCGCAACGCGGTATAAATTGGGCGACTTTGAACCTTACCTATATAAAACTACAGATTACGGAAAAACTTGGAGTACAATTACAAACGGAATTGCTAAAGAGCATTTCACCAGAGTAGTGCGCGAAGATCCTAAAAGAAAAGGACTGCTTTATGCGGGTACGGAAACAGGAATGTATATTTCTTTTGATGATGGTGCCAACTGGAATCCGTTTCAAATGAACCTTCCTATTGTGCCTATTACAGATCTAGCGATTAAGGATGATAATTTAATAGTAGCTACACAAGGAAGAAGCTTATGGATTATTGATGACTTAACGGTACTGCATCAACTTAATACTTCTGATAAAGATAAAGCGACTATTTTATTTCAACCTAAAGACGCTTATAGGACAAAAGGGGGTGCAAGTAAAAAGGCATCTAAAACAGCTGGTCAGAATCACCCTAATGGGGTAATTACACATTTCTATTTAAATAGTTTAAATGAAAAAGACAGTATCGCCCTAACGTATTTAAGCATGAAAGGAGATACCCTAGCATCTTTTTCAAATTCAACAAAAGATAAAGACAAGAAATTAGACCTTAAAAAAGGAGGGAATACCCACGTGTGGGATACACGCGGAAAAGGAGCTAAAGAATTAGATGGGATGATTTTATGGTGGGCTAATTTAGACGGAGCAAAAGCAGTTCCTGGAGCGTACCAAGTAAGCTTGTCTGTTAATGGAAAAAGTAGCACAGAAGCATTTAAAATTTTACCGGATCCTAGAGCAGAAGCTTCTGTAGCAGCTATGCAAAAGCAGTTTGATTTTATCACGGATATTAATACCACCATTGAGCGTGCGCATACCTCTATTGAAAAAATTAGAACAATTACCAAGCAGCTAGATGCTTTTTCAAAGCAATATGAAGGCAAGGAGCAAACAAAGGCTTTATTGGAGAAAGCCAAAGCAATGAAAGAGAAATTTGGCGAAGTAGAAAAGGCCTTGTATCAAACGCAAAACAGAAGCGGACAAGACCCGTTGAACTTTCCTATTAAGCTCACCAATAAATTAGGGCATTTAAATAGCTTGGTGGCTATTGATGATTTTCCGCCTACGGCACAAGATATTGTAGTTAAAAATGAATTGACTGCCGAAATAAAAGCACAATTAAGTACTTTTGATGCGCTGATAGGTAAGGAGATGAAACAGTTTAATGAAGAATTCAATCAGCTAAAACTTAACTATTTATTTGTAGAGGAATAATGACAGAACTATACGGTTATATAAAAGCATTGCATTTAATTTTTGTAATCACATGGTTTGCGGGGCTTTTTTATGTTCCTAGGCTATTTATAAACCATATAGAAGCTTCCTTAAGACCTTCTCCAGAAAAAGAAATATTAACAAAAGAGTTTAAATTAATGACCAAAAGGCTATGGTATATCATTACCTGGCCTTCGGCCATTTTAGCCGTGCTATTTGCAATTTGGTTGTTAGTACTCTTTCCGGGTTGGTTGCAACAACCGTGGATGCATGTAAAATTGACGTTTGTAGTACTGCTTATTTTATATCACCTTAAAAACCATCAAATATTTAAGCAATTACAGCGAGACGAAATTAAGTACACAGCTAACTTTATGCGTATTTGGAATGAGGGTGCTACCATTATTTTATTTGCTATTGTTTTTTTAGTGGTGTTAAAAAGTACCATTAGTTGGGTTTACGGCGTTGTAGGGATACTTACTTTAGGTATTTTACTAATGTTAGGCATAAAATTATACAAACGCATCCGTGATAAAAACCCCGATGCATAGCAGTAAGTGTGTTTCAGCATCTTTTGGTGTGATTCTTGTTACCTTTAAAATCAAATAACAAAGAGTGTTCAATAAAGTTTCCCTCAGGTCCCGTATATTTATTTCAATGATTGTTCTGGTGCTTTTAGCATCGGTATTAATTGCTGGGGTTACTATTTATCAATATGGAGAGCAGTCTAAAGATTACCATGAGGATCGTTTAGACCGTAAAGAGGAGCAGATAAAGGAAAACATACGCTACACATTACAACGAACCACGTACGTAGCGACAACTGAGAATTTAGATCTTATTTTTAAAGATGAAATTTATCAAATAGCCGATGTGCTAAATGTAAATTTTAATATATATGATTTAGAAGGTGGACTCATAAAAAGTTCTAGGCCAAAATCTAAATTTCAGAATGATTCTATTTCGATGTGTTTGACGCCAGAGGTTTTAAACAATCTAAAAAATAGTGCCGATTCTAGATATTTAGAAGAGAAATCTGCAGCAGGAGATAAATATCAAGCCTCTTATACTTACATTACGGATGGTAAATTTAAACCTATCGGAATTCTAAATTTGCCCTATTTTGAAGATAATTCTTTTAATGATCATGAGTTAAAAGAGTTTTTACTGCGCTTAGGGGGTGTATATCTTTTTATGCTACTTATTGCTATCCTCTTATCTTATATTATTTCCAAATATATTACCAGATCACTGCAGACCGTTTCTGATAAAATGAATACCACTTTTTTAACCAAACGGAATGAGAAAATTATCGTGGGCAATCCTTCTGAAGAAGTAGGGAAGTTAATTAATGCCTATAATGCGATGATAGATGAATTGGAAATTAGTGCTGTAAAATTGGCAAAAAGTGAGCGGGAGCAAGCATGGCGAGAAATGGCAAAGCAGGTAGCCCATGAAATTAAGAATCCGCTTACGCCAATGCGATTGACCGTACAGAGTTTTGAGCGAAAGTTTGATCCCGCAGATCCTGAGGTTAGAAATAAATTAAATGAATATTCAAAAACCTTAATTCAGCAAATAGATACCATGAGTAATATTGCGGGTGCATTTTCTAATTTTGCCGAAATGCCTGCGCAGCAGAATGAAACCCTTAATGTGGTAAAAATTGTGAAGTTAGGCTTAGATATATTTAATGAAAGCTACATTCATTTTATTGCAGATGAAGAAGAGATTATCGCTAAACTAGATCGTACACAATTAATTAGAGTGCTTACTAATTTGGTTAAAAATGCGATCCAAGCTATTCCAGATGTAGCAGCTCCAAGAATATTAGTTACTGTGTCTTCAGAAGGTAATTTTGTAAAAATTTCGGTTGCAGATAATGGTATTGGGATAGCAGATGAGTTTAAAGAAAAAATCTTTGAACCAAAATTTACGACTAAATCTAGCGGAATGGGGCTTGGTTTAGGCATGGTGAAAACAATTGTAGAAACCTATAACGGTACTATAGATTTAACCTCGCAACCGGGAAAAGGAACCGTGTTTACAGTAAGGTTCCCTAGGATAGTGTAATATATTCCTAGTTTATATGAAACTTCTTAACTTTTTTATCCATGACAACATACATTTTCAATTATTACAATTCCCCCTTTGAAGGGGGTGCCCAAAGGGTGGGGGACGTTAAAGTGGAACATCACTAATAAGTCCAAAACTTATAGTTGAGGTTAACAGCGGTAAAACACTCTAGCCTATAAGCTGTCTCCTGAAGGGGACAAGTATCTGTAGAAAGACTAAAATAGAGGGAAAGGAATTGTATTTTGTAGGCGATTATTGATGCAGAAAACAGCATGAGAACTTTTTTAGTATGAAAATGTACCTATAGTTAATTTTGATAATTTAGTACTATGGAGTAAAATATGTCAATAGATACAGTATGAAAATAAAAAAAAGATATGGTAAATATGGTGGCTATTTACCTCATTGTGTGGACAGGGATATTATTAGACGTATTAAAAAAGAAGAGGCAAATAATCCTGAATATTATATTCGAGTAGATGATAAGTTTTTCATATTAAATGAGGCACTCATAACTGATAGCTATAAACATATAGGATTTTTCATATATGGAATCTCATTACTTTATATAATAGGAAGATTCAGCATTAATAAAGAGATAAGTTTTGGATTTTCATTCTTACTTATTTTAGCCGGTAGTTTATCAATTCTTTATTATTACAAGCACCCAAAAAAAGAATTAATTTTAGATAGAATGAATGGAATGATCACGTTCCCAAATTATTTTTATTTCAAACCTTTCACTATGCCTTTTGAAGATTGCTTAGTGGCATGGTCAGTTAAAAATTCGGGTGCATCGCCTACGGCTCCAAGATTATCTTTATTGCATCCTAATGGCTTTACAAGTACAGATGTTATGGGTGCAGATATACTAGAAGATTGGTGTTTTATGAATTGGTATATGGATAAAAATAGGCCCTTACCACCTGGCACTGCTTTTGATGAATACAGGTTGCAAGATTTTGAACGTAGAAAGGCAGAAGGTTTTCCTAAACCACTATTTCCAGGTTCTTTTCACACCCCAGAGCGCACACCATCGCAACATAGACAACGTAAAGAAATTGGTGGGTGGTAGATTTTAACTCTAAAAATGTCAAAAATTAAAAAAAGATACGGTAAATACGGTGGCTATTTACCTCATTGTGTGGACAGGGATATTACTCGACGCATAAAAAAAGAAGAGGCCAATAATCCTGAATATTACATTCGAGTAGATGATCAGTTTTTCATATTAAATGAGGCACTCATAACTGATAGCTATAAACATATAGGATTTTTCATATATGGATTATTGTTATTTATTACTATTTTAAGGCTAGCTGCTGGTAAAGAAATAAATTTTTTTATATCTTTTATTTTTAATAGGTAGTTTATCAATTTTTTATTATCATAATCACCCAAAAAAAGAATTAATTTTAGATAGAATGAACGGGATGATTACGTTCCCAAATTATTTTTATTTTAAACCTTTCACCATGCCTTTTGAAGATTGCTTAGTAGCATGGTCAGTTAAAAATTCAGGGGCATCCCCTACGGCTCCAAGATTATCTTTATTACATCCTAATGGCTTTACAAGTACAGATGTTATGGGAGCAGATATTTTAGAAGATTGGTGTTTTATGAATTGGTATATGGATAAAAACAGACCCTTACCCCCAGGCACTGCTTTTGATGAATACCGCGAGCAAGATTTTGAACGTAGAAAGGCAGAAGGTTTTCCTAAACCACTATTTCCAGGTACTTTTCACACCCCAGAACGCACACCTTCTCAACATAGACAACGTAAAGAAATTGGTGGGTGGTAATTAGTTAGTTTAAAAATAGAAAATAGTAGTATCTTCAATTACTATAGTACTAAAATAGACAAACAAACAATTATCTATATACATTGGCAAAAGATTTAACAAGAGCGATAACACATGAAAATTATGGAAAGGCAGAAAGTGGCTTACAAAAATATTATCATAAGGTAGAAAAGATAATTTACCATACCCCCAGAGAATTCACCAAAGAATCTATTGAAAAAGGTGGAGTTTTTAATTTCGCTTCTGATGATTTTATGACTCAACCTGATACCTCTAATGGTGTGCCAGTGGCTTGCATAGGAGATATGACTGCACATGGCGGAGCCATTACTGTGGGAGAGCCTAATGTAATTATTGGTAGCGCAACTCCTACTCCATCTATTACTATGGCCGTTAATAAAATACCTTTCCCAGAGATAGCATCAAACGCGAGTAATAAAGAGGCTAGGGCAAATCAGCAATTATTGCGAGAAGCAGCGGAAGATATAGAGGGGGAACCACGTATTTATAATTTACAGTGGATAAAAGGAGATAAATTTATACGCGAGTCTAGGTTATTAAAAGAAGTAACTTTAAGAGCCTATGTGGAAAATATATCCGAAGGTGAAATTATAACCCTTAAAGTAAATAAAATTGTTGATTCAACCGATGAAAATCAAGAATTGAATGACGATTCTGAAGAGCTCATTGAAATAAAGGGCACTGTAAAAGATAAAATGGTGGAAGTTACTTGGACTGTTGAATTGCCAGATAGTAAATCAGAAAAGTCATAAAATTATAATGTTAAAGATGGCAAACGATACTCAAGATAAGAAGCAAGGAGAAAGTGATATATTGGCTAAACTTTTTTTTACTGCAGAAGGTGGTGGTGCTAAAAAAGCTAAAAGCGGGGAAAAATCAGTAATAGCACCAGAGGTGAGACTTTATTTTTTTCGATATGGATTATTTCCATATGAAACTGGATCTTTTGATACAGTACGAGTGACCGGTTCAATATATAATGAGGTTACTGAACTTCCTAAGTTAAAAGATTCCAAAAAAGAAACTGATAAAAATAAGAAAAAAGAAGAAGCTCCAACAATTCTGAATGACGTAGAAATATTAAAACTAAAAGAAGTACCAAAATTAGAAAACTTCTACATAGCACGTACCGCTCTCAACCCGGGGTATATATACATCATGAATGATGATGATGCTGATAATTATTTTGAACTTCAGATAAACGAAATTGGTCAAATACAACATATTAATTGGCAATATTCAAAAAATAAAAATTCTAATGGAGAAGTTTTAGACATAAGAATACCAGACGGAGATAAAAATGACTTTAAAATTATATATCCTAATAAAGATGGTAGCGCTAAAAAAATAAGAATAGCATACTCCCCAGTGCAATGGAGCAGAGCGTACCATAATGAGTTAAATACTAACAAAGATAAGCGTGAAAAACGTATGAAGCTTATTGATTGTAGTGGAATCAAAAAAGGGCAAGAATCTAGTGATCCAAAAGTGTGCTATTACAAAGATGTGAATGCTGTTTATCCAATAAGTCATTCATGCGCAACTGCTTTAAAAAAAGCTTTAGATCAAATACATATAGATGAGGAAGAACAAGATGAAAAGGAAATAGAAAATCCTGATGAAAAAAATCTATTTTATGAAGACATGTTTGTTACACTTCATGATCCAATGGGTGCTGCTCACGATATCAATAATCAAGTTTCGGAAAAGATATTATTACATAAAGCATTAATTGAAGCTATACATTCCGGAGAAAGTCATCAAGGGGCGTTCCAGAGATTGGCTAGAGGAGATTTTAACGCCCCTGCACCTAAACCAGAATACCAAGCAATGTTTTCTTTAGCGTTGACTTCTTACCATTACGTGTATAATTCTAACGAAAGTACTAGAAGTTATAACGGAAATGAAGAAGGCTCTATAAATGATCTTCGTTCTGTACATTATGAAGATGACGAGATGATTACCAAAACACTAACTTCTGGAGGTTATGATGGCCTTATGGCTGTATCTTACACAGACCCTACATATCAGGTGCCAAATTCACAATTTTGGGGAACTGGGCGTGGAACAAATCCTGATAAAATCATTGGTATACTAGGAAAAAAAGTTAGAGAAACTTCCAGAGAAATAGCAATGTCTTACAGAAACGATCTAGGAAATTTACTTTCTAGTGATTACATGAAAGAGAAAGGTTATCTAGATGATTTTCTGGGAAATATAGATGATAGAGTTTTAGATGGCAGGTGTGATCATTTAGATCTAATGAGTAATCTAATTTTAAATCCTATTGAGTTTGAAAAAACCCTAATATTAAAAAGACATCATAAAGGTCCTGATAAATGGACAAAATGGGCTTATAGAGTTAGTGATCCTGATAATATTGAAGAATACAAAAATGGCAGTATTACCTCACAGGTTAGTGGATATGAAAACCTAGATCCTTTTTTTGCAGTTATTGCTGTTACCATAAATGTGAGTAAAGTAGTGGATAAATCATCATCTACAGGGCTCAAGTTATTTAAAGCTTTTAGAAGTATACTAAAACAACTAGCAGGCCAAAATATCATAGTAAAAGAGGCTCACGCTAAAACCATTCAAGTATCAGAAAAACAGCGTTTTATATATTAACGTCTAAACAAATCAGCCATGTATGGCGGAAAACCTATTTTTGACCTTGTTGATAATGATATTATACTTAAAATTGATGGTGCTACTGCTGTAGAATTAGATATAAAAGAAAGTGATCTACATGCTACTTGGAGCAAACAACATCCAAATAACCCAAAATATAAACACTTAAGTTCAAGTGAAAAATTTAATCGTATCCTACAATCAGAGGTAGTTATTATTGAGAGTAGAAGAGGGCACCATGAATTAGAGATAGGTGTAAGAGGTGTAAAGGAAGAAAAGGTTGCTGAAGTAACAAGAGCTAAACATGAAAAAGCAGCTAAACTTTTTAATAGTAGAGGTTTTAAAGGTTTTTTTGTTTTTTTAGAATTTGTTAATTTTAATAATGCAGTTGCTACAGCAATAGATAAAGGAGATGTTAAAAGTATAACAAATGCAGCTGGATCAGCTTTTAAGATAAGCGAAGCCTTAATGGAGCTGCAAATTGCTGTAATCAAACACAGTAATGAAGGTAAACATATAGATATAATGACAAGAAACACCAAAATAGTAGGGGCTATCGGTGCTGTTTTTACAGCAGGTATGTGTATTTGGGAAGCAAATGAATTGTTCGGAAAACGAGACCCTGACTCCGCTTGGGCAATGGTAGGGGCTAGTGTCGCATTTACAGTTTCGGCAGGAGTTTCTATTACAGGAGCTGTAGCTGCGGCTTCCGGTTTATTAGCGGCAAGTACTGTCAGTTCAGCAGTTGCTTTGTTAGCATGGTTTGGACCATTAGGTTGGATTTCAGCTTTAGTTGGAGTTGGTTTTTTGGTGCTGTCGCAAATCTTAACAGATTCTCGACTCCAAACGTATTTTAAGTTCTATTTGTTCAGCGATTATAGAGTAGAAGGCTATATGATTGGTACTACTGAAAGCCCTATGGATTATAACCGTCGATTATATCAAAGTAAATCAAAGCTTGTAGATTCTGATGATGAAAACTCGGAATACTATAGTAATCCTCAAATTGCAATGGCATTGTTTTTAGACCTCATTGTTTGTAATCGGATGCATTTGAAAATAGATGGTTATGATCCTAGAGTGCTCTATACATCTAAAAAAGAAGGATTTTCTCAATTAGAATATAGAGCAAAAAAAATAATAGCAACTTTTAGTTATATCAAATTTTTCAACAAAAAAGAGCAGGTAAAATGTAAAATATTCTTTTTTCCTAATGGTTTAAATAGTAATGGTAGTAATGGAGAAGAGCTCGATGAAATTACTCCACATATAAAGGTTATAATAGACCCTGAAAAACATGATGCTATACAAGTTACTATAAATCTCTCAACTATTACGAATAGAATCGGTCGAGCATCTAAAATACTATTTACAACCCGATTAAATATTAATGAAAAAACAGGCAATAGCTTTCCGCAAAGCATTGAAGAGGGTAAAGAACGTTGGTTAGGTGCATTGTTGACTGTTTATGAGCAAAGCACCTACAAAGTACCCTTTGAGGATGATGTAATAGAATTTAAAGCAGGTACTCTCAACGAATTAAAAAAGGAAAATACATGGTAAAAGATTTTACAAGAGCTATTACACATGAAAATTATGGAAAGGCAGAAAGTGGCTTGCAAAAATATTATCATAAGGTAGAAAAGATAATTTACCATACACCAATGAAACTAACCAAAGAAGAAGTGGAAAAAGGTGGAATCTTTACTTTTTCATCGGATGAGTTTATGACTAAACCTGATACCTCTAATGGATTGCCTTTTATTTTAGGGGGAGGGTCTCTTTCCTATTTATTAGCATTGTTTTTTTTACTAAAAGAAGAGTTGGGTACTCCTGGAACTGTATGCGTTTGTATTGCTGTTACAGCATTGATTTTTTCTATTATTTACTATTTTACAAAGCCTCCAAAAGAGAATATTTTAAACCGCAGAGATGGTTTAATTACCATAGAAGGGGCATTGTACCAACCCAATATTACCATGCGGTTTAAGGATGTTATTTGTTGTTATAGTACTGGTGGTGAAAATGGTTTAGGAGCTTTTCGATTAGAAGTCATACGCCCCAATAATTATACTTTTGCAATGCTTAATGCGGGAGATAAAGATTGTTATCGAGATATTGCTTTTTTTACTTGGTATATGGACAAAAATAGACCCTTACCACCTGGCAGTGCTTTTGATCCTTTTAGACAAAAAGACTTTGAACGTAGAAAAGAAGAAGGTTTTCCAAGACCACTCTATATGAGCAATGTACCAACACCCGAAGCCATTCCAGAACAACAAAAAGAAAGAGAAAGATTCTGGAAAGAAGAATTTGTAGTGAAAGATGGCGTATTGATGAGGCATTTTACCTCTAGCGGTACTGACAAATAAAATAACGCAAGAAAATGTATATGCAATAATCCTACAAAAAAGGTAATTAACATCTCTGACATAAAGAATTTTATCCCCGCTAGTTCAACCGTCTCTCTTGTGCCTTTAGAGCTTTCATTATCATATGTTTAATCACTCATTTCTTTTACACTTTTGTATCTTACTCTCGCGGTTACAAGCGTCACGATCGCTCTAGCATAATGCTTTTTAATCAAGGAGTTTGGATAGGATATTTTAGATCCAGAAATTAGACAAAACAATTATTTGCAATTAATTAATAGAAAATATAACGCGTTACTATTATCTTAGGTACATAATACGGATATTCAATAGGTTTATACATTTATTACCATTAATTTTTAAAAAACCTTCTAATCAATAACTTAACGCAAGAAATTTAACAGATAATATGTCAAAAAAAACAAAAAATAATATTACAGATATTCTAATTTCTATACTTATAATAATGATATCTTCATTAATTATAATGAAATCAGTTGAAGCCTTTAACAAAAGGGATCCTGGGCCTGGCTTTTTATTAATGCTTGCAAGTATATTTTTAAATATCGCTTTTTCTTTCTGCTTTATAAATAAGAAAAGTATAAAATATTTTATCGTAGCAACTTTTTGTTTTTATAATTTTTATTTCTTTTGGGCTATTAGAAAAGAAATTTCATTTAACACCGGTTCCATATTATTAATACTAATATTCGAATTTTCTCTAATTTTAATCTATGGAATATACTATCTGATTCGTAAAAAAAAGCTAATGGCTAATTCGTCAAATGAATAGAAAAAATTATCTGTTATAAACAAAAAAATCGCCCGCTGGTGCGAGCGTCTTAGTAGGAGTATATTTTGTGTCTTTTACTAAAGTATGTTGGATAGCTGTATTTACAAGTAATAGCTAGGACGGCAATCGTTGCAAACGCTAGCTATCAGGGCGATATTGCAGTTTTTGAGGCTTTTCAGGGAATCAAAAAATTGCATGAATATGGTCACATACAAATGTTTAACGGTAGTAAATGGTTGTCAGATTTTGTGCAAAATGGTTTTTGGGCAGGAAGTGACTATGAAAAAGCGAAAACAAATCATAAATTTTATAGATGGGAATAATAAAAATATTAAGATCTACAATAATTTTTATTTTTACATTTTCAATTATTTCATGTAAGCAAAATGTTGAAAAAGACAAAGTTATTCAAACTTTAAATGTTATAAAGCAAGTTGAAAAGAAACAAGAGATAGTTAAAGTAGAAAATCAAGTTTCTCAAAAAAAGCTATTGATTTCTTAAAGAAGTTCTATGTCTTGTACTTAACAGATATAAATGAAGATACAAATAGATGTAAACTAGGGTATTACCTTACTGAAGATTTAATTGAATCTATAGATAAATCAGATGGTTATCCAATAATTGATTCTCAAGATTATGAAAAGATTGACTTAAATACTTTAAAGGTTTCGAAAACCAATATTGAAAATGTTTTTAAAGTTAGTTTTATTAATTATAAAGAAAGGGTTCTAAATGTGAAATTAGTACCTGTAGGTAATTCTTTTAAGATTGTAAGTATTACAATTTTTCGTAAAAATATAAATTTTACTTATCCATCAACAGTCACAAAACCGGGAACTATAGATGCGTATGATTTTGATTTGTTAAGTTATGTTACGGATTCTGCAGGTGATAGAACGCAAGTAAGCTTTTTTTTGGAAGATTTTTCTAACGGGTTTGTATTTACAAAAGGTTCTTATGACGAGAATTTTGAATACCGATGTATTAAGAAAAAACAGGAAAAGACTTAAAGTTATATTATCAAGAGGACTCTGATTATGATAAATATACTGGAGATACAAGTATACCATTAATTACTATTTACAAAAAAGGAGAAGATTTTTATGCTGTTAGTTCTCTTATAGAAAACGGAAAAGAAGTTAAGCTAAAAGAAGTTGAAAGTAGATATTAACCCCCCTCGCGCGACATATCCGCAACCCTGGCGCACTTCTGTGAAGTGTGTCTAATTTTCTTTAGTATTTGCCATGCAATTTATAATCTTTAAACAATGTCTCAGAGGTATAAAGTCATAGATAGTACCGTTCCAACATTTGCGACAATAATACTAATTGATTTGGGTAGATTTATTTATTAGACCAACCTATTTTAAAATATTAGATGATTCTCTAAATTATATACATTATAATCCTATGGCTTCAGAATTAGTTTATTATGAAAGAGATTGGAAAAACAGTAGCTATGCAATTTATGAAGAAGACAATCCAGAAACACCTTCGGTTAAAGTACATCCTCTATGCTAATTTGAAATAGAAAAACAATTAGTCACGCTTTACAAAA
The DNA here is from genome assembly GCF_000186265.1 of Cellulophaga algicola DSM 14237. Lineage (NCBI taxonomy): Bacteria > Pseudomonadati > Bacteroidota > Flavobacteriia > Flavobacteriales > Flavobacteriaceae > Paracellulophaga > Paracellulophaga algicola. The sequence continues at coordinate 1,927,329 of NC_014934.1, forward strand.
GCGCGCCAGCTTCTGCGATTATAGGTGTGGCACGAGTAGTGCAAGAGGCGGAAACAACAATCGTTATATGGCCTTAAAATAAAGCCTAATTCATATGAGCATATTTTTATTAATACTAAAGAAGAGGAAAATGTACGTAATTTACCTCTTAAAGAATTACTTAAATCAAAAACATGGGAAAATTAGATTTCAAATTCAAGAAAGAATAAAAATTATACATTAACACAAATAAGAAGAAATAATGTTTAATTCGAAGAGCAATTATGTAATAGCTATTTTTATAGTATTTGTTTATAGCTGCAAGAAGAGTATCGATAACACTCAAACAGCTAAAAACGAGAATATTGAAATTTCTGACGATACAAATATAAATCAGTCTGAACCTGATTTTAATTATGAAAATTTAGTCGGTAAAACTTTTTTACCTGTATATCAAAAAGAGGATGGAACTTATGAGTACGGTGGTGATATAACAAAAGAAGATGACATGGGGGAAGACAGAATACGTTTTAGAAAAAATACGATAAAACATCTAATTCCTATAGAATGGCAAAGTTACCCTATTATAGGTGTAGCCAGTAAAGAAGACTGGTTAGAGTTAAAATTAGGTGATATTGAAGATAAAAAAACTCATTTTTCTAATTATTTTAAGTACAGTAAAAATGATAATCTTCTAAAATATTGCGTTGTTCCGAATGAAGATATTGAGGTTTTTATGGATAGTGCTTTTATAGCAAAAAAAGAAAAACCTATTATAAAAAAAGAGAATTCCCTAGAGAAGTACATCGTTTATAAAAAACATCAGATTATTTTCAATAATAAAAAAATAGAAATTTCCATTCCTTTTATTGAGCCACATTTGAACGAAAATGGGGTTAAAATATTTAAAAAAGGGGATATTGCGAAACAGCTTGAAGTGAAGCTTCTAAAAAAGAATGAAAAGTCTTTATTATTTGTATTTGGAGAAGGTATGTGTGGTGCATGTCCTAATTTTTCTTCATTATATGATGAAAATGGTAATAATTTATCATATAGATATTCAATAAGAAAAGGACAAGAATCAATAAAATTAATATCTCATGGTAATGATGATGAGATATTTACTGACTATGGTTTTACAGATAGAGATGTAAATATTCAAATTAATCATAAGGATACACCTACTTATATAATAAAAGATTGGTATTAGATCACTACTCGCAACTAATGACTATGTGGTTAGTGAATTAAAATCCGCTTAAAGTTATTTGGAAGCACAAGATAAAAATATAAAAAACAGCTCCTCGCGTGACATATCCTCAACTCTGGCGCACTTCTGTGAAGTGTGTCTAATTTTCTTTAGTACTTGTAATGCAATTTATAATCTTTAAACAATGTCTCAGAGATATGAAGTCATAGATAGTACCGTTCCAACATTTGTGACAATAACACTAATTGATTGGGTAGATTTATTTATTCGACCAACCTATTTTAAAATATTAGATGATTCTCTAAATTATTGTACCCTATAAAAATGGCATGTACCACCCTTGGCGTTCTATTGCTGTTACGGTTCATTTTGGTGCTTTTTTAAGATCTACAGAAGACTTAGAATTTGAATTTTATTTTGTTATGCCAGAAGCATTCAATTCGAGGCGGTATTCAATACCTATTCCAAACAATCTGATTAGAGTTAGTGCTTATTTCGATCAAAAAACACATGTGTACACTGCTCATTTATGGTTGCAAATACCAAAGAAATTAACAGTTGAAGAAGAAGACCCATCACAACCAATTGTAGCCATGAATCGTAGTTTCCTCAAACAAAATATGCATTTAGATCTAGACCAAGGAGAAATTGCTGTTCTTTGCAAGTTAAATAATGTACAAGAACAAGGGTTACCTTTAACTAACAATAATGAACAGGGGTATTTATACAGTCAAATACCTATATTATACCGTGATAAGGCAACAGGTATTGTTATAACACGCTCTGGTTTTACTCAGGTACTTAGCAAAGAGCAATTTTTAAAATATTACAGACCTAAAACAATATTAGAATGACAAAAAAGAGTTGGTGGAAAGAAGCTCCTTTACCCTTTAAAATACTTACCTATCCAACAGATGAAAAGGTAACGAAATGGTTTGCAACACAAAGTGACCGTAAAGATGAGGCTTTGAATGATAAACAATTTAAAACTGCTTTAGCAACAAAAGGAGTAAGTATTGGTGCACTTTGCTTTTTTGTTTTAGGTGTTTTTGTTACTATAATTTTCACTCTTTTAGAACTAACTAATGAAGTTCTCAACTTTGATGAAAGTTACTTTTGGAGCTGTGCTACTTTTTTTATTTTTAGCGCTTTATTTTGGTTGTATAGCTTTGCAATACCTAATAAGATACTTACGTTAAACCGTTTTACGGGTATAATGACGTACCCTAGTTATGGTTTTTCTCCGCATTTTACAACGACTTTTACTAGAGCTACGGTTTACAGGGTAATTATGAGTGGTGCGGATGCCACATTAGCAGGTGCAAAACTAACAGCCCGTAACCCATATGATTCGGGAGTTGGCAGAGGTAATTATGATTTAGCAGATAGTGACCCAGAAGAATGGTGGAGTTTTTATGTGTGGTATATGGATAAAAATAGACCCTTACCACCCGCAAAAGCCTTTGATGAATACCGCGAGCAAGATTTTGAACGTAGAAAAGCAGAAGGTTTTCCCAAACCCTTATATCCAAGCAATATATCTACTCCTGAAGCTACAAAAGAACAACGAGCAGAACGCAAGAAAATTGGTGGGTGGTAAAAAGCAAATCTGATAGCGCTCGTTTGTAAAGATTAACGTATCGAGTAAGAAAACATCAATTAAAATTTTAAATGTTTTAGTCAGCTTTTGTACTTTCAAGCAATAAGTAGAAAGAATAACTTTCATAATCAAGTAGGCATATTTTATGTCTTTTGCTACAGTATATTGGATAGACGTATTTACAAGACAAATATATTATAATATATTTTTAGAAAGCATAGACTATGAAATAGATTGGGAATATAGCCTTGTTAAAATTTTAATCTACGGCACTAAAAACTGGTGCTATTGGTTTCCTAGAATAATAAATAATTGCGTGGGCACTCGTTATAAACGAGCGCTAGCAGATGAATAGTTAATCTATGTAATAATATTATATCTAGTTAAATCTCTCTCCTTTGTATTCACTTTTATTTACATAAATATGTTATCTTCAAACTAAAAAATAAAGATACGAGCTGAACCGTTGGTAGCAATTTAAAATAAAAGTCGAGAATAATGAATTTTATGACTAAATCAGAAATAAAGAACGAAGTTGGCAAAAAATGGTTTTTAGCGCCTATAACTGGGATCAATTTGGTTTTAAAACTTTTGATGCGGGTAGTGAATACATCTATGATATTCAGGGTCTGCATTATAGCGTTAGAACAGACAGTGTGTTTACCAAAACCCTTTGGGATAAACTAGATGTAAAAAAGAATAAAAACGAAGGTCTAATTGATATAGGTGAATTAAAATTGGCATACGCTACATTAGAGACGCAAGAAGCAATTTCAAAAATGGTATGCAAGCATACCCTAGAATGGGCATATACACCAAAACAAATAAGTGATGAGGTTAGTAAAATTTACGATTATTATATCAGTTTAGAAGACCCAAGTGTTGAAGGTGAATTAAAAGATTTAAAGAAACAAAAATTACAGGGCTTAGAAGAGCAGATAGAAAAAATGATGTTTTGGGAAGAATTAAAAACAAAAGTATACACACCGCCAGAACCAGAACCCGAAATTAAAGAGAGACCTGAACAAGTAGCTTTAGAATTGAAAGCCTTAGGTATAATAGATTATCCATACAAACTTACTACTGCCAATGATCCTATCTTGAAAGTAGTTGCTGTTGATCCTGTTGAAAATGACATTCATGCACCAACACCTGACCCAGTTGAAACACCAACAGAAACACCAATAGAAACAGCAGTAGAGGAGCAAGTAAAAGCACCAGAACGATTAATGCCAGATACCAATCATGTGTATCATTTCCACCCTATTGCTTTTATTAACCATATGAAATTGATGTTCGCTAAAGGTCCTACTGGCGAATGTTTTTGTAATAAAGATTTTACTGTAGAGGATTTGAAGAAAATTGTTTACCATGTTCGTTACAATACGTTTGATAAGACTTCTAAAAAATCAATGCATCATCATCACGGAGATAGGATCTTTTATGATGGGGAAGTTCCAAAATCAGACCAAACTTATACTAATTTTGCGGAAGTATTAAATACATCATTTAACAAGTATGGAATAAAAACGTGCATTCAAAAAATACATTTTCTTGCTAATATGTATATAGAAACTCAATATTTTACAAAATTAGAAGAAGGCGAAAATAAATGGATGGATAAATATAAACCATATATCGGACGGGGATTTATGCACCTTACACATGATTATCATTATAAAGAGTATTCAGAAATAACAGGTAATACTGATATATTTAGTGGTACTAATTACAAAAAAGTAGCTAGTGATATGAATATCGCGGCGGATACTGCAGCTTGGTATTGGAAGAAGAATAACCTAAATAAACATGCTGATAAGGATGACATAAGAGCTACCTGTAAAGTTATCAATCCCGCTTTATTAGAATATACTAAAGGTCGCCGTGTTGCATGGATAAAGCTAAAGGAAGCATTTGGTGGCTATCCCTATAATTGTTTAACAGATGCCAGTAAGCATGAAGCCCCGGTATATGAAGAAGGCGTATTAGAGGAAATGCGTAAATGGGCAGATCAGCACGTACAGTATACGATGGAAACTTCAACTCCTTTGAGAACTAAATTTGATGAGTCTGCATTAGGAAAACTTGACTGTTCTGAATTTGTGTGTAGATATTTGCACAAATTAGGGATAACAGATACTGTTAAGCATATTGCGACAGATGGTATGATTACTCAAGAGAAGTTTAGGACCTCTGTAGGTAATAATAACATAGATTTTTTAACAGGAAGTGACAGTGAAGATTACACACCACAAGCAGGAGATATATTCGTTTGGTCAAGAGCTCCTGGTGATGGTCATACAGGCGTTGTACACAGTGTAGATGGTGACAAAATAACTATTTTAGAAGCTATTGGTAAAAATGGTTCCTCAGATGAACCATATCATATAAATGAAGGAGGGTATGAAGGTATGCATTGTTCGCGCACATCATATTATAGAAAAGATAAGAAAGCTTTAGCGAAACATGGTGGTTGGAAAGGTTACTTTAGACCTAAAAATTATACAAAACAGTTATAATGAAGAAAATATTATTAGTAGTTCTATTAGGTTTATTTATTTCTTGTAAAGGGCAAATAGAACAAAAAAAAGAATCTTTTAAATTTTTAACGTATACCGAGTTAGAATCAAAATCTACGAAGGAACTAAGGTTAGTAAGAAATGAGGTTTTTGCAAGAAAAGGATATGTTTTTAACAATGCAACTCTTCAAAAATACTTTTCAGATAAGGATTGGTATACCCCAAATCCAAATTTAAAAATTACGTTTACAGATGAAGAGACTGCCTTTATCAATAAGATTAAAAAGCTTGAAAATCTTAGGCTAACCTTACAAAATTCTAAATCTAATCAATCGGTTAATTGTATTGACAAAATAGATGATGAAAATAACATATATCCTATAACTTTTGAAATGACAGAAGATTATAGGTTTTATGACAAAATAGAAAAAGCTGAGCTTGATATGTTTGACAATGATAAAATCAAAGATATAAGTTGTGAGGGAATAACTTATAAGATAAAGTGCTTTGATCAAATCGAATATTTGCTAATACCAACAGCTCTATGTGGTAATGATGAAACATTTTTGGTTTTAATAAAGGAAGGAAAAACAGAAATAAAGAATATATATGGCGCCCAATCTAGATATGAAAGGCTTGACTATGTTTTAACAAAAGACTTTTTAGAAATAATAAAAACGGATTATTATGAGTACGAAGCTGATCAAAAAAGAGATGAAGGAAAAATCAAAAAAACATCTATGAAATATAAGTTAACTGAGACAGGCTTGGTTAAGTTTTAATTGTTCCCCGCTAGCGCAAGCGTCTCGCTTGTGCCGTTACAGCTTTGAATAAAATAATTTTCATCACTTATTTCTTTTACTCTTTTGTATCTTACTCATTCGGTTAAGAGCGCGACAATCGCAGTAGCGTAATGCTTTTTAATCAGTGAGGTTGGCTAGGGTATTTTGGACCAAGAAATTCCTTAAAATAATTAGAATGAAGAGAATTATATTATTTACATTACTATGCAGCATTTTGTCTTGTAAAGGGCAAACAGAATCAAAAGAAGTAGTTTCGTCATTTGAGTATTTAACGGAAGAAGTATTAAAAACAAAATCTAAAAAAGAATTAGGTTTACTCCGCAACGAAGTTTATGCTAGAAAAGGTTATGTTTTTAAAAATGATGATTTAAATACTTATTTCGAAACTAAATCATGGTATAAACCTAATCCAAATATTTCTTTATCATTTACTGAAAAAGAAAGTAGTTATATTTCTAAAATAAAGACCTTAGAAGAGGTAGAAAATGATTCCTCAATAGTTAATTGTATTAATTATTATGATCATAATAAATCAAAGATATACCCCTTGTCGGGTTCTAAAATAGAAAATGAGGAACTTCCAAACGGACTAATTGATATTGAATTAAGTCATGACAGCCTTAAACCGGAAATAAAAGAAATTTTGTTTGATGGATCTATTTTTAATCTTGATTGTCTAAATCCTAACAAATATAGATTTATAATTACAGCATATCCAAATCAAAATCTACACTCATATTTAGTTATTGGTGACTTGATCGAAATCAAAAAACTTTATGGTAGTTTTGGTCCTTATGACAGTCATAAAGAATATGATTTTGTATTGGATCACGAGGATTTAGAAATCACTATTGAAGATTGGGAGCGAGATAAAAAAGTATCAACTATGGTTGAAAAGTACAAGCTTACAGATACAGGTTTAGTTAAGTTGTAAATTTTTACTCTCGAGCGCTTGTTTGTATCGGATGCCTTATAGAGTAGGAAAACATCAATTATAATTATTAATGTTTTAATTAACTTTCGCACTTTTAAGTAATGAGTAGAAAGCATACGTTTCATACTCCCGAAGGAGTATATTTTGTGTCTTTTGCTATTGTATGTTTGAGGGGCATATTTACAAGTAATAGCTAGGACGGCAATCGTTGCAAACGCTCGATATCAGGGCGATATTGCAGTGATTGAATCTTTTCAGGGAATCAAAAAGTTGCATGAATATGGTCACTTACAAGTGTTTAACGGTAGTAAATGGTTGTCAGATTTTGTACAAAATGGTTTTTGGGCAGGAAGTGACTATGAAAAAGCGAAAACAAATCATAAATTTTATAGATGGGAATAAATAGAATATCAAAAAAATTAATAATTTTTCTTTTTACATTTTCAATTATTTCATGTAAGCAAAATGTTGAAAAAGACAAAGTTATTCAAACAGCAACTGTTGTACATCAAATTGAAAAGAAACAAGAGATAGTTAAAGTAGAAAATCAAGTTTCTCAAAAAAAAGCTATTGATTTCTTAAGGAAGTTCTATGTCTTGTACTTAACAGATATAAATGAAGATACAAATAGATGTAAACTAGGGGATTACCTTACTGAAGATTTAATTGAATCCATAGATGCATCAGATGGGGATTTAATAATTGATTCTCAAGATTATGAAAAGATTGACTTAAATACTTTAAAGGTTTCGAAAACCAATATTGAAAATGTTTTTAAAGTTAGTTTTATTAATTATGATGAAAGGAAAATAAATATAAAATTATTACCTATAAAAGAATCTTTTAAAATTTCAGGTATTACAATTTTTCGTAAAAGTATAAATTTTACTTATCCATCAACAGTCACAAAACCGGGAACTATAGATGCGTATGATTTTAATTTGTTAAGTTATGTTACAGATTCTGCAGGTGATAGAACGCAAGTAAGCTTTTTTTTGGAAGATTTTTCTAACGGGTTTGTATTTACAAAAGATTCTTATGATGAGAATTTTGAATACCGATGTATTAAGAAAAAAACAGGAAAAGACTTAAAGTTATATTATCAAGAGGACTCTGATTATGATAAATATACTGGAGATACAAGTATACCATTAATTACTATTTATAAAAAAGGAGAAGATTTTTATGCCGTTAGTTCTCTTATAGAAAACGGAAAAGAAGTTAAGCTAAAAGAAGTTGAAAGTAGATATTAACCCCCTCGCGCGAAATATCCGCTACTCTGGCGCACTTCTGTGAAGTGTGTCTAATTTTCTTTAGTATTTGCAGTGCAATTTATAATCTTTAAACAATGTCTCAGAGATATAAAGTCATAGATAGTACCGTTCCAACATTTGCGACAATAACACTAATTGATTGGGTAGATTTATTTATTCAACCAACGTATTTTAAAATATTAGATGATTCTCTAAATTATTGTATTGCAAACCTATGCTGGGCTTAATGCTCATCAATACAATCCTTATCTTGTCAAACAAGGTTTTAAAGAAGTCGCTGTTGGGAATTATCAAATAGGAGATATAGCTGTTGTTGAGAAGTTTGAATGGAACGGTACCGAGCATAAATGGGGTCATGTACAGATGTATGCTGTTGACAATCAATGGTTTTCAGATTTTTTTCAAACAGGTTTTTGGACAGGTGGAGATTATAGAAAAGCAGAACCAAATTATAAAATTTACAGATGGGAATAAATACAATATCAAGGCTTTTAATAATTTTCACATTTCTTCTTCTTTCTTGTAAGCAGGAAGTAAAAAAAGAAAATAAGATCACAATAGAAAAAAACATACCAAAAATAGAAGTCTCCCAAGAAAAACAGGAAAAAAAAGATAAATCTGATTTAGAAATAATCTTAAAACAACAACTGGATATTGGCTATACACAATTGTATGATGATTCTTATGATATATCTGATTACAAATATTCAGAAAAGGATTTAGAGGTTATCCTTCCCCTTTTACAAAAAAACACACAAAATTTAAATAGTTTATCTAGTGAAGTATTTAATTCCAAAATTAAAAAAATATTTGGAAGAACTATCCTTCCAAAATCTAACAAAAAATACTTAACCATATTTTTTGAAAATCCTTGTAACCGGAATACTTCTTATTATAGAAACGATAATACTATAGAAGTACAACCACTCTCAATTCATATAATTAAGGGACTTAACTTTATAACAGAACTTTATGCTATCCCTGAAATAATCGGTTATCAGAAACAATTTTTAGATTTATCTAATAACGAGAAAACATCTAATAATGAAAGAACATCTAGCGATGGAACTCTTGTCGCGATTCATAAATGGAAAGATGTAAACGATTTAAATAATAAGAGACTCTTTAATTTAAAAAAGTTTGTTGCTAGAAATGAATATCTATTTAATGATAATAAGGATCATTTTGATTGGTTAATCAATAATGATGAATATTTTATGAAAAGTCTTATCTCTGAATTTGGATATTTAGAAGATAGTAAGCTTTTAATATGGTTTATCAAAAAATATAGATTTGAAACTATAAATGGAAAAACAAATGGTTTTGAATATGGAAAACTATTATGGCATAAAAACTGTAACAACAAATTTGTTTTCCACAATCTTGTTTTAGAAAAAATGAAAGATGATGAATCCTTTAGTGATGATTTAAATAGTTATATTAATTTTTTAATACAAAACAATCAAAATTTTGATAATCTTTCCTTTAAAAATCAAGCATATTTAATTGCTCAGATATACCATTCCATACAAAATGAAACCTATGAAATGTTTGCATATATGGGAGGTTTTGCAGAGTTCCAAGACAAAAACAACGTATATTCAGAAGAGTTTGAGAAAAACAATTACTATGATTTAGAAGGGTTTAAAGAAGAATGGCTACAAGCAAAAGTAGATGGAAATGGTGTTTCTCGCTAATAGCCCCGCTCGTGCTAGTTTGTAACTAGTACCGTTTTCGAGCAAGTTTAAATAATACGATAAAAGAATAATCCACAGCCCCCTCGCGCGACATATCCGCAACTCTGGCACACTTCTGTGAAGTGTGTCTAATTTTCTTTAGTATTTGCAATGCAATTTATAATGTTTAAACAAGGTCTCAGAGATATAAAGTTATAGATAGTACCGTTCCAACATTTGTGACAATAACAATAATTGATTTGGGTAGATTTATTTATTCGACCAACCTATTTTAAAATATTAGATGATTCTCTAAATTATATACATTATAATCCTATGGCTTCAGAATTAGTTTATTATGAAAGAGATTGGAAAAACAGTAGCTATGCAATTTATGAAGAAGACAATCCGGAGATCCCTTCGGTTAAAGTACATCCTCTATGGTATTTTAAAATAGAAAAACAATTAGTCACACCTTACAAAAGCGCGCCAGCTTCTGCAATTATAGATGTGGCACGAGTAGTGCAAGAGGCGGAAACAACAATCGTTATATGGGCGTTAAAATAAAGCCTAATTCATATGAGCATATTTTTATTAAAACTAATGAAGAGGGAAATGTACGTAATTTACCTCTTAAAGAATTACTTAAATCAAAAACATGGGAAAATTAGATATTAATTTTGAAAAAAAAAACACGCATTCTTCTTACCCAAAAAAACGTAAAAAGAACGAATTTTGGGCGGGTTATTTAGCTTTAAGCATCCAAGAATATCCACTACCTTCAAATGACATAAATAAAAATAAAAATTTTATAGCTACTGATGAGTTCATTCGTCGAAAAAATTCAAAATTAGCGGGACCGTTAATTTTTGGAATATCCTCTTTAATTTTTGTAATACGTTCTGTACTGATTTTTTTTTCTGATTTTGAATGGACTATTTATGAAAGTATAACATTTATTTTAAGTTTAAGCGTAATGATTTTATCAGCAGCTTATTATTTGACTGTTCCTGAAAAACAAATTATTTTAGATCGCAAAAATGGGTTAGTATCTTTCCCTGCATTCAGTTACGGGAAACCATACACTATGAAGATAATAAATATTAGAGTAGGATATGGTGGAGGAGCTAGTGGCTCTCCAAATCGAGATAAATTTATTATAATCAAACCTAACAAATTAGAAAATGGATATACACCTTCTTTAGGTGGAAATTACAATCAAGAACTTTCATTTATATTGTGGTATACAGATAAAAACAGACCCTTACCGCTAGGCGATGCATTTGATGATTACCGCAAAAAAGATTATAAACGCAGGAAAGAAGATGGTTTTCCTCCTCCGCTATTCCGGACCTATGTTCCTACAGATGAATTTAAAGACAAATGGCAAGAGGAACGTGAAAAACATTGGAAAGATATTATTTCAACGAACCAAAATGGAGATATTACACATCAATTATGGCAATCAGGCGAAAATATTGCTTTACATGGGGAGTGGAAAGAAGTTGTTCCTCAATAAACATCAATTTTGATATAGTTTTATTCTACCAATAAAACTATATCAAAATTTTGGACTATTATTATTTCTTAACGTAAAGTTAGAGGTAATGAATACATAAAGAGTATAGGCTTGTCTTCTTCATTTATTCCAGGACTTATAACCTCAAGATTATTAAATAATATTTTAAGATCGTGAGTCAATGACTTATTCATAGATTTTATTTCAATATTCTTAACCCCTCGCGCGACATATCCGCAACTCTGGCGCACTTCTTTGAAGTGTGGTCTAATTTTCTTTAGTACTTGTAATGCAATTTATAATCTTTAAATAAGGTCTCAGAGATATAAAGTCATAGATAGTACCGTTCCAACATTTGTGACAATAACACTAATTGATTGGGTAGATTTATTGGTCTCAAAAATAGTTAAAACTATGCACTTTAGTGCATTTCGCTTTAGCTTCTAAAAAGACCTACCTTTGATTTATGGCTGAACAAAGGACTAATGGACATAGCGTTTCGAGGTTGACTGCTCACTTAGTTTGGAGTACAAAATATCGTTATTCTGTTTTGGAAGGCGATATTCAGATTCGTTGTCGAACAATCTTATTACAAATATGTGATTCTGAAGATGTTCAGATATTGAAGGGAGTTGTTTCAAAAGACCACGTTCACATGCATATTGAATATCGACCATCAATGAGTCTAAGCTATTTGATGAAGAAGTTAAAGGGTAGAAGTTCTCGAAAGCTTCAACAAGAATTTCCTGCATTAAAGTCAAAATATTGGGGTCGTCACTTTTGGGGAATAGGTTATGGTTGTTGGAGTACAGGTAATATAACTGATCAAATGGTTAATGAGTATTTGGAGCATCATAGAAAGCCAGATGATGGAGAAAACACAAATTTCATATTGGAACGATGACTTTTGGGTGACTTTAAGTCACCAGCCAGAAACTATGGACTTTAAGTCCATAGTGGTTCATTTATTCGACCAACCTATTTTAAAATATTAGATGATTCTCTAAATTATATACATTATAATCCTGTGGCTTCAGAATTAGTTTATCATGAAAGAGATTGGAAAAACAGTAGCTATGTAATCTATGAAGAAGACAATCCAGAAATCCCTTCGGTTAAAGTACTTCCTCTATGCTAATTTGAAATAGAAAAACAATTAGTCACGCTTTACAAAAGCGCGCCAGGTTCTGCGATTATAGGTGTGGCACGAGTAGGGTACATATAGATTTGAATTACATTATGATGAACAAAGTATAAGTGAAAGAAAACTTCAAGAAGATGAATCTGCTAGAGGAACTATTAATGAAAAAAATGGAAAGATAAGGTTAACTCATTACAGTAATTCTTCCTTCCAAACAAAGTAAAACCTTATCTATGAAAATATTAAAAATTATAGTATTAATTCTCTGTATTTCGTTATTCTCCTGCAAAAAAAAAGCACAAGCGCAAAATAAAAATATTGAGACTGAAATAAACTCTAGTACTAAAAACCTTGTTGTAACAGAACAATTTTCTGAGATTAAATATACTCCTAAAGTTATTGGTCAAAAAGATAATTTAATCATTTTCAACCTAGCTGTAATTGACAATATACCAATAGTTTTATACACTTATACTTATGATTACTTGGCATATCTCGAAATTAATGAAAAGATAGTTCCTTTTTTTGATGGATATTTTATGGAATATGATAAAAGTAGCGGCACAAATGTATTCAAGCTACTTGATGGTATTAAACTTTTAAAAAAAAATAATGAATATATAATCATGTTTCCAATTTTCTCTAATGAATTTACAGTTTTTCAACTAATTGGTTTCGATGAAAATGCTTCTTATAAAGATTATGGAGAGCATACTTACGACGGAGAAACATTCGAAAAAATTATTGGATCTCCATATGAAGAAAGGATATTTCATCTTAAAATGTATGAAAATGAACCAAGGGTTTATGTCAATGTAGGAAACAAAGATTTAATTTTTAATGAGATATATTACAAGTCCCCAGATAATTATATAAATCTTTCAATAAAACAGGTTGATTCTTTAAAAAAACTAAAACAAAGTAAAAATTCATTTACAATAGGCTCAACGGTCTACGCACAAGTGGACACTTATTTAAATGTTAGGTCAACACCTAATTCTACTGGAGCTATTATAGAAAAAGCTTACCCAAAGGATGGCTTAAAAGTTTTAGAAATTTTGGAAGCGTGGGTTAAAATAGAATTGAACGGTAAGCAAGGATATGTTAGTAAAGACTTTGTGAGGTAAATAACTTTCCCCGCTAGCGCAAGTGTCTCTCTTATGCCGTTACTGCTTTGATTATAATATTTTTTATAACTCATTCCTTTTACTCTTTTGTATCTTATTCACTGGGCTACGAGTGAGACGCTCGCACTAGCGTAATGCTTTTTAATTAGTAAGGTTGTATAGGATATTTTAGAACCTATGCAAATAAACACCGCTGGTAGCGTACTGGAAGAATTTAAAAATATAGCCATGACCATACCGGGCGCCATGTTAGGGAATGACAAAGCTCCTAAGGTGGTAGAGAGCTACTGGATGGATGAGCATGGACAGGAGAAAATCCAAGAAATAATGTACGGAGAAAAGGCTAGTATTTTTGTTCTGACAGAACATATGGATCCAGGAGAAAGTCTGTCGATCTCTGTTAAAGAAAAAGATGATTTAACAATTGATGGAGAACAAAGTGTATTAAAATTTAGTGGTACTGTTAAAGCAGATGGTACTGCAGAGTTAAAACCTTTGGAAACAATTGAAGAATGGAATAAAGATAACACGGATACCCATGAGTAATACGGAAGGAAAAAAAGAAAGTAGAAAACGTATACTCACCTTAGAAATAGAAGGTGGTGGTAGAACATTCGATTTTAGTTCTCAAAAATTAGAATTAATCCCTGAAAATGAACCAATAATAAAGTTACATTTTTTAAAATTTGGTGTTTTTTCAAATGACGATAAATTAGTAAAAGCAAAAGCACAACCTCAAAATACAGAACCAATATTTGTAGGTGAAGATGGAGAACTTTACACAACTGAAAAAGGAGCTACTCTAGAAATTGATGAGTTTTTTATCTTAGAACCTCGTTTAGATAATTTCAAAGGAGTTCGTACAGGTTTAATAAAAGGTTATTTATATATATTAGATGAAGATAATCCAGAAACGCCAATAGAATACGAAATTAACGATTCAGGCAGGTTAAATTCTATTTCGTGAGAAGAGAGAGAAGATTTTCGTGAAGTTGATGGTAAATCTTTAAATGACACATCTCTGCTTATTAAAGAAGATTCTAAGTATTTTTGGTTGCAATCCAAGGTGATAAATGGATATGGAAGAGGTCAATATTTGAAGCCAGACCCAAATGGTTGGTCGAAAAGACTTAAAATATTTAATAAATTGAATCCTATTTTCAAATTTAATACAGCTTGTTTAAATAACCCTAACATTTATGAATTAAAGGAACGAGCATCTTGGATGCAGATAGCATATGGAGAATTATGGACAGAGGAAATTGCAGGTTCAAGACATAATCCTAGAGTTATTGAATATCATGAATCAGCAGGTCATAAAAATAAAACAGATGATAAAGATTGGCCTTGGTGTGCATCATTTGTTTGTTGGGTATACTCAAAATCTAAAGAGCATACAGGTAAAATAACAGCTAAAGCGACTGACTGGAAAAACTGGGGAAAAGAAGATTCAAAAGAAAACCCAATGTATGGGGCATTAGCAGTTATAGATTGGGATGAAAATGATAATGGAGCAGGACATGTTGGTTTTGTTGTTAATGTAGATGGAGACAATGTTTATTTATTAGGTGGTAATCAAACAGGTGGAGATAAAAGTACTAATGGTAAAGTATGTGTATCTCGTTATGATAAATCTGTAATTGATTATTTCAGAATACCCGATAACTATACTCCAGAACAAAAAGATTATGAATATGATGAATTTAAAAATACAAACCTTAGCTTTGAAACACTATCTAGTACTCGTTAAAATACTTATACTTACTTTTTCTATAATTTCATGTAAACAGGAGAAAAAAGAAAATCTAATTTCTTCTCAGAATAGTGTAAATGAAACAATTTATAAAGGGAAAAAAGTAGTCAAAGAAGTTGTTTTTAAAAATAATAAACAAAACTTTAAATCTATTTTTTTATTAGAAGATGAAGGTCAACTAGGCTCTAAAGGTTTTACTAAAGAGTTAGAAGTTTTAATTTTTAATAAAGATATTTTAGTAGATAGTTTTTCTTTTAAAAATAAAAGTATTCTTTGTGATCTAAAGATTATGACTGATGAAATTCAGGTTTTGGGTAAAGATGATAATCAAACTTTATTCTTTCCTATTATTCATAGCTGTGATGGAGAAGAGCCTAAATCGTTAATAATAAATATTTGGGATGGTAAGGAATCAAATTATGAAATAGATATTCCAGTCTATTTTGAAAATTCTGAAAGTAAAACTGAATTTAGAGAAAGTGTAGCTATTATTAATTTCACATCAAATCAAATTAGGCAAAATGTATATACCTTAATAAATAAAGAAACTAAAATTGATTTATCTGAGATTGAAAGTGAAAAATCAAATAAGGTAGATAAGGAAAATCCAAAATGTTTTACAAAATCTGATATATCAAAAATCAAAACTTTTTTAACAATAGCATCAGAAGAAAAATTTTCGACTTCTTTTGAAAAAAAAGAAAATATAAATTTAGAAATTTTAATTGATTTCTTGAATAACAAAAGTTGCTTAGGCAAAAATATTTCTTTTAATAAAAGTAATGATTGCAGTGATGAGTTAAAATTTGAAGTATCTTGTTCTTATGATGTAACTCAAGAAGATATAGATGATGGAGCCTTCAGTGAAGAAACTATGTATATTTATTTTAATAAAATTAATGGTAGAATTTATTTAAATAAGTTAGAAAGTGGAGGTAGGTAAAACCGGCGCTAGCGCTCGTTTAATGTCATTAAGTTAAGGAATTTTCAAATTGTATCTTTCTTATTTTTAGTTATTCTAGTTTTTATTCTTGATTGATGTTTTCCCCGCTAGTTTAACCGTCTCGCTTGTGCCGTTACGGCTTTGAATAAAATAATTTTCATCACTTATTTATTTTACACTTTTGTATCTTATTCATTCGGTTAAGAGCGTGACAATCGCAGTAGCGTAATGCTTTTTAATCAGGGAGTTTGGAAAGGATATTTTAGATCCAGAAATATAAAAGATTATAAACAAGTAGAGTGTATTCACTTATTAGGTAAAATACCATTTACTCAAAAAGGATGGATTAGGAAACCTTTAGATTTAGAAGAAAATTGTAGGCTTCCCCTAATTAGAACTGCCTAATTTTCTAATACTTCCGTAAAGTTATTGTTTTTAATTCTTCTGGGGCTAGCCCCAGAAGAATTAAGTTTCGCATATTTTATTGGCGGAATTTTACCTAGTGCATCATGTGGCCTGTGATGATTGTAATCGTTCATCCAGATTTGTGTTTGCTCTCTTACTTGGTCTATATCCTCAAATATATACTTATTGAGCACTCCTCTGCGATAACTCCCGTTGAATCTTTCCACAAATGCATTCTGAGTTGGTTTTCCGGGTTGGATATACTTGAACTCTATGTCATGCATCTGACTCCAATCGTTGGTTAAATGAGCTATAAATTCTGGACCGTTGTCCATTCGAATCTTCTTTGGTTTTCCTTTTTTATTGATCAGATGGTTGAGTACCCAAACAATGCGATTGCTAGGCAATGAAAAATCAACTTCTATATGAAGTACTTCTCGATTAAAATCATCGATGACATTAAATGATCTGAAGCGTCTTTTGTTTTCCAAGACATCAGTTACAAAATCCATGCTCCAAGTATGATTAATTTCGTTTGGAACCTCTAAGGGTTCTTTTACTCTTGATGGTAAGCGTTTCTTTCTTTTTCTTCTTAATGATAACCCAAGAGCTTTGTATACTCGGTAAACCCGTTTGTGGTTCCATAATCTTCCTTCATAACGTAAACGGTCATAAGCCTTCCAAAAACCTTCTTCTGAATGTTCTTTGGCTTTTTGCTGCAATGCCGCTTCTATCTCTGTATCGTCTTTTGGTAAAGGTGTATAATAATAAACACTCTTACTCATAGTTAATACACGGCACGCCCTGTTGATGCCGTAATGAATAAGTTCTCGCGATATACCACGTTTTAAGCAAGGCTTTAGAGCTTTTTTTCAATAATCTCCTTTGCCATCTGGTAGTCAAGTGCCAAAGTAGCATACATTTGTTTGAGTTTACGGTTCTCATCTTCAAGTTCTTTAAGACGTTTGAGTTCCTTGGAATTCATGCCCGCATACTTAGAACGCCATTTATAAAAACTAGCTGAACTAACGCCGTGTTCACGGCTAATATGCTCGACACTTTTACCATTGTCAAATTCTTTTAAAATCTTTGCAATCTGTGTGGGTGAAAATTTACTCTTTCTCATACTGTTTAAATTTAAGATATTTATTCTACTTTTAAACAGTTCGGTTTTAAGGGAAGCTTACAAGCGCAAGCGTCTCCCCATTAACGCAAGCATCTCGCTTGTGCCGTTACAGCTTTGAATAAAATAATTTTCATCACTTATTTCTTTTACTCTTTTGTATCTTACTCATTCGGTTAAGAGCGTGATGCTTGCGCAAGCGTAATGCTTTTTAATCAGCGAGTTTGAACAGAATATTCTGGACCAAGAAATTACACAGAACAGTTATTTAAAAGTAATTAATAGAAAATATAACGCATTAATGTTATCTTAGTAACTTAATACGTATATCCATTTGTTAGCTTTAATTTAAGACAAAATGAAAAAATACACTATCATTTTATTTCTACTAATCCTATTTTTAAGTTGCAAAAACCAAGTGAAACCTATTGGTGAGGGTATTTTGGATTTAGAAAATTTTGATTTTGATACAAAGGTTTCAGAATTGTATCCTGAAAGACTTAAAAGTAAAGAATATACTGATTCGTATATAGTAAAAGGTTATACAGAGGAATCCTTAGTTAGAGTAAGTGGTTCTGAGTACTTGCAAGGAAGCAAATTTTCACTTGATTCAATAGCTAAATTTGACAGGCATATATTTCAAGCTGTAAACTTGGTAGCTACATCTGACAATAAAATTAAACTAATAAATGGGGTTGCTCACTGGGTTAGTAGTTCTGAAATTAACGATTTATTTAAATTATTAAATGATAACTATGGACAACCTAAAAATTTAATATGTAGTTGGAAAAACGAATTAGTCTTATATGAATGGACTTTAGATGATAGGATTATAAGATTTGTATCAACAGTGGATAACGATTCTAATGCACTAAATTTAGACTTAATAATAAATAAAAGTTATACTGTCAGAGAGGAAGAGCCTGTTTTTTCATATTATTTTTATGTACTTAATTTAGAATACAAAAAGGATATTTTAGAAGACATATACCTTTCAGGTGATTTAGTTTATTTTAGAGAAGATTAATCTCAATAAAACTGCCGCTAACAAAAATCTGAGGTAAAAAATAAATTTTCCTTAATATGAGACAATACCATTCTAGGCTCAGAGATTCTAAAACAAGAATCTTTGAGTTTTTTTATTTAGTTTATTCCCCCACTAATACAATCGTCTCCCTTATGCCGTTACTCTTTTGTATCTTACCCCTTGGTTACAAGTGCTGCTTTTATTAACAATTACTAGGCACTAATACCTCCATTGGTACTATAGAAGAAATTAAAGCTTGGAAATAACACATTAATGGATCAATTAGCAAAACGTATAACAGCCATTCCTGAAAGAAATAGAATTGACCTCGTAGGCATCGATACAGGCGAATTTGCAATAAGAGCAGACGATATTGAATTTATAGAAGATAGAACTTATAAAGGAAAAGTAAAAGGATATAATGGACAATGGGTTTGGTTAGGCTTTATTTTGTTTTATTTTATCTTGTTTAGACCCTATCAAAGCTGGATAGGTTTTTTTGTTTTCTTAATATTTGGAGGAATATTTGGTTTTATTTTCATATACCACTATATAGCTCCCACCAAACATTTTATTGCCAATAGGCAAACAGGTAAACTACATATGCCCATTTCTAAAAAAAAACCACAGAAAATTGTAAATTTCAATGATGGTGATGGCATTATAAAAAGCTATTATATAGATAGTTTTTATACTTCTTTATTTTTTCAAACCAAAAAGGGAATAGAACCTAAAGCTGCTATGGGCTTAGTAGACTGGAATAGGGAAGATTATTGGAATTTTTTAGTTTGGTACATGGATAAAAACCGCCCTTTGCCACCAGGCGCTGCTTTTGATGAATATAGGTTACAAGATTTTGAACGAAGAAAAGCAGAGGGCTTTCCTAAACCTTTATACCCAAGTGATATTCCTACACCTGAAGCAACGCCAGAGCAACAAGCAGAACGCAGGAAAATTGGAGGTTGGTAGTCTTCTTTTAGGACATATCGTATAAGAAGCAAACCCCTTATAACTAAAAAAGAATACATTTTCAACGCCAACAATTCCCCCTTTGAAGGGGGTGCCCGGAGGGCGGGGGATGTAAAGTAGTAATAAAATTTACTATCTAATTCTAAGCAACAGCCGTAAAACTCCCCAGCCTATCTGCCTGCCCCCCATTAGCCCAAGCATCTCTCTTATGGCCTTACTGCTATACTTAGAATATGTTTCATCACTTATTTACTAGGCTACGAGCGTAGCGCTTGCGCAAGCGTAATGCTTTTTAATCAAGGAGTTTGTATAGGATATCTTAGATTCAGAAATTACACAGAACAGTTATTTACAAGTAATTAATAGAAAATATAACGCGTTAGTAGTATCTTAGGTACTTGATACGGATATACGCAATACGTATATCCAATTGTTGTACGTCATTAACAAAAATTAAAACAATGAAAATTTATATGTTTTTTTGTATGCTATTAGTTTTTTCTTGTAAAATCGATAATAAAACAAATCAAGAACAAAAAATTAAAAATATTGAAAGTGTAAAAAAACAAAGAGTTTGGGAAGGAATTTACACATATGCATCTTATTATGAACCTCAAGAAGAAACTAAATTAAGTTTATCTGCTGATTATATTTTAATTATTAATTCTGAATCTATAATGTATATTACAGGATTAAATGAAGAATATTATGGTGAAATCACGAAAAAAACAGAAGAAAAAATAATTTTAGAAATTGATTTTAAAGGGACAAAAGAAAAAATAGAAATACAATACAATGGAGGAAACTTTAAAATAATTGGAAATTTAGTAAAACAAGATATAGAAGAACATTATAACAGAACTGGAGAAGAACAATCTAACAACAAAGAACTTTTACTTCCATTAAATAAAATTTATAGTTTTTATGCAGAAGATGGAAGAGTAAATTCTGAAAATGGTTTAGTTATTAGAAAAAAACCTTCTTTAAATTCTCAAAAAATTGCCACGATACCTCATAATAAAAAAATAAAAATTTTTGCATCAACAAAAATATATGATTACATCACCCTTTCAAATAATAATAAAATAGTAGGTGAATGGAAACATATCTTTTATAAAAATTCAAAAGGAAAACAAGAAAATGGATATGTTTTTGATAGTTTTATTATATATGATTTTGAAAATTATGATTATTCATCATCTTATGAAAATAAGAAGGAAAATATTGATGTTTACAATGAAGAACAATTTTTTCAGAACATCAAAAATAATGTTACTCTGAATATAAAGTCTAAAAGATTGAATTTAGCTAAATACTTAGATGAAAATACAGAGATAGCAGATATTCCTACAGGTAAATTAAATAGTGATTTATACAATGGACTTCATATTCACTCTGAAGAAAATAAGCGTAAAACATTTCTTATAAAAGGGTATACAAACGTTGAGATTAAAAGTGATTATAAGACTGAAATTATTACGTATCCCATTCAATTATCAGGCTTAAAAAGTGTAACTTTTAATAATTTAGCATTCAAAAAAGTTACACTTAACGACGATGAAGCAATTCTTTATATCGACCAAAAATTTTTATTTGAAGAATTATCAGAATATTTATTTTTTATAAATATAAAATTTTTTAGCAAAATACAATTTAGCGATAAGAGTATAGCCTTTTATCCTTCATCTGAAAACAGCTATTTTTTCCAATATTGTGATTTTATAAAAAATGCATCGATTTCTTTATTATGGAACCACACAAATGTGAGTATTGACAAATGCAAATTTTATGAGCTTGAAGATTGGAAAGCAATTTATATGTATTATCCGTCAGATTCAGATAAAAATAGGTCTCGTTTTAAATTGACTAATTCATACATAGGCAACAACAAATATTTAGAAAATATAATTAAAACTGGAGAACAAGAACCATTAGATTTTATAATAGAAAATAATATATATAAAAATAATCCGAATTTTAAAAAAGTTTATACTGGAGAATAAAGTAGACTTTAGAAGTCAAAATAACGAACGTACAACATAGTATATAAGCTATAGCTTGGTCTGTCCTCACTTGGAAAATCCTGCGGATTTTCCAAAGCCAGTTTTTATTTGGAGAGGTTCTTGCTAAATCACGCCACAGCTCATATACAACAACGTTATATAGCATTACTAAAATGAAAATATTATTTATAATACTAGTTATAATTTTATCTACGAATTGTCAATTGGGAAATGAAAAAAAAACCATCGAACCTGAGCTAGAACAAGTGCAAAAAATTAGTCTCATCCCAACAAAGGATAACATTGTGTATTCTGGGGATTTATCCTTTACTACTCAAAAGCAAATTGATTCTTTTACTAAAAACAAAAAATATGATTTTATTGATGGTTCTCTAAAAATCATTAACACTGAAGATATCTTTAATTTAGATGGACTTAGCAGTATAGAGGTAATAAATGGAGAATTAATGATTTCTGTAGTAAAAAATTTAACGAGTGTTAAAGGACTAAGAAATATTGAAAAAGTAAATGGTGATTTTACTATTTCTGGTACTAGAAATTTAGAAAAGATTGATTCCTTTAATAATTTGGAATCAATAAATGGAATGATGATTTTTGGTAATGATTATGGGCTAACCGAGATAAGTTCTTTCAATGAATTACTCACTATAGAGGATTTATATTTTAGTGGTTGTAGTGATTTAGTTTCTTTACATGGATTTAATAAAATAGAAACTATTGACAAGATTTCAATATCAGGAGCTAGTGTACTTGATGAAATAACTAATTTTAAAAATTTAAAAAAAATAAAAAAAACAATTTCAATTGAACATAATTCATCTTTGAAGAAAATTTCTTTACAAAAAATAGATTCCATAAATGAATATATGGTTATTCATGAAAATCGTATTTTCAATGGAAACTTAAATATTGAAAATGTAAAATACATTAACAAATTATATATTTGGAGTAATAGCTCATTTTCGAATTACTGCGAAATCTCCAAATTAATAATTGAAAAAAAAATTGATTCAATTGATTTTCTAGATAACCGATACAACCCTACAAGAAATGATTTGACAGATAGTAATTGTAATAAATAACGCTATTTACAATGGCTATAATTAATACGGGTTTTGGTGCGTAAGCCAAAGTTTAGTCTCTCTTTACGAAGTCCGCCAAATCTTTTTAATTTGGCTTTGTAATAAAAAAGGAAAAAACAAAACCAAAAGATTTCGCTATGTGTGTGGAGGAAAGCAAACGCTAGTTTGCTCCCGTACTGTTCATAGCCAAAACGTTGTGCGTCAGCTGAAAAAAAAATTGTAGAAATGAAATTAAACAAATATTTTGGAGAAGTAAAAAAAGATTATAGTGGGTTTTCTGCCGAAAATAAATTTAAAATCCCCTATTTAAAAACATATAAAAATACTGAATCGGTTAAAATTTATCTAGGAGAGCAATTTGATTCTGATAATGATTGGAAAGAATTTGAAAATCCACCTTCAATATCTAAACTAGATGAATATGAAAGTACGCTAAAAAAATTTATAACAGAAATTGACAAGGTATTTATAAATGTTCAATTTGAAATTTTTGAACATTATAAAAGTTTTTATGCAACATATTATGAACAACCTTTCTTTCCTATGTTTGAAAATGTAAAAATTCAGAAAAATGAAAATGATAAATCAAACTCACCACTTTGTATTGATAATAAAGAAATACATTTTGACTATGTTGAGGGGATATTAGAATCTATCAGAATTCTAGATAATAACACAATAAAAATTCCTTTTTCTTACTACATAGATGAAGAACACGGACTTGAAATAAAAATTGTAAATAATATTGTTGAAAAAGTTGGAGGAATAGCAGAAACGTAAAAAGCCGAACGCACAACAAAGAACTGAGGTGAAAAACATAGCTAATTAGTGCTTTATCAAAAGTATGCGCTTGTTTACGAAGTCCGCCAAGTCTGCGATTTGGCTAAGTGCTAAACTTGAAATTTATTATATATTTAAACGCTACGTTTCATATACTAAACGTTAGCAATAATGAAAAAAAACACTGCTATACTCAGATAATTATTTGTTGAAAAATAGAATTTATTATGAAAAAATCTCTATATATTATAATTCTAACAATTTTCATTTTTTCGCTATATTCTTGTAAAAAAGAGAGTTCAAAAGAGCCTGAAAAAACACCAGAAAAGTCAATAAAAAAGGTAAGTTACAAAGTCTGTTTAGACGAAAAATTTTGTGACGGTATAAGATTAGGTAATTACTCCTATATATTAAAAATAACTCCTAATTTATCGAAACCTAAAAATAATATGGAATATAGATTACTATTAATTAGGAACAAAAAGATGTATAATAGCGGGAATTTAAAACTAAATGATTCAATAATTAATATTTTAATTAATAAAAACACGATCAAAGATTTATACAAAAGAAATAAAAAAGATAGTATAAATATCCAAAATTTTCATCTATTAGGAGCTAATTATAATTACAGTAGAGCGTCTGAAATTCATTTCGATGTTCCAATGTATTCGATAAAAGACTCTTTATTTTGTGAAATGTCTTATCACTTTAATTATTCAAATGGAAAATATAGATTTGGTATTAATGTAATAAAAGAAAAGAAAATAGAGGCTTTCGAAAAATATAAAAATTTCAGTTGTCGTACTTTTCAATGTGACTAGTTTTCTTTAATCCCTACCAATGAAAATGAACTACCCCGAGGCAGAGTTGTTAGGGAATTCTATTCATTAAAAAATTTAGGAATTTAATAAAATGACAAAGTGTAAAATTAGATTTATAAAAAAATCACTATTGCTAACAAAGAACTGTGGTAAAAAACAAGTGATATTCACTTAATCTATAACCAATACACTTCTATAAGAGTCGTCATATATTAATCCTGATTTTGCTATGGCAAATGCTTGCTTTAAGAGCTTATTACAAACCGCAATTAATGCTAGTTTTTACTCTTTCCCTTAGCTACGATTCGATCATAAATTGCTTTACATGCCTTGTTATATTTACAAGCATTGAAACTACACATAAATAATAAATTTCGAAGCTTCGCATTGCCTATTTTACTTATGCGTGCTCGCCCTCTTACACTACTACCACTTTGCCGAATCATTGGAGTTAAACCCGAATAACTACACAGTTCACTACCGCTGGTAAAACGTTTAAATCCATCCGTTAAAACAACCAACATCAAAGACGTTTTCTTGCCGATTCCAGGAATGGTTTCTAAACGAGTTAATAAATCTTGATGTTCTTTTTTGACCAAGATTAACAGCTTTCGTTCTATTGTTTCTATCTCTTTTTGAACGCTCTTTAAACTTCGCTTTATGGATCGTAAAACTGACATGCTCGGAATTCCTAAAACTTCTTCTCCATGAATTTTGTTCTTT
Source organism: Cellulophaga algicola DSM 14237 (assembly GCF_000186265.1). Lineage (NCBI taxonomy): Bacteria > Pseudomonadati > Bacteroidota > Flavobacteriia > Flavobacteriales > Flavobacteriaceae > Paracellulophaga > Paracellulophaga algicola. The sequence goes on from NC_014934.1 coordinate 1,952,764, forward strand.
AACATAGTCCTTTGCTTTGTATAAACACTAAGTAATCTAGTGATTTGAAGACTTTCTTGTTGCTCCTTTGAATCTCCATACCATAACTTTAATTCAACATGCTTGGCATATTCACATATCATTTTTGAATCACTCTTATCTGTCTTTATTTTTGATAATTTCATTTGAATGAAACGTTTTACTGACAAAGGATTTTCTACAGAGACTTGCACTGCATTTTCAACTAAATAATACGCTAACTGATAATGATAATAACCCGTAGCTTCCATTACACAATGACTTGTAGAATCCAGTGATTTTAAAAACTTTTTAAAGCCTGAAACCTTATTATCAAATTGGTAATAATTACCCTGAGAATCTGTAACATCAAAAACTGATTTACTGATATCAATACCAAAATATGTTATATCTTTATTCATAAGAACTGTTTTTTGAAAGGACAATCTACGCGAGTTTCTACTACTTAAAAACGAGGTCTTAAAAGCCTCTTAGAACTGTACGAAATCTGTGTAGAAAAGAACGGGGATTTTCAATGTTGACGAAGTCGTTGCTTCTCGGTATAAAATAACCTTAACCCGTTCTTTTGTGCTTTCTTGTTTATGTCTAATTTAAAACTATTACAAACTTAAGAGGTATAAAAAACATAGGGCATTTGTGGCTTAACCGAAAGGTCTGTGAATATTAACAAAGTCCGCCAAGTATAAAATTTGGCATTTATAGAAGAAAAGATAAAAGCAAAATATTTATATTTAGCTAAGTAATAAACCGAAACGAAAGTGCTTATCCTCTGCCCTACGTGTTTTATACTAAACATTGGGTGCAATTATAAAAATAAAAAACTCTCTTGATTCTTAGAAAAATATAAAAGATATATTGAACATATGTTCATTATACAATTGTTGGCTGTCATTAAAAAATCAGATACTAATTAAAATATTGAATGATAACAAAAGAAGAATTAGCTGATAACTATAAAAGATTTTCTGACTCGGAAATAATCAAACTACATAAAGAACAAAATAGTTTAACCCATATCGCGTTAGAGGTTTTATCTAATGAGATTGAACTTAGAAAATTAAATTTAACATCGATAAGTAAAAATAGCATTGTAAAAAATGAAAAGCTAAAACTCACTAATACAACTTCGAACAAAAGATATTATATAAGCTACAAAAAGATGAAAAATACTTCATATATATATTTCTTCTCTTGTTCATTAATGATTATTGGTAATCTTATTTCTTTCATTCCGACATTATTTATTTTTTCAATTATCACTTTTTTTTTAGGTATTTATTTCTACAATATGAACGAAGAATTTATCCAATTTGAAATTCGAGAAAAAGATGTTCTCTATTATAGAAAAAGAAATTATTATGGTAAATTCAAATTCAGAGATTTTTATACTCTATATCTGAACAAAAGTTTTGAAATTATAAAGTTAGCAGAAATAAAAAAAGTAGAAAAAAATGAATCTTTTATTGATGGGAATAATTTGTATTTAATAAATAATAATGATGAAAAAATTGATGTTTTGTTAAACATTAATAAAACACAATTAAATGAAATTTATCTCGACTTAAAAAAAGCTTTAAAACAAAAATAACGAACAGCCAACAAAGAACTGAGGTAAAAAACAAGCAAATTCTTCCTTAATCTGAAACAATACGATTCTAAGCTCAGAGATTTTAAAACAAGATTCTTTATGCTTTTTTTATTTAATTTATTCCTCTACTAACTAAAGCATCTCTCTTATGGCCTTACTGCTATAATTAGAATATGTCTCATCACTTATTCACTAGGCTACGAGCGCAACGCTCGCACAAACAAAATGTTTTTAATCATCGAGTTTGGCTAGGATATTCTAGACCAAGAAATTACACAGAACAGTTATTTGCAAATAATTAATAGAAAATATAACGCATTAGTAGTATCTTAGGTACTTGATACGGATATACGCAATACGTATAACTGTAAGCTTCCCTTAAAACCGAACTGTTTAAAAGTAGAATAAATATCTTAAATTTAAACAGTATGAGAAAGAGTAAATTTTCACCCACACAGATTGCAAAGATTTTAAAAGAATTTGACAATGGTAAAAGTGTCGAGCATATTAGCCGTGAACACGGCGTTAGTTCAGCTAGTTTTTATAAATGGCGTTCTAAGTATGCGGGCATGAATTCCAAGGAACTCAAACGTCTTAAAGAACTTGAAGATGAGAACCGTAAACTCAAACAAATGTATGCTACTTTGGCACTTGACTACCAGATGGCAAAGGAGATTATTGAAAAAAAGCTCTAAAGCCTTGCTTAAAACGTGGTATATCGCGAGAACTTATTCATTACGGCATCAACAGGGCGTGCCGTGTATTAACTATGAGTAAGAGTGTTTATTATTATACACCTTTACCAAAAGACGATACAGAGATAGAAGCGGCATTGCAGCAAAAAGCCAAAGAACATTCAGAAGAAGGTTTTTGGAAGGCTTATGACCGTTTACGTTATGAAGGAAGATTATGGAACCACAAACGGGTTTACCGAGTATACAAAGCTCTTGGGTTATCATTAAGAAGAAAAAGAAAGAAACGCTTACCATCAAGAGTAAAAGAACCCTTAGAGGTTCCAAACGAAATTAATCATACTTGGAGCATGGATTTTGTAACTGATGTCTTGGAAAACAAAAGACGCTTCAGATCATTTAATGTCATCGATGATTTTAATCGAGAAGTACTTCATATAGAAGTTGATTTTTCATTGCCTAGCAATCGCATTGTTTGGGTACTCAACCATCTGATCAATAAAAAAGGAAAACCAAAGAAGATTCGAATGGACAACGGTCCAGAATTTATAGCTCATTTAACCAACGATTGGAGTCAGATGCATGACATAGAGTTCAAGTATATCCAACCCGGAAAACCAACTCAGAATGCATTTGTGGAAAGATTCAACGGGAGTTATCGCAGAGGAGTGCTCAATAAGTATATATTTGAGGATATAGACCAAGTAAGAGAGCAAACACAAATCTGGATGAACGATTACAATCATCACAGGCCACATGATGCACTAGGTAAAATTCCGCCAATAAAATATGCGAAACTTAATTCTTCTGGGGCTAGCCCCAGAAGAATTAAAAACAATAACTTTACGGAAGTATTAGAAAATTAGGCAGTTCTAATTAGGGGAAGCCTACATAACCAATTGTTACCACACATTTGAGAAAACCAATGATTGAGGAATTAATTAAACGAACAAACACCACAGAATTCTATCAAAGTGGAAGATTACATTTGACTGACTTAAAAGGTCAAGTTGGACATTTTAATACTATGGAATTTAATTTCATTCTTGACGAACAAGACCTTTATGGGAAAATAATTAATGTTGAGCATTGGAAACTGATTTCTCATCAGACAATTGACTTTAACGGAATTTACGCTGATTTATATCTTCCTTATATAAAATTAAAAATTCTGACTGACCATCCACTACTTTGGACTTTTACAAAACCTAAATTGGAATGCGAACTGAAAAACTTTCCTAAAAACCCGAGTGAATTTATTGGAGATTTATTTTTTGAGTACGAAAAACTGACTGGAAATTGGATTCCTGTTCACAAAAATTTCTGGAGTCTTAACGAAAGCTATTACAAAACAAAAGGAAAAACAAATATTGGAATTCAAGAACCTTTAAAAGAACCAATTGAACGAATTTGTAAAAAACACGGAATTGAATTTAAAGTCGAAAACGTACAAGATGGACGCGATAAAGGTTACGCAAATAGACCAAATGCAAAGCTTCTGATTTTTGGAAACGAAGATGTTAGTCCAAACGATTTTAGTTTAGGTCAACCATATATAATTGCGGATGAATTTATTGCAAACCGAAAATAAAAACGTGTGGTAACACCGTGTATATTTAATTGCTAGGTTCCTGTCTTTTCGGAAAATCTTTGCAGATTTTCTATTCCGTTTTTATTTACTAAATTAGTTGTTTACACACGCAACTAAGCATACACAAACACGTTACAGGGCATTTTAAAAAGACGACAATGAAACAGATATTTTACATATTGATGTTGACGCTTCTGACCATAACAAACAGTTTCGGACAGACCGTATCTGACAGCATTTATAAAAGTTGGTGGACAAATAAGGACAATTCCATTTTTCAGTCAGTTAACAGCGGACGGTTTTCTGGGACAACGAACGGGTATTTGCAGCTAAAAAACGGCAAGAACACTCTTGTTCTTGACTTTCAAACGAGCAAGACTACATTGAATGTCCTTCACGACCCTGAAGAAATGTATGATAAAAGCACAAAAAAATATTCTACTCAGACAACAAGCGGTAAGACAACTTTAACGTATGAAATTTATGCACTTGCAAATATTTTAACTATTAATTTAAACGGCTTGACATATCGCATTGGGACTATTGATGGTGCTTCTGACACACCAGTTTTCGGACTTACATTTAATTACTGCTCAGACAAAACAACGGAGTTCTTAACTCTATTTGTGACAAAACCTTTAGAACTAACAACAACGAGAGAATTAATGAAACAGAAAAATATTAATTATACAGAAGCACAAAAATTGGCGAAGACAATAACACTACTTCCTGGTTCGACAATTATTTTAACATTAAATAAATGACGACAGAAGAAAGAAAAACGCCCTATAACAGCACCTACCCAAAAGACGGGGTCTCGTGTTCCAAAAAGAGTTTTGCGGTTAATGGAAGTGTAGTTTTTTAAATCAAGTTTTGTGATAGAAGTCCCGCCCTTCGGATAGTTGCAAACCGTTATAGCCAATAAATGAAATATGAAGCCAAGGTTAAGATTTATATTCGATTATGGATGTAATCCATTGTGGTCAGCAGACGATATTACCAATGAAAAGTTTGGATATCATATTGATGACTTGTCCAAACTTGGTTTGTCTAATAAAACTATAAAATTAGCCGAACACTGTTCTGACATGTTTTATAATTATTTGAATCCAGTATATCAAGGCTTTCCTTCATTTTGGTCAGGCAGAATGTATGCGTTTTTCCAATTCAGTATAAAACGACTTTTTGACCAAATAGGAAATGAAATTGGTATGGAATATGAAATTCAAAATGAAGAATTAGACCGATTCAATGAGATTATCGATAGTAATAAAATTGATTCTGATTTATCTTCATTTGTTAGTAACCCTGTAGATTTTGCTTTAAAGAACGGAGTTAATTTTCGTTCGGAAGAAGAACTAAAAAGGGAGATTAGGAATACATATAAAGAATGGGAAGAAAAAGAATATAAATATTACTCAACTTAAAAAGGCTATAATACGGTTTGTTGCAACTTGGGCATTCTGTTATTTAAGAAAGTTTAGTGCTATTTACCAAGACAGCCAAATCGTTGATTTGGTATTAAAAGAGAAAAATTAAAACAAAATAGGCGACTTGGCTCGGAGCTAACTTGAAAGTTTATTGCTTTCTATAGCTCTACTTGCCATGGACTAGCCTTTGCGTGTCATTAAAACTAATCTAAATTTGAAAAAAGCACTCATAGTAATATTATTAGCGATTTTAAGTTGTAAGACTGATAAAAATAATGTTGCTCAAAAAGAAATTGAGACTGAAATTGTTTCTAAAAAATCTATTGAAGAAATTAAATATGTTATTGCAAAATCAGGATTAATTTATCGTGACAAAGCAAAAGGAAAACCGCTAGGGAAATTTGAATTAAACAGCAAACTGAATGTAATAGAACATACTGCTATTTTTCAGGAAATCAAAGACAAAGACAAAATAGTAAAAGGCGAATGGGTTGGTGTAAAATTAGATAAGAACAGAGTAGTTTATGTTTTTGACGGATTTCTTTCTACAACTAAACAAGAATATTCTAATCAAATAAAAAAATATTTAGAAAACGGTATTTGGGTTTTGAAAGAATTTAAGAATAGTCTTTATAAAGACAATGATTGGAGTGATGTTACATTATCAAATTATGATTTTGTAAATATAATTTTCAAAGATGAAAGAATCGTAATATGGTCACCTTACGACACGGAGGAATATAGTTGTAGTTTAAACGATAAACTAATTGCATATTACTATGAACCTTTTGACAAAAGAACAGATACTATATTTGAAATTTCAAAAATAACCGCTTCATCATTAACTATTAAAATTAAAAATAAAAAATATGACTATTTTAAAGTCTCAAGAGAGATTACAGAAAATGATTTATATAATGTTGTTCAAGAAGGCTCTGATAATGTTCTAAATGAATGGTTTTCTGGAATTTATATTTTTAAAGATAATGACGGAAAATCTGAAATAAAATTTAACTCTGACAGTAAAAGCATATATATGCTATATCCATTCTCAGGTAGATTTTTAGCAATTGATTTAGGTGGTTATACGTATAAGATACATAGAAAAGAAGTAAATACTTATCATTTAGAAAGAGTATATTATAGTCCAGACGCTGATGGTTATGTTTTTACTGAAGAAAAATCAACCTTAACAAAGGTTAAATAATGCCACACAACACTGGTAACCATAGCACAACTCCATAACTTCTAAAATTGTAACCTGCATAACTGCTTTTAAGGCGGTTTCTCTTTTTAAATGGGTGAGTACTTTAGTTTTTTTTGTTACGCTTAAATACCATCCTTTAAAAGGGTTATAGCCTCTTTTCCTGAAGAACAAGTAATACAGATTAAAGTTATTTGGGCTACAGGCTTTTAAGTTAGTTTAAAACCCGATAGAGCAAGCACTGATTTCATCGTTTCGTAATTTTAAGCATTAAGAATTAAAATAGAATCAGATGATTACAGAAAATAAAAATCAGCATAAAGATAGACCTTACGGTGGCCTAGACAATACAGTGCAGCAAAACCATAGTTTAGCTCAAGAATTAGAGGACAAGGAACCTATCAATAATTTAGAGGAAGATGTGGCGCATCCTGTTAATAATGGAGGAGTAGAAGCTTCAATCCTAGATTTGGATTTAGAAGAACAATGGCTAGCAGTACGCGATGAGTATTTGGCGCATTATCCAGAGGTATTGGAAGCCGAAACCCAATATGAAAAAGGGAGTTTCAATACCATAATAGAAAACTTAGCAAAGCGAAGACAACGTACGCCAAAAGAAATCCATACAGAAATTAGGGATTGGAATGCGAAGAAATAATGCGCTCTCTTGTGGGAGTCCGCCAGCGTAATTACCGCAGTAAAATTTTGATAAGGTATTCATGCTTTTAAGAGAAGTATAGGTATAGACAGACCAAAGTATTTTCTGCTATACCTATATTTGTTTCTTATTTATTCTTATCATGAGTCACTTTAAAGAAACACTGAAGAATCCTGTATGGTTTGCGCTTAACGAAGCGCATGAGAAATTTTCAGTTACGTATAACGGAGCCAAGTTTTATGATCCAGAAATTTGTCCGTTTGGAGCTTTCGTAGATCCATCTACTATTCAGTTGGCCTTAGAAGCCTATGCGAAAACTTGTGAAAGCTTCTTTCTAGTGACCAATAAGGATCTCCCTCCCTATACCAGTAAACACTTTGTTTTAGATCGTAAAATTGAAGGCTGCCAAATGGTACTCAGTTCCTTAATTGAAACGCCAATTACTGAGAATATAGTGCGACTTACCCATCATGATATAGCCGATATCTATAATTTAGTATGGCTTGTGATGCCTGGGTATTATCGCCGGAGAACTTTTGAAATGGGAGAGTATTACGGAATATTCAAAGAGGGTAAATTAGTATCTGTTACAGGGCAACGCATGCAGACTAATGATTTTATTGAGATTAGTGCAGTAGTTACACACCCAGATTACGGGCGTAAAGGGCTGGCCAAGCAATTAGTCTACCATGTCACCCAACAAATCTTAAAGGCTAACAAGAAGCCCATTTTACATACTACAAAAGGGAATGCGGCGATACCCTTATATGAAAGACTAGGATATCAGTTAACTCGTGATATGAATTGGTGGCATTTTCATTGTAAATAAATCTAGCCTAGTAGACTTAAAATGAGTGGTTCATTAACCTAAATTAATTAGAGTACCATACATTCATACTTTCTAAACTATTTCTTATTACCGTGTTGTTGTATAGCGTTCCTCCAAAATGAAAGCCGTGTTTGCTAAAAGTAATGTTTAGGCCATAGGAGGTTGCTCTTACCAAAGAATAAATTGTCTTATAGCTTGCTTTATCACTCTTTTTTTTAATTTCTTGGAGAAGGTAATATGATAAGTTTTGTCCATTGTAATCAGGATGTGTAGCAAAATCTACAATCTCAATATTCAATTCTTTTTTATGAATATGAAGGATAGAGGAAACAATAAGTTCCTCTTTCTTAAAAAGACCGTAGAATTCATGATTTTGTTCTGCTAGCTCTAAAAGATAAGCTTCCTCATGGATAGGAAGTGAGTGTGACATAAATGCTTTTTTATGTAAAGTGGCCAATGTAGAAAAATCGGTTGTCGTGAGCTTCCGGACTTCAAAATTAGTAGGTAAACTCATGTAACCCTCTTCAGAAGAACTTTTGGCAGCCTGTGCAATAGCTTTTACGGACGCAATTGTCTTTAGCGCTTGTTTATCATTTTGGCAGCGATTTTCATTCAGGTATTCCGCTAAAAAGTACCCTGTGGTAATACCATTGTATAAACCTGGTATTTTTGCTTCAATATGAAATCCATTAGACTCAAAAATCTCAATTGCTTGTTCTGGAACTTTGCTTATAATTTTATCATACTTTTTTTCATGAGCAATATCCTTCATTTTTGGGATGAGTGAATCCCAATTGTTTTTGGTGGACTGGGTTAAATATAAACGGCTATGCGTTTTTCCATGACGTAATACAGCTCCTTCTATCTTTTCAATGGTATCGAACATTTTTAGTTTATATGGTTTTAATGATGCTTTTATTCCCGGATTTGACCGTCTCCAAAGAAATAATACTTATTGGTAACCAGTTCATTTAGTCCTAATGGGCCTCTATGGTGTAATTTATCGGTACTTATTGCTAGTTCTGCGCCAACACCCATTTGTCCGCCATCCGTAAAACGCGTAGACGCATTTTGATATACAGCAGCACAATCTACTTGCTCCATAAAAACCTGAGCTTTGCTAGGGTCCGTTGTCATTATGCTAGCAGAATGACCGCCAGAATTTTTATTGATTTTATGAATAGCTTCATCGACGGAATTTACAGCGCCAATACAGCACTTCATAGCTAAAAATTCTTCTTTCCAGACTTCTTCATTGGGTATTGGTGTGGCATCCTTTAAAACCTTTCTTATATCGGTATCTGCAAGTATAGAAACACCATTATTTTCTAAAATGTTTGCTAAATTCTTTAGTTTTTCTTGATAATCATCAATCGCGGTACTGATGAGAATTTTATCAAGGGCATTACAAGCAGATATTTTATCGGTTTTAGCATTTAAAATTACTTTAATGCTTTGTTCCCAATTTGCATTTTCATCAACAAACAAAAAATTATTACCCCGGCCACTTACCAATACCGCACATTTTGCATGCTCTTTTACAAAGGCAATTAATTTTTCTCCGCCTCTTGGAACAATTAAATCAAGTTTCTCAGTAGGATTTTTCAGAAATGCTTGAGTCTCCTCTCTATTCATTACCAATAACTGAATGTAGTCTGTTGGTAAATCATTTTCTATTAAAGCTTGATGCCAGAAATCAACAAGAATCTTATTGCTATAGAGGGCTTCTTTTCCTCCTTTTAATAAAATTTTATTATTCGCTTTAAAAGCAAGAACTGCCGCTTCTACAGTAACATCAGGTCGTGATTCATAAATAATCATGATGGTACCGAAAGGAGCTGTTTTATTGATAATTGTTAAACCATTATCCAATTCCTTTTTTGATATTTCTTTGTGAACGGGATCATTTTGAGATTTAACTTTAGTGACCGCCAGAATCATTTCATCAATCTTTTTATCAGTTAACACCAATCGATCATACATGGCTTGATCTTCTTTAGTAAATAATTCAAGATCTTTTTTGTTAGCATTAAGTAACTCCTTTCGATTCTCATTTAAAATTTGAATCATGGAACTTAATACATTGTTTTTAATTTCTGTTGGTATCAACTTCATACTAAACTTCTATTTCTTTTTTAAGGGCAACTCGTGTACCCACTTTTTTTCCGTCGATAATATCTATAATGGTATGGTCTTTTTTTCCGTTGGCAATAAACGTAGGGATGTTATTTGCGGCGGACTGTTGTGCATATTCTAATTTAGAACCCATGCCACCACGCCCCTCGGCTTCTCCTTTGGTGTTGTCTTGAATGTATTTGTTTAGATTTTCATCCGGACTTACGTGATCAACAAGGGAACTGCTTTTTTCGTCTGGATGACCGCTATAAAGCCCATCAATATCAGTTAAAATAATGAGTTTATCTGCCTTAACTAATTGCGCGATAAGACTAGCAAGCTCATCGTTATCAGAGAACATAGACATGGTTAGCGATACTGCATCATCTTCATTAGCAATAGGGATAACACCTTCCGCAAGTAATCCTTCATAACAATTTATCATGTTTTGACGGTGTTCACCAGGACTAAAATCTCTTTTGGTAGGTAAAACCTGTGCACATTTCATACCATAATCACGAAATATATTATAGTACAAACGCATCATTCTAGGCTGCCCAATAGCCGAGTAAACCTGTCTTTTTTGTGTTTTATCTTCGATACTAGATTTACCTAAGACCTCCATTCCAGCAATTACAGACCCAGAAGAAACCAAAATAGTAATGATTCCCCTTTCATATAATTGTGCAATTTGTTTCACCAATTTCTTGAGTACAGGCCTTACAATTCTATTATCTTTATTCGTCATCACATTAGTTCCGACTTTTATGACAATCTTTTGTTTATACATGTTGTTTTTCTTTTCCAAGTTCAACGGCTCGGTCAAAAGCAGCAAAAGCAGCCTCTTTAATTAATTCTCCTACATTATTGTCTTCCATAGAATTTAATGCGGCGCGTGTAGTACCTCCTTTACTTGCCACTTTTTCCATCCATGAATTTGGAGACAAGGTATTTTGATTGAACAGTTCTATAGCTCCTGTAAATGTTTGTGCAACTAATACCTTAGAAACATTTGGCGAAAACCCCATTTGCAATGCGGCTTCCATCATACTCTGCATAAAATAAAATACATACGCAGGACCACTACCAGAAATTCCGGTAGAGGCATCTATGAAATTCTCGTCTTTAACTAAAATAGATTTACCAGTGGTGTCTAATAAACTTTCTATGGCGAGTAATTCTATTCTAGAAACTTCAGGAGACGCAACATACGAGGTAAGTCCTTTGCCAACTTGTGCTGGTAAATTAGGCATTGCGCGTATTATTTTAGTTAAGCCTGTGGTGTCTTTGATAGTTTTAATGGTAATACCAGCCATTATGGAAATCAAGAGCTGATCTCCGGTTACTAATTTATTTATTTTTCTAAATAAATCTTCTGCATGATAGGGTTTTACAGCGATAAAAATAATATCTGCCTGTGGTACACAGTCTTCTAAATTACGATAGGCATCAAAATCTGACATTTGATCTACTTCATCTAGTTTTTCTTCAGAAGTGTCAAGAACCATAATGTTCTCCTTTTTTAAGAGTTTAGATTTTGACATGCCTTTTGCGTAGGTAAGACCCATGTTTCCGGCTCCTATTACAAGTACTTTCATTCTTTATTTTTTATGTGGATTGATGGATACTATAATGTTATTAAATAAAGAGCATGCAGTCTTCACAGCTTTTTACCTCACCATAATAGGTCTCTCTATATTTGTGTAAGGTCTTTACGGGAAAGCCTAAAAAGTACTTTTTAATATAGGTTACTTTAGTTTGTAAACTCCCCATTTTTGTAGTGTGTCTTTGTTCTGTTTTTGTTTCTCTTTTAATGTGTATTAACTTCATAAAATTGTAATGATTAAGGGTAGAGTATAGCATAAACTAAGAGGATTCCTAAAATAGAATGTTAAGATTTTGTTAGTGCTTCTGTAGTGGTTACGCGAGGCTTTTTAGCAGCTTACATAAATTTACAATACGTAGGTATGGCATATATATTAGTGTTGTTAGTTGCCTTTTAACCACGACTCACATCTATTACAGAATTGTCGCTTTAAATTTGCATCATATGCGCTATAGCAACTATCTTTAAATAGATTTTAAAATAACACCTATGAAATTTGATAATATACTGGTAAATCATCAGGAAGATATAGCGACGGTGACTATTAACCGTCCGAATAAATTAAACGCCCTAAACCGTGATACTATTCAAGAATTGCATGATGCATTTAAAGCGTTAAATAAAGACAAGAACGTTAAGGTAATTATTGTAACGGGTAGTGGCGAAAAGGCATTCGTAGCTGGTGCAGATATTGCAGAATTTTCTGATTTTTCTGAAAAGGAAGGTGCTAAGCTCTCGGCAAAAGGTCAAAAATTATTGTTTGACTATGTAGAGAATTTAGCAACCCCTGTGATTGCTGCTGTAAATGGTTTTGCATTGGGTGGCGGATTAGAACTTGCAATGGCTTGCCATTTTAGAGTGGCTAGTGATAATGCTAAAATGGGACTTCCAGAAGTATCTCTTGGAGTTATTCCTGGTTATGGAGGTACGCAACGTTTACCGCAATTGGTAGGAAAAGGGCGTGCTAATGAAATGATTATGACTGCAGGAATGATAGATGCCCAAAAGGCACTTGCTTATGGTTTGGTAAATTATGTGGTCACACCAGAAGAATTATTGCCACTTTGTAACAAGCTAGCAGGTAAGATAACGAATAACTCGTCTGTTGCGATCGCTTATGCAATAAAAGCAGTAAATGCTGGTTTTAGTACTGATACCGATGGCTTCGAGAAAGAAATAAAAGCTTTTGGAGAATGTTTTGGAACCGATGATTTTAAAGAAGGAACTACAGCATTTTTAGAAAAACGGAAAGCAAATTTTGAGTAAAAAGCCGCGTATCAAATAACTTAATTATATATAGTATGCCTACTAAGAATATATTTTTATTGCTCTTTTTTGCTTTCTTTAGTTTTCTGAATGCTCAAGAAATGCCTGTTAAATACACCTTCGGGGAAAAGTACCACGACCGGTACAAGTACTCTAACTTATTAACTATTGCCCCAGATGGTAATGGTGGTAGTATTTTGGTGCGTTCTTATTATACAGGAATAATTTTAAAACCAAGAGGTTATTTTATAGAGCATTACAATGCCAATTTAGAGCTTGTTTCAGATTTTAATTATAAACTTAAAGATGTAAGTTATGTAGATGCATTTGTGAAAAATGGGCAGGTTTATCTGTTGTTTCTAGATTATAATTACGGGAAGAAGACCTATGATTATGTGATTCATCAGAGTTCGTACGATAACTTTAATTTTAAAATTCAGAAAATTCTAGAGATCGAATCAGATCCTGTAGAAGAGCCTTTAGATCGTAATTATTACAATAGAAATTTTGGTTCAGGTTTTACAACAACGGTTCTTTTTGATAAAGGAAAATCGGCTTTTGCAATTAGCGCCCATCATAAGAAAGGAAAAGATAATAAGCATAATATTTATGTATTTAATACCGATTTGAAGGAGTTGATGCATTATGATTTTTCTAATGAAATAGAAGAGAAAAACTATGCCTTTGAAAATTTAGTAATTTCAAAAGATAAGCAAGAAGTATATCTAACAGCCAAAGCGTATTTTAAAAAGAAACGTTTTGCAGCAAACGAACGTAAGTTTCAATATGAATTATTGCAGGTAACTAATGAGGGCGGTAAAATTCAGAATTTTGCAGATCCAGGAAAGTTTCCAGAAGCATTAACGCCATTGCTTGTGGCCGATAAAGTGGTGTGTGTAGGTTTTTATTCTAATAGAAGAGACAACCGCTATAACGGAATCGCGTATTTCGATATCAATCCTGCTACCATGGAAATCAGTACCAATAAATACCATGAGTTTTCAGAACAATTTATGTTAGATAAATTTGGTAGAGATGAAGATAAAGACATTAAAAACTTAGTATTTAAAGGTGTTGAAGTAACTAAAGAGAATGATATTTTGTTTAATGCAGAAGAGTATTTTGTAACCTCTAGCATACAAAGAGATCCTACAGGTTCTAGTGTTAAAATTAGCAGGTACCATTATAATGATATTGTCAGTGTAAAATTGGCAGCAGATGGTGCTATGTTATGGGCTAGAAACATCAATAAGACCGAAGTAACCCAAGGAGATGCAGCATACACTTCCTATTGTTCGTATACGAAAGACGGAGATACTTTTTTCTTTATAAGTACCGCTAGTGAAAATCCACAATTATTAAGTGATGAGCGTATCATGTTTAAGCAAGGTTTGGGAAGAAACAGAAATATCTTTCTGATAAAATTAGATGCCGCAGGTAAAATGAGTTACGAAAAAGTAATTGATAACCAAGAAGCGCGTTTGCCTCTTATGGTCTCTATGCCATTGATTAACGAAGCGCAAGAAAATGTATTGTTCTATGCCAAACGAGGTACAAAGAAGCAGTTGGTTAAGGTTAATTTCTAAAACGAATAACCATGGCTTATTTTAACAACAATTAAAATTATATATTGGATTTATTCTATAATTTTTGGGATAAATCCAATTCATTGAGCCCAAAAAACTACATCACAGGCAGAGGTGCTCAGCACAATAACACCAACAAATTTTCTGAGTTCACGTATGAAACACGTGATGATTTCCTCGAATTTTGCCGCATAGAAGGGGAGGACGCAGATAAAAATAAAACGCAATACCTTCCAATTTTCCCTAAATCAATAATAAATAAGATGACCAGTCCTGATATTGGTATGGAATACAGCATGAATCCCTATCAAGGGTGTGAACATGGCTGTATCTATTGCTATGCGCGTAATACGCATGAATTTTGGGGGTTAGCGCAGCGCTTGATTTTGAACAGGGCGGCGAAAGTGCTACATCAAATTAAGGAATGTCACGGTGGGACTTTAAATGATAGTCGTTTTGGAATACGCAGTAAAGGAGATGGGGTTATAGCAACTCAAATTCATGATCTAATGCGTTTAGCGAAAAGAACCTATTTTAAGAATAGCGAGAGGCAATCATTACATACAAGTTTGCACAAATTACATAAAGTCGGGCAGTTAAAATTATTTTAAGATAAAATTGGCATGAGGCCATAGAAAGGTTTTAAAGTTCTTCACGTCCAATACAATAGCACTAAAAAATAAGGGAAATGGAAATAAATATATGGTCAGATATTAGATGTCCTTTTTGCTATATCGGCAAAAGAAAATTTGAAGCCGCTTTGGTAAATTTTCCACATAAAGATCAAATTACAGTAAACTGGAAATGTTTTGAACTAGATCCTAGTATAGAAACGAAGCCAGAAGTAGATTATACCGAATATTTTATGGAGCACAAGAATGTAGATCAAGAGGGTGCTTCCGGTATGTTTAATCATGTAACGGCTATGGCTCGTGAGGTAGGGCTAGCTTTTAATATAAAAGATGGTGTCATTGCTAATTCTTTAAATGCACATAGATTGTTGCATTATGCTAAAAAAGAAGGGTATGCAGAGACTACAAAAGAAGCCTTGTTAAAAGCGCAGCTTGTAGACGCAGAAAATATAGACGATAAGGAACACCTTATTGTTTTGGCAAAAGCTATTGGAATGAATGGTGATGCGGTTAGGGAAATGCTTAATTCTGAGGACTACACCTATGAAGTGAGACAGGATGAACTGGAGGCTAGAAATCTAGGGATTAATGGAGTACCGTTTTTTGTTTTAGATCATAAATACGGTATTTCAGGAGCACAACCTACAGAGGTTTTTGCTGAGGCTTTAGACCAAGCATGGAAAAAACACAATGAAGAGAAACTTACCATTTTGCCTGTTGGTGAAACTGGTGGTTCTTGTGATGTAGAAGGTAATTGTTGTTAAGTGTTTTTTATGTTTAGGTGAAAAAGGCTTGGAGTAAACTCCAAGCCTTTTTTTTATGCTATTATTTTAACTCCCAACCTTTACGATACGTCCCTTTAACCCATTCATTGGCTTTTTCATAATTAGTGACCCGCATGTTTTCTCCATCCCATAAGATTTTACGCCTTCCAGGATAAGCAAATGGTTCCCAATCTCCAATTTTTTTACCGGGAATTAATTCTTTGTATTGGTAAGCTTTAATGGCTAAGTTACCCATTAGAACAGCTTCTGTTAAGGGTCCTGATTTTGAAAAATCTGATGAGGTGGGTGTGCCTTCTATACATCCATTAACAAAATTCATCGCATGGCCTGCAGTATCACCTTCAATTCTACTTAGTGTTGGTTTTGGTGGATTAAACATACCCATAGTTTCAGACGGTAATAACCTAGCATTTCTAGAATAGGTATCTGTTACCAAAATTCCTTTAGTACCATAAAAAATGCTTCCGCCTCCATTGTCACCAATAGTTTCCCCAGTTTTTAATTCGTCTGGTAGGTCTGGCTTTAGTCCGCCATCATACCAATTCAATGCAATATCACCGTGGGCTTCTGTGTTAAACTTTAAGCGCACAATAGAAGATGCGGGGCAAGACTGGTGGTAATCTGCTTCTATAAAATCGCCTACCCAATTGGTGGTACAACTGGCTTCTGCTTCTGTGGGGTAGCCTAGGCCTAAGGTGCTAAATGGGGTTTCCATAATATGACAGCCCATATCTCCTAAAGCTCCCGTGCCAAAATCCCACCAACCGCGCCATTTGAAAGGCAAGTATCCGGAATAAAAAGGTCTGTCTGCGGCAGGTCCTAACCATAAATCCCAATCTAATTCTTTGGGAATGGGGTCTCCACCTTTTGGGAGCGGAATTCCTTGCGGCCAAACAGGTCTGTTGGTCCAACAATCTACTTTTTGTATTTTGCCAATAAAACCAGAATCTATCCATTCTTTTGCTTGTCTACTGCCATCACTAGAGGCTCCTTGGTTGCCCATTTGAGTAACAATCCCGTTTTCCTTAGCAATTTTGGTCATCAAACGCGCTTCATGAATATTGTGTGTTAATGGCTTTTCTACATAAGCATGCTTTTTTGCACGCATAAAAGGTAAGGCTATTGTAGCATGGGTATGATCTGGTGTGGCTACCATGATCGCATCAATATCATTTAGATGTTTGTCATAAACAGTTCTAAAATCTTTATATAATTTTGCTTTCGGATGTAGTTTTTGGCTGTCTTTAACTTGGCGGTAATCTACATCGGCATAAGCAACGAATTTTACTTTTTTAGTATTGGTAAGGTCGTTAATTACTCCACCACCTCGACCTCCAATTCCAAAACCAGCCATGTAAAGGGTATCACTTGGGGGAACGTGATTCTTGCCTAAAACAAAACTAGGTACAATAGAAAATACAGCCGAGGCTGCAGCTGCATTTTTAATAAATTTTCTTCTTTGCATCATAAGTTAGTTTGAGTATGAGTATTAAAAATACACGATATTTTACTAATTATGCAATTTGTAAATGCGAGATATAGATAAAAATTAGATTTTAGGTCTATTTTTTAATAAGATTGTATTTGAGCTTAAAGCGATTGTGGATTCCATTCATGCGAAAATTGCGCTAAATAGTCTAGCATAAATTGATGCCGTTGTTCCGCTAGGATCTTCCCATTTTTAGTGTTCATCTTATCCTTTAAAAGCAATAATTTTTCGTAAAAATGATTTATGGTAGGCGCGCTAGATTTTTTATACGCTTCTTTGGTCATATGTAAATTAGGTGCAATATCAGGATTGTAGAGTTCTCTGTTTTTAAAACCACCATAATTAAACGCACGTGCTATACCAATGGCTCCAATAGCATCTAAACGATCTGCGTCTTGAATAATGTCTAATTCTTTTGAGGTGAATTTTGCGCCTCCTACTTCTAAGGTCTTTTTAAAGGAGATATTATCAATGATCAGGACAACATGCTCAATAATTTTTTTATCAACCTTTAAAGAATTTAAAAATTCCTGCGCAAGCTTAGGACCCACTGTTTCATCGCCATCATGAAATTTTGCATCGGCTATATCATGGAGTAAAGCACCAAGACTTACTACAAGAGTATCTATATCTTTTTCGTCTTTAGCAATTAATAAGGAGGTTCTAAATACGCGCTGAATATGAAACCAGTCATGACCGCCTTCTGCTCCTTGCAAAGTTTCTTTTACAAAGGCTATTGTTTCTTCTATGATAGTGGTGTTGGTCATTTAAATATGTACTCCAGTAGTTATTACTTTTTCTATTTGTGCTGTTAACGTATCAAGGTCACCTGTATTTTCTATAGGTTGATGTACATCTAAAGTAATATGACTTCCTAATCCATTAGGAAATTTTCCATACCGAAGCGTTTTCCATGAGTTGTTAATGCTAATGGGAACAATTAAGGCGGAAGGTGCATTCTTTATCAATAATTTTAAACCTGTAGTTTGGAAAGGCTTAGGATGCCCTGTTCGGCTTCTTGTTCCTTCAGGAAAAATTATAGCACTTCTATGATGTTCTTCAATGTACTTACCTAATTTTATAATCTGACTTAGTGCCTGCTTGCTATCTTTTCTGTCGATTAAAACAGAACCACCATGAACAAGATTATAGGATACACTAGGGATTCCTTTTCCGAGCTCTATTTTGCTCACAAATTTTGGGTGGTTTTTTCGCAGATACCAAATTAAAGGCGGAATATCGAGCATACTTTGGTGATTTGCTACAATTATCAAAGGTCTATCTGTAGGTAAGGTATAAGGGTTTTTAAAACGATAGGTTGTTCCTATGATAAGTGAACATCGCATTAAAGATAAGTTAAGCAGGCTCACGACTCTTTTAAGACCTGAATAGCCAAAAAGGTTGTGTGCTAGCCACTGTAGAGGGTGAAAAACTAAAAGTGTTAACCCAAAACAAACCAGGTATAATGCACTAAGCGGATATGCGATAATTTTTTGCATGGTACAAAAATAAAAAACCGCTCTATATAGAACGGTTTTTAAAATAAAAATTTTATTTTTTCATTTAAAACGCACGAATGTACTAGGTTTTAAAATTAACAGAATTCGTCGTAAGCAGCCATTAAATTGTCTGCAATAACTTCTGCTGGTCTACCTTCAATGTGGTGACGCTCAATCATATGAACCAATTCTCCGTTTTTAAACAAAGCCATACTTGGCGATGAAGGAGGAAATGGTACCATTAAGCTTCTAGCTTTATCAACAGCGTCAAAATCTACACCAGCAAAAACAGTAACAATATGATCTGGTTTTTTGCCGTTGGTTAAACTAAATTTTGCTGCTGGTCTTGCATTTGCTGCGGCACAGCCACAAACAGAATTTACAACTACTAGTGTTGTTCCTTCTGCATTAACAGCTTTTTCTACTGCTTCAGCGGTATGTAATTCTTCAAACCCAGCAGATGCTAGGTCTTCTCTCATCGGTTTTACTAATTCTGCAGGATACATAGTCTTTTTTTTTAATCTATTTATATAAGTTATCAAAGATAACTAATTTGTCGTAGTTCCTCTCTACTCCTTAACTTTTCATTAGAGCATTTTTTGTAATTGAAAATTATATCTTTGGCCTAAATTTTTTAAAGCATGAAATGGATTTTACTTATCGTTATATTTTATATCCTCCAAAAAGTATTTAGTAAAGCAAAAAAATCAAATTTTTCGCAAAACGCTAAATCTGTAAGTCCGGAAGATTTTGAATTAAATTTACTTTCGCTCTGCTCTATTGTTATTAAGGCAGATGGGAAAGTGAGCCAGAGTGAGATGGAATATGTACAACGTTATTTTGTGGCTACGTATGGCAAGGATAAAGCCAATGCTATATTTAGAACTTTTAATGATGTTATAAAAAAGAGAGAAGTATCTGCGCAACGTATTTGTGATTATATGAATCAACGCACGCGGGTAGAGGTGCGTTTACAGCTTATTCACTTCTTATTTGCAATAGCGCAAGCAGATGGTTCTGTTAGCGGTGCAGAAATAAATAAAATACAGGAGATTGCAGGCTATCTAAGAATTGGACACAATGAATTTGAAAGCATTAAAGCCATGTTCATTAAATCTGCAGATAATGCATATAAAATCTTAGAGATAGAAAAATCTGCTACAGATGATGAGGTTAAAAAAGCCTATAGAACAATGGCTAAAAAATACCATCCAGATCGTGTTATTACAGATAATGAAGCGATTAAGAAAGGCGCAGAGGAAAAATTTAAAGAAGTGCAAATCGCTTATGAAACCATCCAAAAAGAACGCGGGGTAAATTAAATATTTTTTTTTATGGAAGATTTTTGGTTTTACACTAAAATGGGTTTAGATCACGTGTTAGATCTCTCTGCCTACGATCATATTTTGTTTTTAGCAGCTTTAGCAATTCCGTTTACCTTTAAAAGTTGGAAGAAAGTATTGGTTTTGGCCTCTATTTTTACGTTTACCCATTGCTTATCTTTGGCCTTGTCTACGTTTGATATCATAGTGGTTGATGTAAATTTTATTGAATTTTTAATTCCAGTGACCATATTTCTTACGGCAATTTTTAATTTAATCTATGTAAGAACAGACATTCATCACAAAAGTATTCTATTGCATGCAGTGGCAACGGCTTGTTTTGGTTTAATACATGGCTTCGGTTTTTCAAATTATTTTAAAATGTTGATGGCGGAAGAAGAGGATAAGGTAACGCCTTTATTAGGCTTTGCTTTAGGGATAGAACTTTCGCAATTAATTATTGTGATAGCTGTTTTAGTTTTAGCTTGGATACTGCAAAATAGGTTCAAGTTGAAACAATCAATATATATTATAATCGCTTCTATAGTGGTACTTTTAATCACAATTCCAATGTTGGTGAATACTTTTCCTTTTTGATTTTCACTTAAAATTAACCCATTGTGGTTGTGGAGATAGCTGAAAGCAGGTATCTTAGTACTTTATTTAAATAGCCTTTGCCGCTTTTATGAAAGATAGTAAACAAAAAAAATACGATAAGGCCTATCTAAGGATGGCTAGTGAATGGGGAAAATTATCGTTCTGTAAAAGAAAACAAGTTGGGGCTATTATTGTAAAAGATAGGATGATTATTTCCGATGGCTATAATGGTACACCAACGGGTTTTGAAAACCAATGTGAAGATGGAGACGGTTATACAAAATGGTATGTTTTACATGCAGAAGCCAATGCAATATCTAAAGTAGCAGCATCAACACAATCTTGTAATGGAGCTACATTATACATTACTTTATCGCCTTGTAAGGAGTGCAGTAAATTAATACATCAATCTGGCATAAAACGTGTTGTATATCAAAACGGGTATAAAGATGATTCTGGGCTTCAATTTTTACAAAAAGCAGGAGTAGAATTGGTTCATCTACCTGAAATTAAAGAAAATATATCGTAGTAATAATCCGTTAAATGAAGAAGAGACAACAGTATTTATGGCCAATTATAGTAGCCGGATCACTTGCAATAGGTGTTTTTGTTGGAGGTAAACTTCATTTTAACGATTCTCCTGAAAAGCTTTTTTCTACCAATTCAAAAAAAGATAAGTTAAGTAGATTGATTGATTATATTGATTATGAATATGTCGATGATATAAATACGGATAGTATTGTAGATGTTGCTGTAAATAATATTTTAGATAAGCTAGATCCTCATTCTGTATATATTCCTAAAAAGGATATGGCAAAAGTATCTGAGAATATGAAAGGTGATTTCGTAGGTATTGGAATTAGTTTTTTCATGGAAAAAGATACAATTTCTGTAGTGAGAACTATTGAAGATGGACCTAGTTATAATAAAGGAATTAAACCTGGAGATCGTATCTTGATGGCAGATAATGATACCTTGTTTGGTCAAGATATTCCGAATGAAGTAATTATTGAAAAGTTAAAAGGAAAAAGAGGTACTGCAGTAAAACTTAAAATTTACCGCAAACAAGAAGATAAAACGTTTACAATTACTATTAAGCGAGACAATATTCCTTTAAAAAGCGTAGAGGCAGCCTATATGCTTACCAGTGACATTGGATATATAAAAGTAAATAGATTTGCGGAATCTACTTTTAAAGAATTTAAAACAGCCTTAGCCAACTTGCAGAAACAAGGTGCAAAAAAATTAGCTTTAGATTTACGTGATAACCCTGGTGGTTACCTTGGTATTGCCGAACAAATGGCAGATGAGTTTTTGGTGGACGGGAAGTTAATTCTGTTTACTAAAAATAAAAAAGGAGAAATTGATAAAGCTTTTGCAACAGATAAAGGAACCTTTGAAAATAAACCAATTTACGTACTCATCAATGAGCGTTCTGCGTCTGCAAGTGAAATTATTGCTGGAGCATTGCAGGATAATGATGTAGGTACTATTGTAGGCAGACGATCTTTTGGAAAAGGTTTGGTGCAACGAGAAATGGAATTAGGGGATGGTTCTGCTATACGTTTGACCATATCTAGATATTATACGCCTACTGGGCGGTCTATTCAAAAAGATTATACCAAAGGACATAAAGATTATTATCAGAAATTTACAGACCGTTATTCAAGTGGGGAATTAGTTTCAGTAGATAGTATAAAAGTAGCCGATTCTTTAAAATTTACGACGCCTAAAGGTAAAGTGGTTTACGGAGGAGGAGGTATAATACCAGATGTTTTTGTTCCTATTGGAGATTACAATGAAGAAACAATCTCTTCATTAGAAAGTGTGGGTATCTTATCAAGATTTGCATTCAACCATTTAGAAGAAGATAGAACACGATATAAAGATTACACGGAAGCTCAATTCATCAAAAATTTTAAAGTAGATGATATTCTTTTTCAGAAATTTATTGACTACATGGTTCAGTTTGGAGCACAAGGGTATAATACCTTTAGTTACTCCGACTTTGAGCATAAAATAAAACTATACATTAAGGCCTCTATTGCGGAGCAAATATTTAATCCTAATGCATATGCAATTATAAAAGGACAAGATGATAGTATGCTTCTTGAGGTGTTAGAATTAGATAATCCTAGTAAAAACAGCGATCAAGAAACTGAAGAAAACGAAGACTAGTTGCGTTCTATTTTTTCCTGAATTTTTTTAGACATCATAAAGATTACAATTAAAACAATTGCACATAATGATGCTACAATACCTATAAGAGCAATAACACTATCGCCTTGCATAGGGTTACTGTAGTCTATTACGGTTGCATTATAAACTATTAAGGCAACTGCAATAACGATTAATACAATACTTACAATTTTACTCATATCTCAGAATTTTGAACTTTAATTAAAAAAGTTGATTAATGTTCGCTGCAAATAATTTTACAGCGATGGCTAATAGGATAACACCAAAAACTTTTCTGATGACACTTAATCCTGTCTGCCCTAACAACTTTTCTATTTTTTTAGAAGATTTTAAAACAAGGTATACAAAGATGATGTTGATTATAATGGCGACTATGATGTTTTCTACGTAATATTCTGCTCGTAAGGATAGAATTGAAGTCATTGTACCCGCTCCAGCAATTAGTGGAAAAGCGATAGGGACTATTGAAGCACTTTCGGGGGCGTCATCACGATACAAGGTAATGCCTAAAATCATTTCTATTGCAAGGAAAAAGATAATAAAAGAACCTGCAACGGCAAATGAATTGACATCAATGCCGATTAAGCTCAAAATTTCATCACCAATAAAGAGGAAAGCTATCATGATAACTGCGGCAACAATAGATGCTTTTTCAGATTGAATATGACCAACTTTGTTGCGTAAACCAACAATAATGGGGATACTTCCTAAAATATCTATTACAGCAAATAAGACCATTGTTGCTGTAGCAATTTCTTTAAAATCGAAATGAAATTCCATAACTTGAAAATATGTGCAAATTTACAGTTTAAATCAAGTATTAGCGGTTTTAATCAGAAATAAATATAGATAAGGGTATCTTTGAATTTTTAAATATAGATATGTTTCAAATAGGAAAAACTTTAGTCTCTGAAGAAATAATAGAAAATGATTTTGTGTGTAATCTAACAGCTTGCAAAGGTGCTTGTTGTGTTGATGGTGATGCAGGAGCTCCGTTAGAGGAGAAGGAAACCGAAATACTTGTTGATATTTATCAAAAAGTGAAACCTTTTTTAAGAGCAGAAGGAATTGCTGTAATAGAAGACGAAGGGGCTTTTGTTAAAGGTGAAGATGGTGAATGGGAAACGCCATTGGTAAATGGCAGTGAATGTGCTTATGTTGTTTTTGCGGATAATGGAACTGCAAAATGTGGTCTAGAAGAAGCATACAATGCGGGCGCTACGAAGTGGAAAAAACCTGTTTCATGTCACATGTATCCAGTACGTATTCGTGAGTATTCAGAATTTACGGCAGTGAACTATCATAAATGGCATATTTGTGATCCTGCATGTTCATTAGGAGAAGAATTAAAAGTGCCCGTTTATAAGTTTCTAAAAGAAGCTTTGATAAGAAAATTTGGTGCTAAATGGTATGATGAATTGGAAGTTGCAGCAGCAGAATATCTTAAATAGTTGGGATTGATACAATAACTGTGGTTCCGCAGGGTTTTTTATTTTCATCATATAAATCTATAATCTGGACCTCATATGTATTCTGAAAGTCTTTAGAAAAATTTGCTAATCGTTCTTTAGTGATATCGATACCGATAGATTTTCTTTTGAGAACTTTATTTTCTTTTATAACTTCGGCAGCGGCTCTTCCTATACCGTTGTCCGTGATAGCTATGGTTGTAAAATAATCGTTTTCTTGCTTAATGTCTATATGAATACTTTTGCCGTCTTCTCTTGTAGATAAACCGTGCCAAATAGCATTTTCTAAAAACGGCTGTAATATTAACGAAGGTATTTTTATAGCGTTAGGGTCAATGCCATTTTCTATATTTATTTGAAAATCTATTTCATTTGAAAACCGAATGTTTTCAATATTCATGTATAACTCAATAGTTTCTAGTTCTTCTGCAAGAGAAATTTCTTTTAATGAAGAGGCTTCGAGTATTTTGCGGACTAATTTTGAAAATTTATTAAGATAGTATACCGCATTTTTCTTTTCATTATTGATAATGTAAAGTTTAATTGAGTTCAAGGAATTAAATAAGAAATGTGGATTCATTTGGCTTCGCAACATACTTTGTTCTAAAGTCAATAATTTTTTTTCGTTTTTAAGTTGAAACTGGCGGTATAGGATATACAGTATTAAGGATGAAAGTGCTAGTAAGAGCGTGCTAATAAGAAGTGTATTTTCGTTTTTCCTTAATTTAAGACGTACGAGTTCATTTTCTCTTGCAAGCGCTTCAATTTGGCTGTTCTTCTTTTCGGTGTCATATCTAAATAAAACATCATTTACATACCTTACGTTTGTTTCATTGGTAATGTCATCTTCAATTTCTTTAGAGCGTTTGTAAAAAAGCAATGATTTCTCATAGTCATTTTTTTTGATGAATAGATTAGAGAGGTGATTGTAGCCGATAGCTTGAGAGCGAGGTAAATCATACTTTACGGAAAGTCGGATGCCTTCTATTAAATTTTCTTCAGAAGCCTCCAATTCTCCTAACTCCATTTGGGCCCACCCTAAATTAATAAATACAGAAGAACTTATAAAATGATCTCCTAATGCAATAGACTTAGATAAGGTAGTTTTAAGTATTTCTTTAGCTTTTAAGGTTTTTTTCTGTTTTATAAATACCTGGGCGATGCTATTATTGCAAATAACACGTCCCATATCATTATTCATTTCCTCGTTAAATGCTAGTGATTTTCTATAGTAATTTAATGCGGTTCTTAAGTCGCCAAGTTCTTCATAGCACTCTCCAATATTTTGGTTGTTAATTGCTTGTCCTAATTTATTGTGTAGTTCTTCTTCTAAAACTAAAGATTTTTCAAATATTTCTATCGCAACTTTGTATTGTTTTAGGTTTTGATAAATATTTCCTATCCCATTTAAGGATACATTTTTGCTCCGCTTTAACCCTTCGGTAAGTACAGGTACAGATTCTGCTAATTCTATGGCTTCTTGTGCATAGTCTAAAGCAGTTTTTACGGCATCTATACGTCTGTAGGCTACACTAAGCATGTTTAGGCTGTACACTTTTAGTTCTAGGTTGTTTGCTTTATCAGCAGCTTCTAGCGCTTTCTTGTGCAATTCTATGGCAACACTAAACTTAGAGATGTTGCGGTATTTTGTGCCTAATTGGTTTAGAGCGTATGCTTCTCCATCTAGGTATTTTTTTTTTGCTGCGCTACTTGCAAAATAACGCATTAGTAGCGTATCTCTTCTGTTTGTTCTTAGAGCTTTATCTATTTCTGTATAAGCAGAAGGAGCTTTAAAAATTAAGCTGTCTGATGTTTTGATAAACTCTTTTGGGATGTCTTGGCTGTGTAAAGAAAATGGTAAGCATGTAAAAAGGAAACATGCTAGTTTGGCTATTGGCCAATAGAAATAACGTAAAGGATTACTAGAATTTTTTTTTGTCCCCTGCATAAAACCATCTTATATTAAATCTAAAAAGTCTGATTTTTTTTGTCTTGAGACAGGTATTTTGTGATTAGACTCTAGTATGATGTAGCCATCTGTTTTAATAAATTCTTTAATTTTATTTAAGTTAATTATGTACGAATTATGAATGCGGTAAAAGCAATCACTGGGGAGAATTTCATTAACTTCTTTTAGTTTTTTGGTAAGGACAATTTTATGACCATCTGTAAGGTAGATAGTGCTATAATTACCATCAGATTCAACATATAAAATTTCATCACTCTGTAGAAAAACTAACTTTCCGTCCGTGTTAATTGTAATTTTTTTTTGGAGGGATGTGGCGTTAAAATTCAATAAAATTTTTTCTAATTTCTCACTTGTAATCGTTCTAGAATTAAACTTTTTAATTTTAGCAATCGTATCACTTAAATCATCAGAATCTATTGGTTTCAGTAAGTAGTCTATAGCTTCATGTTTCAATGCCTTGATGGCATATTGGTTGTATGCGGTTGTAATAACTACAGGGAAGTCTTTGTTTTTTAATTTTTGAATAAATTGAAAGCCATCCATAGTGGGCATTTCAATGTCTAAAAATAGACAATCAGGGGTGTTTTCTTTTTTTTCAAGATATTCTAATGCCTGTAATGGGTTGGTGAATGAGGCAACTACCTCAATTTCATCGCTAAAATTAGTCAACTCCCAAGTTAAACTTTGGAGGGCTTTAGCTTCATCATCAACAAGTACGGCTTCGAGCATAGATTTTTAAATGTAAACAAAAATACAAGTAAATACTTTTTTATGCACCCTTAATGTATCAATGGTTCGTTTTTAAGTACATATGGATTAAAACGAGTCTAAATAAGAAACCTTATAAATCATCGAGTTATATGAGGTATTTGGATGTTTTTTATGGAAGAATTAGTTAAAACATTAAATATACCATTTATACAGTTTTCTTCACCATTGGTACATTACCCTTTAGTAGGGCTTCTAATTGTTATAATTTAGACCTGTTGTTTGATAAAACGAAGACCCCCGTAAGGTTTTAAAAGACCCTTATTCGGTTCATTGAATTTAAAATTTAGTACCGTTAAATTAAAAAACAGAAGTTATGCAAAAATCATTTATTCTATTCGTTGTTTTAATTATAGTTATAACTATAGCAGCATTAATAGAACGCCAAATTGATTATGATAGTGAGGACGATTATACTGCGTTTAACAGTTCGCAATTAAAAACCATCTAAACCGTGTCAACAATGAAAATTCTAGGGCATAAATTATTTAATTTAAAATACATCATAGGTTCGGTGTTTGCATTGCTATTGCTTACCTCGTATTTACCCAATAACGCTTTTGAAACGGAATATGACAAAAGTGATTTGGAATATGTATTCAAAACTAGTGGTAGTTATACAGATGATGTCTCTGGAGAAATGATTTTTAAAACGACATCAAAAAAAAATAGCCTTGGAGAAAATTTTATTACAGTAACAGCAGAGATTAAAAATGTTGAACAGAGTGTTTTTTCATTTTTGATTTCTAAGAAGGTAGAAAGTGACACTATTGAAGCGGGAGTTTATAAGATTACCTACAATAATGAGGAATCTGTTTATAGGCAAGAAGGTGCTCTAGGTTTTTTTAATATTATAGATTCTAATGACCTTCCTTATTATGCTACGGATGGAAAAATAATTATTTCCAAAATAAATGGAAATAACATCAAAGGTTTTGTACATTTAACCTTAGAAAATTTTCGAAATAAAAAAATTAAGATTTCAGGTAATTTTAATGCTGATTTTGTGAAAGAATAATAATAAACTGTCAAGCCAAGGCGCTACTCTATTAATGCATGTTGCTAGTTAGAATATGTGTTGCTGTTCATCAGCGTAATGGTATTATATATGACGACAATAAATTAAAAGGCAGAGTTTTTAATTCCGTTTTTAAGTAGGTTTTTAGGTTTCGGGGGGAACTTCCTAAACCAACGAGTAGTTTTTTGTTGTAAAATAATGTCTTAGGAGTAGCTGGGTTGGGCAGGATTTATTTGAAACCTTAGGGTTTTAAAAATAGACCAAAGAGTATGTTTTTTAAATACTTTTCGGTCTTTTTTTATTGTATATATTCTTGTGTAATTATTGGTGTTTTTTTAAGAAAAGCCAAAGCCTGCCTAAGCTCAGCAAACATCACTTCTAAAGGTACATTTCAACAATTTGTGTTAAAAACTTTGTGCTAGAAAAGAATAAACATCCTTTCTTTACAACTGATTATTTCCAATCTTTGTTAACCTATCTTGTAAGTTTTTTACTTGCGTAAGGTTTAATGAAAAATTTAAAAATATATGTCAGTAATAGAGCCCATCTTACAAGAGAATAAAGATAGATTTGTGATTTTTCCAATTCAACATAATGATTTGTGGGAGTGGTATAAGAAACAAGAGGCTTGTATTTGGACAGCAGAAGAAATTGACTTAAGTGAAGATGCTAACGATTGGAATAATAAGTTAAATGATGATGAGCGTTACTTTATAAAACATATTTTGGCATTCTTTGCTGCATCTGATGGGATTGTAAATGAGAATTTAGCAGAGAATTTCGTAAATGAAGTTCAGTATTCAGAGGCTAAGTTTTTCTACGGGTTTCAAATTATGATGGAGAACATCCATTCTGAAACCTATTCTTTATTGATTGATACTTATGTTAAAGATGAAAAAGAAAAAACGGTTCTTTTTCAAGCAATAGAAAACTTTCCTGCTATTAAGAAAAAAGCAGATTGGGCTTTAAAGTGGATTGATTCACCAAGTTTTGCAGAGCGTCTTATTGCATTTGCAGCAGTAGAAGGCATTTTCTTTTCCGGATCATTCTGCTCTATTTTCTGGCTGAAGAAAAGAGGTTTGATGCCTGGGTTAACATTCTCTAATGAATTAATTTCTCGTGATGAAGGAATGCATTGTGATTTTGCTGTGCATCTTCATAACAAGCATATCATAAATCAAGTTCCAAAAGAACGTATCACAGAAATACTTGTAGACGCATTAAATATTGAAAGAGAATTTATCACAGAATCATTACCAGCAAGTTTGATAGGTATGAATTCTAAATTAATGACACAATATCTTGAGTTTGTAACCGATAGATTATTGGTTGAATTAGAATGTGATAAGGTTTACAATTCAACAAATCCATTTGATTTTATGGATATGATTGGAATGGAAGGAAAAACTAATTTCTTTGAAAAAAGAGTTTCAGAATATCAAAAAGCGGGAGTTTTAAATTCTGATAAGGAAGGAGATTCTAAGATTAGCTTCGACGCAGACTTCTAAAACTACACGATAAAACACTATTATTTCTATAGGCTTTCCTAATAGAAATAATGAACTATAAACGCAACTTGTTGTGCTTTGAAAAAGGCATGACCAAGGCCATTGTATCACTAAAAATATTTGTAGCCCATGTATGTACTAAAGAGAGACGGAAGAAAAGAACCAATGATGTTTGATAAGATTACGGCAAGAGTTCGTAAACTTTGTTACGGACTAAATGAGCTAGTAGATCCTATAAAAGTTTCTATGAGAGTGATCGAAGGGTTGTATGATGGTGTTACAACTTCAGAGCTAGATAACCTAGCGGCTGAAATTTCGGCAACAATGACAACAACGCATCCAGATTTTGCAAAATTAGCGGCAAGGATATCAGTATCTAATTTACATAAGAACACAAAGAAATCTTTCGCAGATACGATGAAAGATCTTTATGAATATGTAAACCCTAGAAATGGTAAGAAGTCTCCCTTGTTGTCTGATGAGGTATTTAAAGTGATTTCAGAAAATGCCGCGTTTTTAGATTCTACTATTATTTATAACCGAGATTTTGGCTACGATTATTTTGGTTTTAAAACATTAGAGCGTTCATACCTTTTAAAAATTAATGGTCAAATAGCAGAACGTCCTCAACATATGTTAATGCGGGTGTCTGTGGGGATACATTTAGATGATTTAGAAGCGGTTGTAGAGACTTACGAGCTAATGTCTAAAAAGTTCTTTACACACGCTACACCAACATTATTTAACTCAGGGACTCCAAAACCACAAATGTCTTCTTGCTTTCTTTTGGCAATGAAAGATGATAGTATTGACGGTATATATGATACTTTAAAACAAACTGCTCAGATTTCTCAATCTGCAGGAGGTATAGGTTTGTCTATACATAATGTACGTGCAACAGGATCCTATATTGCAGGGACTAATGGTACTTCAAATGGTATTGTTCCAATGTTGCAAGTATTTAATGATACGGCACGCTACGTAGATCAAGGAGGAGGAAAACGTAAAGGTAGTTTTGCAATCTATGTGGAGCCATGGCATGCTGATATTTATGAGTTTTTAGATCTTAAAAAGAATCATGGGAAAGAAGAAATGCGTGCTAGAGATTTATTCTATGCCATGTGGATTCCAGATTTATTCATGAGAAGAGTAGAGGCTAATGAAGAGTGGACGCTAATGTGTCCTAATGAATGTCCAGATTTATTTAAGCACCATAGTGAGGTTTTTGAAACTATGTACTTAAAATATGAAGCTGAAAATAAAGGCCGTAAAACAGTAAAAGCAAGAGACCTTTGGGAAAAAATACTTGAATCTCAAATTGAAACAGGTACGCCTTACATGTTGTATAAAGATGCAGCAAACCGTAAGAGTAATCAAAAGAATCTAGGGACTATTCGTTCTTCAAACTTGTGTACGGAGATTATGGAGTATACCTCTCCTGATGAGGTTGCAGTATGTAATTTGGCATCGATTGCCTTGCCAATGTTTATAAAGAATGGTGAGTTTGATCATAAAGAATTGTTTAGAGTTACCAAGCGTGTAACAAGAAACTTAAACAAGGTTATAGATAGAAATTATTACCCAGTTAAAGAGGCTGAAAATTCTAACATGCGTCATAGGCCAATAGGTTTAGGGGTGCAAGGGTTGGCCGATGCTTTTATAATGTTACGTTTGCCATTTACAAGCGACGCAGCTAAAGCATTAAACCAAGAGATTTTTGAAACGCTTTATTTTGCAGCGGTAACCGCTTCAATGGAAATGGCGAAAGAAGAAGGGCCTTATTCTAGTTATGAGGGTTCTCCAATTTCAGAAGGGGAATTTCAATACAATCTTTGGGGAATAAAAGATGAGGAATTATCTGGCCGTTGGGATTGGGATAAACTTCGTAAAGAGGTGAAGAAAAACGGGGTGCGGAACTCTTTATTAGTAGCGCCAATGCCAACAGCATCTACCTCTCAAATTTTAGGGAATAATGAATGTTTTGAGCCTTATACGTCTAACATTTATACGAGAAGAGTACTGTCTGGTGAGTTCATTGTTGTAAATAAGCATTTGTTAGAAGATTTAGTACATCTTGGATTATGGAATGAGAGTCTAAAACAGGAGCTAATGAGAGCCAATGGTTCTATTCAACATATAGATATCATTCCTCAAGATATTAAAGAGTTATACAAAACTGTTTGGGAATTAAGCATGAAAGACATTATAGATATGTCTAGACAAAGAGGGTATTTTATTGATCAAAGTCAGTCTCTTAACTTATTCATGGAGGGCGCTAACTTTTCTAAATTAACTTCAATGCATTTTTATGCTTGGAAGAGTGGTTTAAAAACAGGAATGTATTATCTAAGAACTAAATCTGCAGTAGATGCCATTAAGTTTACACTAGATAATACAAAGAAAAAAGAGGTTCCTGTTAGTGTTGCTGCGGATGCAGAAATAGTAGCGGCGACACCAGTTCTTAAGCCTGAGGTTAAAATAGCCGCTACCCCTGTTATACAGCAAGAGGTAGCTATAGAGCCCATGACGCCTCAAGAGATGAAAGAAATGATTGCGAGAGCAAAAGAAGGTCAGGCAGATGATGATTGTTTAATGTGTGGTTCTTAAATAATATTTACAAGTACAGAAAAGCCCTTAGAAGTAATTCTAAGGGCTTTTTTGTACACAAGGTTTATAAGACTACTTCTTTATGTAAGGCTTTAGTACTGCTAATGATATGAAGGCAATAATGTAAAGCGCTAAAATTATATAATGATTTTCCATAGGTGTACTTCTTTAAACATTCTCAACAGATATACGTATTTATTATACTAAACAGATGTTGATAAATTGTTAAAAATGAACACGTTGCAAAAACCCCCTTAATTTTTGAAACTTTAAAAATTAAGGGGGTTTATTTTAGATTATAGGTTTACTAGATAGACCAGGCTTTTCCGCCAGTTAATTCTTGTAAATCTCCACAACCAATATATTCACCAGGTACAGGTAAGTAAGCTAAAACTTCTTCACCTATGTATTCAGATGTTTTATAACTCCAGATAACTAAACCTCTTAGGTTATTTGCAAACGCAAATCTTGAAACAGTATCATCTAATTCCGTAGCTTCTCCATTTTTGATAGCTTCATTGTAAGAATTAATCATTTTGAAGTTTTTAGCTTCATCATCTTTTGATACTTTAAATGCACTTGCTAAAACAGGTTCTAAATCTTCTGGGCTTAAATCTGCAATACTTTCCTTTCCAGAATCTGCTACTGCTTTATTTAAAAATTTACCCATAGACATTTTAAAGAAATTTTGCGCTTCTACTTCCATGATTTCGTTAGCGAACTTATCTATAAAAATATGAACGTTTACTTCTGATGCAGAGGGTGTATCTGTCTTAGGTAAAATAATGTCTACTAGTTTATGTAGTGCAGAACCTTCTTCTTTAGATAAAAAGTCTGGTGTCCATTCCACAACATTTTGCTCATTACAACTTTGTACTAAGCTAATTAATGTTGGGGTAGCTACCACATAACCAAGTGATAATCCTATATTCTTGAGGGCGATTCTTCTATCCATTATACGTTTCCTTTTTTAAGTTGTTCTGCGGCATGGTTTGCAGCTCTTGCAGTAAATGCCATATATGTTAATGAAGGGTTTACACAGCTAGCTGAGGTCATGAAAGCACCATCAGTAACATAAACATTGGGTACTGCATGTACTTGGTTGTTACCGTTTAATACCGATGTTTTTGGATCTCTACCCATACGTGCAGTTCCCATTTCATGAATTCCTAAACCTAAAGCGCCTGGGTTATCAAATGATTTAACATCGCGGAATCCTGCTTTTTCAAGCATTTCAACAGCTTGTTGTTTAATATCTTCACGCATTTTCCATTCGTTTTCTTTAAACTCAGCATCAAAAGTAACGGTTGGTAATCCCCAGCTATCTAATTTGTCATAGTCAAGAGTCATTCTATTATCCTCGTAAGGTAAAACCTCTCCAAAGCCCATGATGCCCATGTTCCATCCACCAGGCTTTAAGATACTGTTTTTTAATTCTTTTCCAAATGATAATTCAGCAATTGATTCTTCCCAATTACCTCTGCTGGCACCTCCTTGGTATCCAAAACCTCGAATGTAATCTTTACGGTCGGTATCGCCACCTATATTTCTAAAACGAGGAATGTACACTCCATTTGGTTTGCGACCTTTATAATATTTATCTTCAAAACCATCAAATTTACCATTTGCACCTACGCCTAATTGGTGGTCCATAATGTTTCTACCTAATTGGTCAGAATCATTTCCTAATCCATTCGGGAAACGATCAGATTTTGATTGCAATAAAATTTGAGTAGAAGCTATAGATGATGCACATAAGAAAATCACTTTTGCTTTAAAAACAAATTCTTCTTTTGTTAAACGATCTATTACTTTAACACCTATTGCCTTTTTTGTAGCATCGTCATAAATAACTTCTGATACAATAGAATCGGGTCTTAGTGTTAAGTTACCTGTGCTTTCTGCTGCAGGTAAGGTAGAAGAGTTAGAGCTAAAATAAGCTCCAAAAGGACACCCTCTTATACAACGGTTTCTAAATTGACATTTACTTCTACCATCAAATTTCTTTTCCCCTGTAATGTGTGCTACACGACCAGCAGTTACAACTCTACCATCAAAATTTTCAGAAACTTTATCTCTAAGTGTTTGTTCTACACAATTTAATTCCATCATAGGTCCAAATTGACCATCAGGTAACTGTTCTAATCCTAAATTTTCACCACTAACACCTATATAAGATTCTATTTTGTCATACCAAGGGGCAATATCTTTATAACGAACTGGCCAATCTACAGCAATACCATCTTTTTTATTAGCTCCAAAATCAATATCACTCCAGCGGTAGCTATGACGCCCCCACATGATAGATCTACCACCAACGTGATAACCACGAATCCAGTCAAATCTTTTAGTTTCGTTATAGGGGTGCTCTAAATCATTTACAAACCAGAAATTATGTGGTGCTTTAACAGTATACCCAGTTCTTCCTTGCTTAAGTTGTTTGTCTATATCTTCTTTTGGTAATTCACCATTATTCGGAAAATCCCAATCATCCATATTTGCAGTAGGGTAATCCTTAATATGGGTTACCATTTTTCCGCGTTCTAGAATTAAAGTTTTAAGACCGTTTTCGCATAGTTCTTTAGCAGCCCATCCACCACTTATACCTGTACCTACAACAATCGCATCATACGACTCTTGTTCTTCGTTGTAAAAAAAATTGCTCATGCAGTAAAATTGTTTATTTCGTAAATTTATTAAATATAAAATAAATTTTTTACATTTAAACGCTAAGAATACAAGGATATCTCACTATAACGTTGTAGTGGGCTGATAATTTAACAAATGACTAATTTAGAGATTATGAAAGATTCGATTTTCAACAAACGGGGTTTGCTTTTTGCCTTTTTTGCAGTTTTTTTATTCTTTTTTTCATGTAAGGATGAAAAGAAAAAAGAAGATACTATTTTAAAGGTGGAGGATACAGCTGTTGTAGCTCCTTTTTTTAAA
The DNA here is from genome assembly GCF_000186265.1 of Cellulophaga algicola DSM 14237. Classification (NCBI taxonomy): domain Bacteria; kingdom Pseudomonadati; phylum Bacteroidota; class Flavobacteriia; order Flavobacteriales; family Flavobacteriaceae; genus Paracellulophaga; species Paracellulophaga algicola. The sequence continues at coordinate 1,988,158 of NC_014934.1, forward strand.
TTATCATTGGCACAATGGTCAATGCATAAGATGATTTTTGATGATAATGTAAGTCCATATACATTTGCGGGAAAAGCTAAGAGTTGGGGTTTTTCTGGATTGGAATATGTAAGCGGATTGTATTATGAGGAATTGGAGAAAGAAAATTTTTCTGATGAGGCTATGGCGGCTTTCGTAGAAAAATGTAATGCGGAAAGTAAGAAACACGGAATGACAAATCTTCTAATCATGATTGATGGGCAAGGAGATCTTGCTACAGAAAAACCAGAAGAACGTAAAGCAGCTGTTGAAAATCATTACAAGTGGGTAGATGCAGCAGAAGCAATGGGTTGTCATTCTATACGTGTAAATCTTGCGGGAGGAACTACTAAAGAAAAATGGCTAGAGAATGCTGTAGATGGCTTAACACAGTTGGCTACCTACGCTAAAGACAAAAATATTAATGTAATTGTAGAAAATCATGGAGGTTTTTCTTCTAATGCGGAAGATTTAGCAACAGTAATGAGTACCGTTAACATGCCAAACTGTGGTACGCTTCCAGATTTTGGAAATTTTTGCATCAAAAGAAAAGATGGTTCAGTGTATAATGGGGAGTGTGCCGAAGAATATGACATGTATAAAGGGGTACAAGAATTAATGCCGTTTGCAAAGGGTGTAAGTGCAAAATCTTACAATTTTGATGCAGAAGGAAACGAAACTAAAATCGATTTTTCTAAAATGATGAAAATCGTGAAAGAGGCAGGTTATGAAGGTTTTGTGGGTGTAGAGTATGAGGGAGATGTTTTGACGGAAGAAGAAGGGATTATTGCGACTAAAGATTTATTGCTTAAGGTAGCTAAGAATTTAAAATAGAGAATTTATGGGGAGATGGTCGTATTTTTAACCCATTAGTCAATTAACAGATAGGTTACATACCTTGTAAACGATAAAACAAACAACCAAATATAATAGCACATGGAACAAATGAATAAGCGTAAAGTTTTCTTAGCCGCTTGTATGGCATTAATTGTAACCTCTATGACCTTTGCAATTAGGGCAGGAATTTTAACCCAACTAGGGAAAGATTTTGGTATAAGCAATCAAGAATTAGGGTGGATCAATAGTATGGCATTTCTTGGATTTCCATTGGCAATGCTACTTGGAGGTCTTATGTATAATACCTTGGGTGCTAAAAAATTATTGATGGTTGCCTTTGTTTGTCACTTGCTTGGGCTGGTGTTGACTATCTATGCAGGTGGTTTTTGGACTTTAATTATCTCCACGTTCTTTATAGGTTTTGCAAATGGCTCTGTAGAGGCAGCTTGTAATCCTATGATTGCAGATATGTATACCAACAATAGAACTGCTATGTTGAACAAATTTCATGTGTGGTTTCCTGGTGGTCTTGTAATTGGGGCCTTAGTGTCTAAATTTATGACAGACGGAGGTATAAACTGGCAAATGCAAATTGCTACGATGTTAATTCCAACAGCAATTTATGGCTTTTTGGTATTTACTCAGAAATTTCCTCAAAGTGAAAATATTGAATCTAATACATCAGCTAACATTAAAGCACTAGCAAATCCGTTATTCTTATTCATGATGGTATGTATGACGCTAACAGCAACTTCAGAATTTATACCACAACAATGGATAGAATCTATCTTAGGGAGTTCAGGAGCAAGCCCTATGCTTGTTTTAGCTTTAGTAACAGGTATAATGGCTTTAGGTCGCTTTTTTGCAGGGCCAATTATCCATAAGTTAAACCCAATAGGGGTGCTGCTTATGTCTGCAATTATAACCGCTACAGCAATTTATTTTATGAGTGTTGCAGATGGTGCTATGATTTATGTAGCCGCAGCGTTATTTGCATTAGGAGTGTGTTATTTTTGGCCTACTATGATTGGGTTTGTATCAGAATATACTTCTAAAACTGGGGCGCTTGGAATGTCTTTAGTAGGTGGTGCAGGAATGTTTGCAACCTCTATATGGAATCCAATTATTGGGTCAAGACTAGATACTGAAAAAGAAAGTGCACTTGCTGCAGGATTAATAGGAGAAGTAGCTGAAGTTGCAGCAGGGAAAGCAGTATTAGGTTTTATGGTATACTTTCCACTTGCGTTAGTGGTATTGTTTGGTATTCTATTTGTTATCCGTAAAAAAATTGAAGCACAAAGAATTGCGCAATCGGCATATAAATTATAATATAATATAAAATGAAATTAAAAGTAAAGATTCAGTTGTCCTTGATGATGTTTTTGGAGTTTTTCATTTGGGGAGGGTGGTTTGTTACCTTAGGTACTTTTTTAGGCAATAACCTTAATGCAAGTGGCGCTGAAATAGGGATGGCTTTTTCTACGCAGTCATGGGGCGCTATTATCGCACCGTTTATTATAGGGCTTATTGCCGATAGGTATTTTAATGCAGAGCGAATATTAGGGGTGTTGCATTTAGCGGGTGCTTTTTTAATGTACCAAATGTATGGCGCTGAAGATTTCGCTACATTTTATCCTTATATATTAGGGTATATGATTTTATATATGCCAACATTGGCATTGGTTAATTCTATATCTTTTAAGCAAATGAAAGATCCTGCAAAAGAATTTTCTTTGGTTCGAGTTTTTGGGACTATAGGTTGGATACTTGCGGGCTTACTAATTAGTTTTGTATTTTTCTGGGATTCACCAGAATCGCGGGAGGTTGGAATGCTTAAAAACACCTTTTTAATGGTAGCTATAGCCTCCGTAGTATTAGGCTTGTTTAGCTTTACGCTTCCTAAAACTCCTCCGGGAGTAGCAAAAGGAGAAAAGGTTAAAATAGCAGACATATTAGGACTTGATGCATTACGATTGTTAAAGGATAAAAATTTTTTAATTTTCTTTATCTCTTCCATATTTATTTGCATCCCTTTAGCGTTTTATTACCAAAATGCGAATCCATTTTTGTCAGAAATAGGAGTTAATAATCCAACTGGGAAAATGACAATAGGACAGGCTTCTGAGGTGTTCTTTATGCTGCTGTTGCCTTATTTCTTTAAGAAATTTGGGTTTAAGAAAACAATCTTAGCAGGAATGGTTGCTTGGACATTGCGTTACATGCTTTTTGCATACGGTAATGCAGGAGAATTTGCATTTATGTTAATCATAGGTATTGGTCTTCATGGTATTTGTTATGATTTCTTTTTTGTTTCTGGTCAAATATATACCGATTCTAAGGCAGGGGAAAAATATAAAAGCGCTGCTCAAGGACTAATAACCCTAGCCACTTATGGTATTGGTATGTTAATTGGTTTCTGGGTAGCGGGTAAAATTACGGATACTTATTTAGTTGCAGAGAATTTACATGATTGGAAAACTATTTGGACCTATCCGGCAATTTTTGCTTTGGGAGTCTTAGCGCTTTTTATGGTATTTTTTAAAAATGAAAAAATTGAATATAAAGATTAAAATATAAAAATGGCAAAGAAAATTAGATTAGGAATTTTAGGAGGAGGAGGGGACTCTCTTATTGGAATATTGCATAGAGTTGCTTCGCAGATAAATGATAATTACGAAATAGTTGGTGCAGTTTTCAATCCCAAATTCGAGGATAATATTTCATTCGCTGAAGAAATAGACATTCCAACAAATCGTATTTATAAGGATTTTGATACCTTAGTAGAAGAAGAGATGAAACTTCCGGAATCAGAGCGTATTCAAGTATGTTCAGTACTCACACCAAATTTTTTACATTTTCCAATGGCGAAGAAATTGTTGGAAAACGGATTTAGTGTTATCTGTGAAAAGCCAATGACGACCACCTATGAGGAAGCTAAAATTCTACAGGCTACCTTAGAAAAGGCAGGGACAATTTTTGCAGTAACCCATACGTATACTGGGTATCCTATGGTGCGTCAAATGCGTGAGATGGTTAAACAAGGCGCTTTAGGTAAGATCCAAAAGGTAGATGTGCGTTATTACCAGGGGTGGCTAAACCCAGTAATTCATGATAAAGAAAAGAGGTCTTCTACTTGGCGATTAGATCCTGAGAAAGCAGGAATTAGCTGCTGCATGGGAGATATAGGAGTGCATGCTTTTAATATGATTGAATATACAACTGGTATGCAAGTAAAATCTATTCTAGCCGATTTAAATTACTTGTATGACGACAATCAAATGGATATTGATGGTACAGTATTGGTTCGTTTTGATGGAAATGCAAAAGGTGTGCTACGTTCAAGCCAAATTGCAACAGGGGAAGAAAACGGATTAGCGATTGCTATTTATGGCGATAAAGGTGGTTTAAGATGGGAGCAAGAAAATCCTAACTACCTATACGTTATGAGTGATGATAAGCCATTACAGGTTTACAAACCAGGTCATGCCTATAACTCTAAGTTGTCTTTAGATGGCACAAAGTTGCCTCCAGGGCATCCAGAAGGTATTTTTGATTCTATGGCTAATATATACTTAGGAGTATCAAAAGCAATTAGAGGTCAAGAATATAACGACGGTGAGTTTCCAACCATAATGGATGGTGTAAGAGGTTTAAATTTTATAGAAAGTACAGTGGCTTCTCATAAAAATGGGAATACATGGGTAGTTTTAGATTAATATATAATCATAAAAAGAAAAAAAGCCGCACTATGCGGCTTTTTTTTTATTTAAATACTTTTTCAAATTCTTGACATACTACAATCATACTGTCTCTAGGTTCTCTTTTAAAAGGCGCTAGTTCTCGTGTGTAATACTCCCAATGGCTTTTTTTCCAATGTATTAAGCTTTTGTCACCTTCACCTTCTAGTCGTGCATAATCTTCATTTATGCTAAAAAAAGGCTTTAGTTTTACGGCCGTAGTTTTTACAATGCACTTTGCCTTACCACTCCAATCTGTTACTACTAGAAAATCGCCAATTTTAGGTAAAGGCTCATTTTGTAATTGCAGCCCTAAGAGGGAAGGGGAAGTAGCCTTTTTTATGTTTTTTAAAACTAATTCTACACATTCATTCGCATCATTTTCATTATCGCAAAAATGAATGCTCTTTGGGGCTGTAACGAAAGCATCTTCTAAATGTTTGTCTAAATAATCGCCCCACATATTTCGGGCTGAAGCATTGTCCATATTTTTTTTGTCTATTACTTATACAAATTTACCTAATTTGAATTGTTCTGCTGCATGGTTTGCTGCTCTTGCAGTAAAGGCCATATAGGTTAAGGATGGGTTTACACAACTAGAGGATGACATAAAAGCACCGTCTGTAACATATACATTAGGTACACTATGTATTTGATTGTATTTATTTACAATAGATGTTTTTGCATCGTGTCCCATTCTAGCACCACCCATTTCATGAATACCAAGACCTGGCCCTGTTTCTCTATCGTATACATTTACATCTTTGAAGCCCGCTTCTGTTAATATAGTAGCAATCTGTGTTTTAATATCTTTACGCATGTTGTATTCGTTCTCTTTGAATTCAACATCAAAATTTAACTGAGGCAATCCCCATTTATCTTTTTTGTTAACGCTTAAGGTTACGCGGTTTTCATCATACGGCAAAAACTCTCCAAAACCAGTAGCGCCAATTTGCCATTCTCCAGGTTTTAAAATATTTTCTTTTAAACTCGCTCCGTATCCCATCTCTGCAACAGATTCTGTCCAACTACCCCGGCTTGCGCTACCTTGATATCCAAAGCCTCTTATGTAATCTTTCTTTTCAGATGATTCATCTAAGTTTACAAATCGTGGAATATAAAACCCATTAGGTCTTCGGCCTTTGTAATATTTATCTAAATAGCCTTCTACCTTTGCATTGGCACCAAGTTGATAATGGTGATCCATAATACCTCTTCCTAGTGCGTCAGAATCATTCCCTAATCCGTTTGGAAAACGTTCAGATTTTGATTGTAGTAAGATACCAACGGAGGCCATTGAAGAAGCGCATAAGAAAATCACATCTGCATTAAATGTTATTTTTTCATTGGTTTCTGCATCTATAATTTTTACCCCTGTAGCTTTCTTGGTAGTGTCGTCATAAATAACTTCATATGCAATAGAATTAGGTCTTAGGGTCATGTTTCCTGTGCGTTCTGCTGCAGGTAATGTAGAAGAGTTACTGCTAAAATATCCTCCAAAAGGGCAGCCTCTCCAACATCTATTTCTGTATTGGCAGGGTTGTCTGCCCTCCATAGGTTTTTCTTTATCTGTAATATGAGCAACACGTCCAATAGTTAGCAAACGTCCATCATCAAACTTTTCAGCCATAGATTTTTGTAAATCTATTTCCACACAGTTCAAATCCATCGGAGGTTGAAATTTTCCATCAGGCAATTGCTTTAAGCCTAGGTTCTGTCCGCTTACGCCAATATATTCTTCTACTTTATCATACCATGGAGAAATGTCTGTGTAGCGTACCGGCCAATCAACACCATGGCCGTCTTTTTTATTGGCTTCAAAATCTAAATCGCTCCAACGGTACGTTTGTTTTCCCCAAGTTAATGATCTTCCACCTACATGATACCCTCTAATCCAATCAAATCGTTTAGTTTCTTCATAAGGATGCTCTAAATCGTTTACAAAAAAATGTTTGGAGTCTTCTTTTGGAGCCCAGCCTACTCTATTTTGAACATGATATTTTTTCTTATCTTCCCTAGAAAGTTCCCCTTTCAAACCATAATCCCAAGTGTCATCATTCATGGTTTTATAATCTTTAATATGTTCTACCATAGGTCCTCTTTCTAGAACTAATGTTTTTAATCCGTTTTCGCAGAGTTCTTTTGCTGCCCATCCTCCTGTAATTCCTGTTCCTACAACGATTGCGTCATATTCCTCGTGTTGATTCATGGCTGTATATGTGTTATTATTCTATTGTAATTAGTATATTTAGTCATTGCCAATTTTAAAATGGACTTTGAATACAAACATTAAATATAAGAGATTAATTCTTAATTTTTTAGTAATCAAATCATTCGAAACGTAATTTTTTAAATATTTAATAAAATAAAGATGAAAACAATAAAAGGACCTGCAGTTTTTTTAGCACAATTTGTAGACAGTAAAGCACCATTCAATTCTCTAGACGGAATGTGTAAATGGGCTTCAGATTTAGGATATAAAGGAATTCAAATTCCTACTTGGGTAGATTTTTTAATAGATTTAGATAAGGCTGCAGAAAGTCAAACCTATTGTGATGAACTTAAAGGTAAAGTTAATTCGTACGGATTAGAGATCACCGAGCTTTCAACGCATTTACAAGGGCAGTTGGTTGCTGTAAATCCAGCTTATGATTTAATGTTTGATAATTTTGCACCAGATAAAGTAAAAAACAACCCTAAAGCACGTACGGAATGGGCTGTAGAAACAGTAAAAAAAGCAGCTACGGCAAGTAGACGCTTAGGTTTAAATACCCATGCTACTTTTTCTGGAGCTTTGCTTTGGCATACAATGCACCCATGGCCGCAACGACCTGCTGGTTTAGTAGAAATGGGTTTTGAAGAATTAGCAAAGCGTTGGATGCCAATTTTAAATCATTTTGATGAACAAGGGGTTGATGTGTGTTATGAAATACACCCTGGAGAAGATTTGCATGATGGCGATACTTTTGAACGTTTCTTAAAAGCAACGAATAATCATAAGCGCGTAAATATCCTTTATGATCCTAGTCATTTTGTTTTGCAACAGTTAGACTATATCACTTATATAGATCATTACCATGAATTTATTAAATCATTCCACGTAAAAGATTCTGAGTTTAACCCAACAGGAAAAAAAGGTGCTTTTGGGGGCTATAATGATTGGGGAGATAGAGCAGGGCGTTATAGATCTTTAGGAGATGGCCAGATAGATTTTAAAACAATTTTTTCTAAACTAACACAGTACGGTTGTGATGTTTGGGCAGTTATGGAATGGGAATGTTGCATAAAAAGTCCGGAACAAGGTGCAAGAGAAGGGGTTAAATTTATTCAAGATCATATTATTGAGGCTACAGAGAAAACATTTGATGATTTTGCTGGGTCAAAGATTGATAAAGAGGTGTTAAAGAAAATTTTAGGAATTTAATTTTTAAATGATGAACAAAATTATACTAATTGCCTTTCTGGCATTTTTTATCAGTTGTAAAGATGAGGGTAAAAAAACACCTGATTTAAATGAAGAAACAACAGAAAATCCTACCGCAAAAGAAATGGAGTTAGCCAATGAATGGGTAGTGCTTTTTGATGGAGCTAATTTTAACCAATGGAAAGAATACGCAAAAGATGGGGTTTCTAGCCAATGGAAAATAGAAGATGGTGCCATGGTATTTTATCCCCCAGAAGAAAGAAATTCTGGCGATGCTTACAACTTAGTGACCAAAGAGGAATACACAGATTTTGTACTATCCTTAGAATGGAAAATAGCAGAAGCAGGTAATAGTGGTATTTTTTGGGGTGTAAAAGAAGATTCTACACTTACAGAAGCCTACCAAACAGGGCCAGAAATACAAGTTTTAGATAATACAAAACATCCTGATGCTAAAGCAGGAACAACACATCAAGCAGGTGCATTGTATGATATGATTGCACCGTCAGAAGATGTTACAAATCCAGTTGGAGAATGGAATACGTGTGAAATTACTATTAATCATAAAACCAATACAGGTAGTGTAATGCTTAACGGCACCATGGTTGTAGAATTTCCTGTAAATGATCCGGAGTGGAGTAAGATGGTCGCAACATCGAAATTTGCAGATTGGGAACATTTTGGTAAGTATACCACAGGTAAAATTGGTTTGCAAGATCATGGAGATGGCGTGTCTTATCGAAATATAAAAATCAAACAACTTTAAAAACACTCAACTTAATGTCAGTACCAATGAAATATTTTTATATGGTTACGTTGCTTACTTTCTTTTCTTGTAATGCACAAACTAAAGAAGTTAAAACAACAGAAGAGCCTACTGTGATTACGTATGATGAATATTCAGGGGAGGAACCAACTACGCCGGAACAGACTGAATTTTATGCACCTGTTCCTCCTGTGGTAAAACCTGCGCAAAATAATGGTGTGCCTAGTGATGCTATTGTATTGTTTAATAACAATAGCCTTAATGAATGGGTTAGTGTTAACAACGAGAATAAACCAGCAGATTGGATTATTAATACCGATGGTAGTTTTACCGTAAAAAATAAGGCAGGAGATATTAGGACTGTCCAAGAGTTCGGAGATATTCAATTGCATTTAGAATGGAAATCTCCTGCAGTGGTGAAAGGAGACAACCAAAGTAGAGCTAATAGTGGTATTTTTCTTCAAGGCCGTTACGAGGTTCAAATTTTAGATAATAATGATAATGATACCTATGTAAATGGTCAAGTAGCATCAATTTACAAGCAACATATTCCTTTAGCAAAAGCTTCTGTGCCTAGTGGGGAATGGAATACGTATGATATTATTTATCATGCACCAGAATTTAATAAAAAAGGGCAAAAGACTACTGCTGCTACTATTACGGTTTTGCATAATGGTATTTTAGTGCAGGACCATGTAGCGATAAAAGGTACCACACCTTATATTGGTTGGCCTAAAAATGAAGCGCATGGTAAAGCTCCTATAATTCTTCAAGATCATGGGGATGATAGTGGTGTTAGCTTTAGAAACATATGGGTAAGAGCGTTAAAATAACACCTTTTATTTGCAGATTCTAAGTTTGCGATGAAGTGAAAATAAGTAAAGGTGATTTTTTAATTACCTTTGCCTAAATTAATAGCTATTTATGATTCAGTCTATGACGGGTTTTGGGAAGCATGTGATACAGCTTCCTAGTAAAAAAATAACCATCGAAATTAAATCTTTAAACAGTAAGAGTTTAGATTTAAATGCGAGAATACCATCTTCTTATAAAGAAAAAGAACTACAATTAAGAAAAACGATAGCTACTGCTTTAGTTAGAGGTAAGATTGATTTTAGCTTGTATATTGAAAATACGGGCGATGAAACTTCATCCGTAATTAACGAAGTTGTGTTACGTCAATATATGAAGCAACTTAGCGCTATTGCTAATGTGGAAGATGCTCGCTTATTAGAGATGGCAATTAGAATGCCGGATGCAATGAAGACGGAGCGTGAAGATATTGACGCAAAAGAATTTGTTGCCATAGAAGAAACTTTAGTTGTTGCGCTAGAAGAGATCAACAAATTTAGATCGGAAGAAGGTCAGGTTTTAGATGATGATTTTGTAAGTAGAGTTACAACGATAAAAAATTTACTTACCGAAGTAGAAAAATTAGATATTGATCGTTTAAGTACTATTCGTGAGCGTTTAGAAAAAGCAGTTGCAGACCTTTCCGTAAACTTAGATAAGAATAGGTTTGAGCAAGAATTGATCTATTATCTAGAGAAATACGATATAACAGAAGAAAAAGTACGTTTAAATAATCATTTAGATTATTTCTTGACGACCTTGAAGTCAGTAGATTCTAATGGAAGAAAATTAGGATTTATTTGCCAAGAAATAGGAAGAGAAGTAAATACTATTGGTTCTAAAGCCAATTTTGCTCCATTGCAGCAAGTTGTAGTGCAAATGAAAGATGAGTTAGAAAAGATTAAAGAACAAATGTTAAACGTATTATAATGAAAGGTGGAAAGCTTATTATATTTTCTGCACCTTCTGGAAGTGGGAAAACAACAATCGTCAGGCATTTGTTAGAGAAAAACGATTTAAACCTCGCTTTTTCAATTTCTGCAACGTCTAGACCAAGAAGAGGAAAAGAAAAAAACGGAGAGCATTATTATTTTATTTCACTTTCAGAATTTAAGAGACATATTAAAAATGATGACTTTTTAGAATGGGAAGAGGTATACAGGGATAATTTTTATGGAACGCTTAAGACGGAAGTAGAACGTTTATGGGCAGAAGGTAAAAATGTAATTTTTGATATTGATGTTGTTGGAGGTTTAAGAATAAAAAAGAAGTTCCCGGAGCAAACTTTAGCGGTATTTGTAAAACCGCCGAGTGTAGATGAACTTAAAATAAGATTAAAAAAACGCAGTACAGAAAGTGATGATAAAATAAACATGCGTATAGCTAAAGCTTCTGTAGAATTAGCAACTGCACCACAGTTTGATAGAATCATTAAAAATTACGATTTAGATACTGCTTTAGATGAATCCTATAAATTGGTACAAGAATTTTTAGCATCTAAAAAGGAATCGTAATTTGAAAAAAGTTGGTTTATATTTCGGGACATTCAATCCAATACATAGTGGCCATTTAATCATAGGTAATCATATGGTAGAGTTTTCAGATCTTGATGAGGTTTGGTTTGTTATAACACCACAAAGTCCATTTAAGACAAAGAAATCACTATTAGATAATCAACATAGATATCAAATGGTTTTAGAAGCTACAGAGGCTTATGATAAATTAAAACCAAGTAGGATTGAGTTTAATCTTCCGCAACCAAATTATACAGTAACCACCTTAGCCTATCTTTCGGAAAAATATCCTAATGGATATGATTTTTCTCTGATTATGGGAGAAGATAACCTTAAAAGTTTTCACAAGTGGAAGAATTACGAGGTTATACTTGAAAATTATTCTATTCATGTATATCCTCGAATTTCGGACGGAAAAATAGCGCATCAGTTTTTGAGCCATCCTAAAATATTTAGGGTTGATGATGCACCAATTATGGAAATTTCATCTACATTTATTCGCAAGAAACATAAGGAAGGCAAAAATATTAAGCCAATGTTACCTCCGGAAGTTTGGAAATATATGGATGAAATGAATTTTTATAGGAACTAACCTAATCTGAAACTATTAACTTTTCTACCCAAATTATAGCTTCGTCTAAATTATCAAAAATATTTACAGGTTTGTTCACGAAGGACTGTTCCATTTCTGCAATTTCTTTATTCATACTATCATAAACTACAACGGCAAAACCTTTTAGATTAGGGAATACAGGTATTGTTTTAAAATGCGATGTGGGATTAAAAGAATAAGAATTTTTTCGATTGGATATAAAGACAAACGGAGTATGTTTTCCATAATGAGCCTTTCCTAGCTCTAATAACTCTTTGGCGTTCTCATAGGAGAGCGCAATGCCTTCATTGATCTCAGAGATTGCATAGTTTTCATAAATATATACCACCCCAACAGAAAGTTGGTATCTCTTTATAAGTTTTCTATTTAAATGAGATGTCATAGGTAGTATATTAACTCATTTTAAGTTAATGAAAATGTATCTATAAGGCTAGTTAAATTGTATGTTCTAGACAAAATGCTGTATAGTATGCATTATTTGCAGTGAATTTAGCTTTAGTCTACTCTTGAGTTATTTAAGGTGAAAAAATGTTAAGGTTTTTTAAAAAGCTTTACTATTGCTCTTTGTTTTTCTACTTTAGGAAGTTATAATCTAAGCCTTTACATGAAAAAACTACTACTACTATTTATGTGCCTTTCCATTGTTTCTATTGAAAGTGTACAAGCGCAAAAGAAGAAAAATAAAAAATCTAAAGCAGCTGCTGCAGTACTAGCCACTCCAAAAGACAAAGATGCAATCAAAGCGTATACTGCTGTAATCACTAAAGATGCAACAACAGATGATGGTTTGTTTAAAACACATCACGTAAAAAAGGAGTACTTCTATGAAATACCATTTAAGGTCTTAAATAAAGATATGCTTTGGGTAAGTAGAGTTGCTCAAATTCAAGAGGGCTTGGGAGGTGGTTATATGAATGCAGGTTCTAAAACCAATGAGCAAGTAGTACATTGGGTGCGTTTTCAAGATAAAATACTTCTAAAAATCAGGTCTTTTTCTAATACAGCTCCGAGTACAAAAGCAATTGCTAAGTCTGTTGAGGTTAATAATTTTGAACCAACCTTATATGCTTTCGATATTAAAGCCTTTAATGCGGACTCAACTGCTGTAGTGATTAATGTGACGAAGTTTTTTTCTGAAGATGTGCCTGCGATAAGTGGGTTGTCAAGTAGGTTACGAAAAGAATATAAAGTAAAAAAGTTAGATGCTACTAGGAGTTTTGTGAATAGTATAAAGAGTTTTCCTGAAAACATAGAAGTTAAGCAAGACTTTACCTATGTTGCTTCAGAGCCGCCAACACAATCTAAATCAGAATCTATTAGTCTGCAAATGAATCAATCTATGATTCTTTTGCCAGAAATTCCTATGCAGCCAAGGTTGTATGATCCTAGAGTGGGCTTTTTTACGGTAAGTCAGAATGACTATGGTAGTATGGCGTTAAAGGCAGATAAGAAAACATATATCAGACGTTGGAGGTTAGTGCCAAAAGATCTTGAAGCTTATGCTCGTGGGGAATTGGTGGAGCCCATTAAGCCAATTGTTTATTATTTAGATCCTGGTACTCCCGAGAATTTAAAGGCTTATATGAAACAAGGTATAGAGGACTGGCAAAAACCCTTCGAGGCAGCAGGATTTAAAAATGCTATTATAGCGAAAGATGCACCTACACCAGAAGAAGATCCTGAATTTAGTCCTGAAGATATTCGGTATTCTGTAGTGCGTTATGTCGCTAGTACGACTCGGAATGCGGTTGGCCCTAGTGTGTCCGATCCAAGAAGTGGAGAAATTATAGAGAGTGATATTATTTGGTATCACAATCACTTAAGAAGTTATAGAAACCGTTATTTATTAGAAACAGGAGCGGCTAATCCATCAGCACGTACTTTAGATACTCCAGCTGAAGAAATAGGAGAAATGATGCGTATGGTTATTGCACATGAGGTTGGTCATGCCTTAGGTTTTCCTCATAATATGGCGGCTAGTTATGCCTATCCTGTAGCTTCTTTAAGAGATGGTGCGTTTACGCAAGAGTTTGGGTTGGCGGCAAGTTTAATGGATTATACGCGGTATAACTATGTTGCTCAACCAGGTGATAAAAATGTTCGCTTTATTCGCCAAATGGGGCCTTATGATCACTATGCTACGAATTGGGGTTATCGTTATATTGCTGCAGCCAACACTGCAGAAGAAGAGGTGCCTACATTAAATAAGTGGATTTTAGAAAAAGCGAATGATCCTAAATACAAATTTGGAAGGCAGTCAAGTACTTTTGATCCGCAATCACAAACCGAAGGGGTGGGTGATGATCCTATTGCAGCGAGCACTTATGGTTTAAAAAATTTAAAATATGTAGCCGCTAATTTGCCAGCATGGACCTCTGATAAAACTAATAATTATGACGATTTAGAAGAGTTGTATGGAGAATTATTAGGTGTTTATAGCCGTTATGTTGGTCATGTGGTGACCAATATCGGTGGTGTTTTTGAAGATTTAAAAACACCAGAACAAGGCGGATTTATTTATACACATCTTGACGAAAAATCTCAAAAAGCATCCATGCAATGGTTGCAAAAGAATATTTTTGATACTCCAGAATGGTTAATCGATAAAAATATTCTTCAGAATATTGATCATGCTGGATATTTTGAAAAAGTAAGAAAATTGCAAGAAAGACACCTAAATTCACTATTGAGTTTTGAGCGAATAGGTAGGCTAATTGATGCAGAAACTACAGATACAAATTATTACAGTGCTTTAGAAATGTTGAAAGATTTACGCTCGGGTATTTGGAGCGAAGCGAATAGAGCTAAAAACGTAGCTATCTATAGAAGAAACTTACAACGCTCTTATATAGATAGAATGGGGTATTTACTTAAAGAAGAAGCCGCGGAAAGACGCCCTGGTAGCTCAGGGTTTGAAGGTGCTATAAGCTATGATGTTGCGCTGTCAGATGTAAGACCTTTAGTGAGAGGAGAGCTAGCTAGTTTGCGCTCTCGACTTAAAAAAGCCAGAAACTCTGGCGTAAATACAGTAACACAGTATCATTATGATGATGCTATTGCGCGTATAGATGAGTTCTTAAATACAACAGCTGGAAAGTAAATAGAAAGGGAGAAATTATAATTAATTTCTCCCTTTTTTTAAGCCTTCTAAAAATCCAGATGATTCTTATTTGTTATTTTGATGTGATAAATCAACCTTAGCAGGTTCTACAGAGCTATCATGTTCGTTATAGTACAGCTCTAAAAGATTCATTAAAGCCGTTAGTAAGTCTTTGGTCTCTTGTAATAATGAAAAGTATAACGTAGTGTTTTTAGGACTAGATTCTTCTGTTCTAGTTCTTTCAACTTGTTTCTCTATTTTTTGAGATACTAAATCAAAGGCTTCATTCTTATTTTTTATAATGTTTCCTATCTTTTCAAAAGATCTGGTTTCAAAGGCAATTTTTGTAGCGTTAAAAACACTTTCTAATTTTGAATCAATCTCTTTTAATTCTTTAATTTGATTGTATTTAAGCTTCTTATGATTGTTGTGAATGTGTTTGTGACTTACTTTACTTATATATTCTAAAGACTGCCCCATATCTTGTAGATACCCTAGTATGCTAATGTAAAAATTACTAGCCCCAACACTGGCCTCATCTAGGTTTTTAATGAAATAAAAGATATTATCCCGTAATTCGTCAATCTCTGCAGATAGTTTATTTACTTGTTTTTTATTCTTTTTTAAAGAGTCTAAGTCTTGACGTGCTAATCCATCAATGGCTATAGTGTATATTTTGTTGCTTCGTCTAACAACATTGGATATGTTATTTGCACTTTCTTCAATAACACCTTGTATGGAGCTACTTTCAGATTTTCTAAGCGTATCTTCTGCTTTTATTTCTTGTGCTTTTTTACTTTGCTTAAAGTAATTTCTAAAAATCATTAGAAAAGCTAAGGTTAAGAAAACGCCTATAGCGAATATACCACCGTAGTTAATACATATGGCAATGATTGCAGAAGCTACAAAAGCAATGATAGCAGTAAAGAACCATCCGCCAATAACATTTAAAACACCTGCTACTCTATATACAGCACTTTCTGCACCCCATGCTTTATCTGCTAAAGAAGAGCCCATAGCAACCATGAAAGTTACATACGTAGTAGATAGTGGTAATTTCATTGATGTGGCAAGAGATATTAATATACTCGCAACCATAAGGTTTACAGCTGCTCTTACTAAATCAAAAGCAGGTTTGTCTTGCTCTTTTACCTTTAAAACAGATGGCGCTAATTTCTCAAAACGAGAATTTATGCGTTCCTGTAGGCTATTTGGTAACAAAGAAGAAGAAGATTCAGAGGCTTTTACAGCAAAACGTACAATTTGTCGCGATAAAAAATTAGGTTCAAAACGTTCTTCACCCTCATCCTGTCTAGATAAATCTACACTTGTTTTAACTACATTTTTAGCTTTAGAAGAAAACCAAATGGTTAAAACCATAATTACGCCGGATAGCAATAGAAGTAAAATAGGCATTTTTACTGCATTGGTTAAGCCAGACATATTATATTGAGTTGCTTCAATGCCTGAAGTACTCCAATCTAAATAGGATTGTAATGCTGCAATAGGTACACCAATAAAATTTACTAAGTCATTACCAGCAAAAGCCATTGCTAAGGCAAAAGTTCCTAGAAGAATGATTAATTTATAGATATTGGTTTTAAAAACGCTTGTAAGTAAAAGGGATAGTAAACTCCAAAAGATAAAATTTAAGAGAATAAATAAATTGGTCTGTGTTGCAATAAATTCAGATACAGGGCCTTCTAGTATAGAAGCGCTCTTTAATCCTTTCACAATAATGAAATAAATGATTGCAGTAATTGCAAATCCTCCGAAAATTGCGCTTACCCATTTTGCTTGTTTTTCAAATTTAAAAGTAATCAACAAGCGAGAGAAAAACTGAACAATAGCTCCTATTGTAAATGCAATGACTACAGATAATAAGATCCCTATAATTATTTCAGTAGCTTTATCTGTGTTGATATATTCTCCTAAAGTAGAGAGACTACCATCAGAGTCAAGTATTTTTAAAATAGAAATAGCAACTGCAGCACCTAATAACTCAAAAACAATGGAAACCGTTGTTGAGGTAGGCATGCCTAGCGTGTTGAAAAAATCTAAAAGTAAAATATCTGTAATCATGACCGCCATGAAAATGATCATGACTTCTGAGAAAACAAAGTTATTTGGGTTAAAGATACCTGTTTTTGCAATATCCATCATACCACTTGATGATACCGCTCCGAGAGCAATACCAACACTGGCAACAATCATAATTGTTCTAAAAGAGACTGCTTTTGAACCAATTGCTGAATTCAAAAAATTAACAGCATCATTACTAACGCCAACTACTAAATCCGTGATTGCTAATACCGCTAGGGCAACAATCATGAATAAATATATATTTTCACCCATTAATTCGTGTATCTAACGGCAAAAATGCCATTAATATCTGGTATTAAAGTTAATATAAGGTTATGATATAAGACCTACCTTATTTAGAGCTAAATTATGCAAATTCGATTTGTAATGCCCTAAATGTCGTCCAAAATTCAGAAACTAATCGTTTAGGGGCTTATTTTAAAGAAGAACTTCTTCTAGAAATTGTGCTTTTTGGTTTTTCCGTGGTCACAATGCTTTCATCAGAAAGTAAATCTATTGCTATAGTTCTGGATTTTAATGCACCATTAATTTTGGTAATTTCATTGTCCTTTACGGTAACGGCTATTTCTTTGGTTTCATACCCAAGAAAACTAAAAACTAAAATATAATCTCCAGGAGTAATGTTTTCAAATTCATAATTTCCATGAAAATTTGTTTGAGCGACACTAGGAGTGTCCTTAATTTGGACAGCAGCAAATAATAATGACTCATTTTCTAATTCAATATCAGAAACAGTACCCATAATTGTTCCCGTATTCTGTGAAAAGGTAACTACCGTAAAAAAGAAAAGTATAATACTAACTGCTTTATTCATCGCTGATTAAATGCTTTTAAATTGCAATGCAAATTAAAAGACAGAATGTAAACTTAAAGTTATCTTCAGGTTAAAAATATATTTCCAGTAGGTTATGTTTCTGGTTCGAAACCATACGATTTGTAAGCTTGCTTACTTTTAAAAAAATGTATCTTGCACAAAATTATGATGCTTATGAACTGGGAGCAGTTACTTTCATTGAAACGACAAGGGGATAATCATAAAAGATTACGAAAAGAACAAGATGAAACACGATTAGGGTTTGAGGTAGATTATGATAGAATCATATTTTCTTCTGCCTTTAGGTCGCTACAAGATAAAACCCAAGTAATACCTCTTTCTAAAACAGACTTTGTGCACACAAGACTTACCCATAGTCTAGAAGTTTCTGTTGTTGGTAGAAGTTTGGGGCGTATAGCCGGAAAAAAAATTCTTGAAAAGCATCCTTATTTAAGTGAAGTTCATGGATATCAAATGAATGATTTTGGTGCTATAGTTGCTGCTGCGGCATTATCTCATGATATTGGAAACCCACCTTTTGGTCATAGCGGAGAAAAAGCAATCGGAGAGTTTTTTAAAACAGGTGGCGGTTTGCATTATAAAGACAAGCTTTCTGATAAAGAATATCAAGATATAATAGATTTTGAAGGAAACGCTAATGGATTTCGATTGTTAACTGCTTCTAGGCAAGGAGTAGAAGGCGGACTCCGGTTAAGTTATAGTACGTTAGGCGCTTTTATGAAATATCCTAAAGAATCACTTCCCAAAAGTCCAACAAAGCATATTGCCGATAAGAAATTTGGTTTTTTTCAATCTGATAAAAAGGAGTTTATCCAAGTTGCACAAGAGTTAGGGTTAGTTCAAACAAGTGCAGGAGCGTCAGTTAGTTATTCAAGACATCCTTTAACTTTTTTAGTAGAAGCTGCAGATGATATTTGTTATACCATAATAGATTTTGAAGACGGAATTAATTTAGGCTTAATTTCTGAAGAATTTGCTTTAGAGTATTTAATAAAGCTGGTCAAAAATAGCATTAATACCAAGAAGTATACTTCTATGGCACATAGGGAAGACCGCTTAAGTTATTTAAGAGCCCTGGCGATTAACACCCTTATTACCGATGCGGTGCGGATCTTTGTTGAAAATGAAACTGCTATTTTGGCTGGGGAGTTTCATGTGGCTTTGTTAGATAAAAGTGATTATAAAGCGCAAATTGATGATATTATAAAAATTAGTATTGATAAAATTTATCAATCTCAAGAGGTTGTTGAAAAAGAGATAGCGGGATATAAAATTATCTCAGATATACTCAACGTATACACTAAGGCTTTAATGAATAAAAAGGAAGGTATAGCTTCTAATTATGACAAGCTTTTAATAAAAACGCTACCAGGAAATTATAAAATTACGGATGGCTCTGCATATGACATTTTATTAAACACATGTTGTTATGTAGCGAGTCTATCGGACAGCGCGGCAGTCCATATTCACAATAAAATTATGGGGAAACAATTATAAAACACTTTAAAAGTCATAGGAAAGACCTACACCCAAAATTTGTTTAAACTGAATTTTGGGTACTCCTTTTTGAGTAATATTACCATCGTCATCCGTAACTTCATCAAATAAGATATCATCATCAAAAATTACTTGAGTACCTATAGTACTCGTAATATATTTGTTAACTTTCAGGTTAAAATTAAGTTCCCAATCTACATCAATATTTCCAAGACTATTCAGGTAATCGGTGTATAAACTTATTCTGTGGTTCATAAATACATTGGTCATAATCTCTTTTTCCCAAGTGTTGGTGATTAAAAAACCAAGTTCCATGTATACATTTTGACCTTTCTCGAGAATATTGCCTTCTGCATCTTTAACTGCTTTTTTTACACCAAATGATCCATTATTTGCTAGGGCTTGATCTAGAACAAAAGTAGCTTTTTGAGTAACGGGAGATATGTAGAGGTTAAATTTTTTGCCTTCAGGAATGTATGAGGTACCAGCACCTAGAAATAGATAGCCTGGTGCCATAAAAGTTGAAATAGGGCTTTCCGTATCGGGGTATTTGTACCCGTTGGAAAATTGGGTGTTAAAATTCATTTTCACGGAGTAATACCAATTGGTAATGGTATCTTTTCTATAGCCAAAGGTAGAGCTGAAACGAATAACATCTTCTGTTTTTCTTAATTCCCGATCTTCTTGTGCATTTAAACCATAGCGCACTTCCAAGTCATTATTCCATTGTATGTACCTAAATTTATAGTTTCTAACAAATTTTGCATTTGCAGCCCCAGAAATAGAATTATTTCCACCGGCATTCCAATTTACAAAAGCCACCTCACTAAAATTCATACCAATCTTATTTTCAATATCCCAAAAGGATGGAATTTTGAATCTTTGGTATTTGTTTTTTAGCGGTTTTGTCTTTTTAAATGATATTACGGGATTGGTTAAATTAGCACCTCTAGGGATATTTTTAATTTGGTTTTGAAATGAACGTATAACAATTGTGTCTATAGCAATAGAATCTATTTCTTGAGGCTCAGGGATGCTGTCCTGAGCACTAATTTTAGATACACACAAGAATAGGAATAAGAAAGCGGTTAATTTCAGACTATTTAGTTGCATTAAGTATGGTGTTGATTTTCAATTTAAAGGATAAAGCATCAATCTTAGTAATTTGATGAAGCTCTTTGGTTGTTCCGTGTTCTATAATTTTATCATCAATACCTAAAACTGTTATTGGTTTATGGTAGGATAATTCATTAGCAAATTCTACAATAGCACTTCCAAAACCTCCAATTTTACAACCATCTTCTATAGTTATAATATGATCGTAAGAATCAAATATATGCTTTAATGCTGTGCTGTCTAAAGGTTTTATAAATCGCATGTTGTAATGGCCTATCTTCTCATTAGGTTCAATATCATGGAGCACATCTGTTACCATGTTGCCTATATGACCTATAGAAAGTACCACAATTTTCGTTCCATTTTTGAGTTTTTTGGCTTTTCCTATTTCTATTTTTTCAAAAGGAACTTTCCACTCTTTTAATACACCGCGTCCTCTAGGGTATCTTATAACTATGGGGTGATTTAAACCTAACTGTGCAGTATACATCATATTTCTTAATTCTAGTTCATTCATAGGAACGGCAAGAATTAAATTAGGAATGCACCTTAAATAGGCAATATCATATAATCCATGGTGTGTGGCGCCATCTTGGCCTACTAGACCAGCTCTGTCTAGACAAAAGATTACGGGTAAGTTTTGTATGGCTACATCATGTATAACTTGGTCATAAGCTCGTTGCAGGAACGTAGAATATATCGTGCAAAAAGGCATGTAACCTTCCGTAGTCATCCCTGCTGCTAAGGTAACTGCATGTTGTTCTGCAATACCAACATCAAAGGCTCTTTCAGGAAATTCTTGCATCATAAATTTTAAGGAACTTCCTGTAGGCATTGCTGGAGTTATGCCTATAATTTTTTTATTATGTCTAGCTAATTCAACAATGGTGTGTCCAAATACATCTTGATACTTAGCAGGTTGAAATTCTTTTGACTTAGGAAGTAAATCTCCTGTTTCTTTATTAAATTTTCCAGGAGCATGATAGATTACTTGGTTTTCTTCTGCTTGTTTTAGGCCTTTTCCTTTGGTGGTAATGAGGTGTAATAATTTTGGGCCTTTTTTAGTTTTTAATTTTTCTAAAGTTGAAATAACCAATTCTATATCATGACCGTCTATTGGTCCTGTATAATCAAAATTTAAACATTCAAAAATGTTTTCATCTTTTGCTGTTCCCTTTTTTACGTTAGTCAGGTATTTTTTTAGCGCTCCAACACTAGGATCAATTCCTATAGCATTATCATTTAGAATAATTAAAATATTAGCATCTGTTGCTCCAGCATGGTTTAGTGCTTCAAAAGCCATTCCGCTGGCAATAGAAGCATCGCCTATAACGGCGATATGGTTTTTTTCTGAGGCACCATCTAATTTTGCAGCAAGTGCCATTCCAAGAATAGCAGAGATAGAGGTAGAGCTATGACCTGTGCCAAAGGTGTCATACTTACTTTCACTTCGTTTAGGAAAACCACTGATACCATTTAATTGTCTGTTGGTTTCAAAAATTTCTTTTC
Organism: Cellulophaga algicola DSM 14237; assembly: GCF_000186265.1. Lineage (NCBI taxonomy): Bacteria > Pseudomonadati > Bacteroidota > Flavobacteriia > Flavobacteriales > Flavobacteriaceae > Paracellulophaga > Paracellulophaga algicola. The sequence continues at coordinate 2,010,079 of NC_014934.1, forward strand.
TACCTGTTAGTATTTTATGACCGTATGCTTGGTGGCCTACATCCCAAATAAGGTTATCTATTGGTGTATTAAAAACATAATGTAAGGCAATCGTTAGTTCCACTACACCTAGACTAGCTCCTAAATGACCTTCTTTTGTAGCGACGATGGCAATAATAAATTCTCTTAATTCTTGCGCAAGTTTAGGTAGCTGTTCAAGAGACAGTTTTCTTAATTCTTCAGGAGAATTAATATGTTGTAAAATGGAGCTATTCATATGAAATCTAAAATCAAGCAAAAGTACTTATTTTGAAATATTCTTACCGTTAGATTTTCATTCAATTATGCACTATATGTTCAAAATTGACATCTTTCTCTTTTTTTTAAGGTTTTAATTTCAAATTAGTCAAGAACAATTAACTTTTAATACTTTTGGTATATGATATTACCTTTTGATGATACTTATTATATGAAAAAAGCCTTGCAAGAAGCAGCTATGGCTTTTGAAAAAGGAGAGGTTCCAGTAGGGGCTATAATTGTTATCCAAGATAGGATAATTGCAAGAGCACATAATTTAACAGAGCAATTAAATGATGTTACTGCGCATGCAGAGATGCAAGCAATTACGGCAGCTGCTAATTTTTTAGGAGGTAAATACCTTAAAGATTGTACTTTATATGTAACGCTAGAGCCTTGTCAAATGTGTGCTGGTGCCTTGTATTGGAGTCAGATATCAAAAATTGTTTACGCAGCAAAAGATGTAGAGCGTGGTTGTGGTGCTATGGGTACAACTTTACATCCCAAAACTAAAATAGTAGGAGGCGTGTTAGCAGCAGAGGCATCGGCTATGTTAAAACGTTTCTTTAGTCAAAAACGAAATCTCAATTAAATAAAATAAGCTCTAAATTTTTAATTTAGAGCTTATTAATTTTTTAAAGAATACTGAGAATTAGCCTATTACTTGCACTTGCGCAGCAACTATACCTTTTTCTCCATCCTCTTCTTCGTATTCTACTTGATCTCCTTCGTTAAGTTCCGCACCATTTAAAGAGGTTGCATGAACAAAAATGTCTTTTCCTGTGTTGTCGTTGGTAATGAATCCGTAGCCTTTAGATCCATTGTAAAATTTTACTGTTCCAGTCATTTGAATAAAATTAAAATAATATTATATGCAAATGTATACTATTTTACGAATTTTATATACTTCAGAGCAAAAAAATAGAACCACAGGTTACTGGTTATCAGTCTTTTTGGGTTTTTTCCCTTGCATTTTAAGAATATTTTCTTCTGTAAGCATATAGTCTTTTACTTTTTTTCCTTTGCTTTCTTTAATAAGAAATAAAGGCATGACTATTAAAAAAATTCCCACAGTGCCTAAGCCAATACATTTATGCGCAAAGGCTACTTGCTCCTCTTTTATGATAAAACCATAGATGATGGATGCTAAGGAAACTATTAAAACTAGCGTGGTAATATATTTTAATTTCATAGCTACTTTTACTTAGTGAAATTTATTAATTTTCGACGGTATGCGGTTAGTAGTTTAGATTTTGAAATAAACCCGATATAAGATCCATTTTTGATAACGGGTAGGTTCCAAGCGCCACTATCTTGAAATTTACGCATTATTTCTGTCATTTTATCTTTCTCTAACTCAATGATTTCTGGCGGCGTATGCATTACATCTGTTGCAAAAACTTCATTATATAATTTCTGATTAAACATAATAGCCCTGATGTCGTCTAATAATATCACGCCTAATAAGGTATTATCATCTTTGTCAACTACAGGGAAAATATTTCGGTTAGATTTTACTACCGCATTATGAACCATGTCTCCTAAAGACATTTCTGGGTGGATAATGGCAAAATTGTCTTCAATTACTTTGTCAATATCCATTAAGGTTAATACTGCATGGTCTTTGTCGTGGGTAATTAAATCTCCTCGTCTTCCTAATTCCATATTATAAACAGAATGAGGCTGTACATATTTGGTTATAGAGTACGATATTGCGGCAGTTATCATTAAAGGAATAAATAAGTCATAACCACCAGTAACTTCTGCGATCAAGAATATTGCTGTTAGAGGTGCATGTAACACACCGGCCATAAGACCAGCCATACCTACTAAAGTAAAATTACTTTCAGAAACTTTAGTCCCAAAAATTCCGATATTGTTAATTATTTTTGCAAAGCAATTTCCCATAATACTGCCCATAAAAAGAACGGGAGCAAAAATACCACCCACACCACCGGCTCCAAAAGTTAGCGCACTAGCAATAATTTTAAAGAGGACCAATCCTATCAAAAGAATCACTACCATCCAGACATTGGTCAAATCCAGTTCAAAAATATTATTTCTTAATACTTTCTCTGGGTTTCCTTGTACTAGACTGTTGATGACATCAAAACCCTCTCCGTATAATGGCGGTATAAAATAAACGAGTATTCCAATACCGATACCTCCAATAAATAAGCGTTTTATAGGAGATCCTATTTTGTCAAAAAACTTTTGTATTCTATCGTATACTTCAGTAAAGTATATAGAAGTAAGTCCAGCAATAATGCCTAGAAGTATGAAAAAAGGTACATCGCCCAATTTAAAGGTGTCTTCAATTTTAAAAGGTAGTAAAACATCATCTCCAAAGAAAAAATATGACGTAATTATCGCTGAAATTGATGCTAAAAGTAATGGCAACATGGATGCTATGGTTAGATCTAAGCTAAATACTTCTATGGCAAATATTATGGCAGCAATAGGGGCTTTAAATATGGACGATAAGGCACCTGCAGCAGCACAACCAATTAAAAGATTGCGGTTGGTTTGGTTCATGTGAAACATCCTCGCAATATTAGAGCTTATGGCTGCACCCGTAGCTACTGTTGGGCCCTCAAGACCTACTGAGCCTCCAAAACCTACGGTAAGTGGCGCTGTAAGGAGGGAGCCAAACATTTGATATTTACGGATAATTCCTTTATGTTGTGATATAGCATGAAGGGTAGAAGGGATACCGTGATTAACTTTGTGCCTAATAACAAATTTAATCACTAGGTAGACCAGTATGAGGCCTATTAATGGAAAAATAAACAAAAAGGCTTGATGGTAATCATTAACCAGCTTTCCTTCTAATAGGTGTTGGTAAAAATGCGTAAGGTTTTTAAGTATGACAGCCCCAACACCCGAGGTGAAACCCACTAAAATACTTAGAATATAAATAAACTGGCGTTCCGAGATATGCTTAACTCTCCATATTAAAAATTTGGTAAACCAAGTTCTTTTAAGTTTTTCCATTATATAAAGAATCCCGAAATAGTTCGGGATTATGTTTTACGCTTTTAAATCTAATTTTAGATGTAATTCTTTTAGTTGAACTTCATCAATTTTTGCAGGCGCATCTATCATAACGTCGCGTCCACTATTATTTTTTGGGAATGCAATAAAATCTCTAATGGTTTCTTGCCCTCCTAGAATAGCGACTAATCTATCTAGGCCAAAGGCTAAGCCTCCGTGTGGTGGTGCCCCGTATTGAAAGGCATCCATTAAGAAGCCAAATTGAGCTTTTGCTTCTTCTGGTGTAAAGCCTAAATGCTTAAACATGGTAGCTTGCATATCTTTATCATGAATACGAATAGATCCGCCACCAATTTCATTTCCATTCAAAACTAAATCATAAGCATTTGCTTTTACAGCTCCTGGGTCAGTATCTAACAATTCTAGTTGACCTGGTTTTGGAGAGGTAAAAGGGTGGTGCATGGCATGGTAATGCCCTGTTTCTTCATCTAGCTCTAATAAAGGAAAATCAATTACCCATAACGGTGCAAATTCTTCAGGATTTCTTAAGCCTAAACGTTCTGCAAGTTCCATACGTAACGCACTTAATTGCGTTCTTGTTTTGTTGGCATCACCAGAGAGTACGCAAATTAAATCACCAGGTTTAGCATTGGTAACTTCTGCCCATTTTGCTAAATCTTCCTGATCATAAAATTTGTCTACAGATGATTTAAAGCTGCCATCTTCATTGTATTTGGCATAAACCATTCCTTTTGCTCCAACCTGTGGTCTTCTTACCCAATCAATTAAGGCATCAATTTCTTTTCTAGTATAAGTCGCTGCGCCTGGTACCGCAATCCCAACCACTAATTCGGCATCATTAAAAATACCAAACTCTTTATGTTGTGCTACGTTGTTTAACTCACCGAACTTCATGTCAAAACGAATGTCTGGTTTGTCATTACCATAAGTACGCATGGCATCATCATACGTCATTCTAGGAAAACTGTCTATTTCAAAACCTTTAACCTCTTTTAAAAGATATTTTGTTAAGTTTTCAAATATATTTAAAATATCTTCTTGCTCAACAAACGCCATTTCACAATCAATTTGTGTAAATTCTGGTTGTCTGTCTGCTCTTAAATCTTCGTCTCTAAAACATTTTACAATCTGGAAATACTTATCCATTCCTCCTACCATAAGCAATTGCTTAAAGGTTTGTGGCGATTGTGGTAAAGCATAAAATTGCCCCTCATTCATTCTACTTGGAACTACAAAATCACGCGCACCTTCTGGAGTAGATTTTATTAAATACGGAGTTTCTACTTCGATAAAACCTTCATCTGATAAAAATTTGCGTACCTCCATAGCAACCTTATGTCTAAAAATAAGGTTGTTTTTAACAGGATTTCTTCTAATGTCTAAGTAGCGATATTTCATGCGGATATCTTCACCGCCATCGGTCTTATCTTCTATGGTAAAAGGAGGAACTAAGGCTTTGTTTAAAACGGTTAATTCCTTTACTAAAATTTCAATATCTCCTGTAGGGATATTTGAGTTCTTTGAAGCACGTTCTATTACCGTTCCTTTTATTTGTATGACAAATTCTCTTCCAAGAGATCTTGCTTGTTCTAATAAAGCTTTTGAAGTACGTTCTTCGTCAAAAATTAATTGCGTAATACCGTAGCGATCTCGTAAATCTGCCCAGATTACAAATCCTTTATCTCGTACTTTTTGTACCCAACCAGATAAAATAACTTCTTGATTATTGTTTGTAGCTCTTAATTCACCACAACTATGACTCCTGTACATGCTTAATTATTTTGATGGCAAATTTAGTAAGTATCTTCTATTTAATGCTAATTAATTAGCACTGATTTATAAGAATTTTATGTGAAAAGAGGAAAGTAATACTCGTTTATTGATTGATTCACAGTTGTTTATGACTCTAATGTAAAGTTAATGTAAATTAAACGATCATTTAAGGTAAAATATTTGTATATTTGATACGTTACCATACCTAAAGGAATAATAATATTAAAATATATATACCATGAAAACTATCACATTTTTTTTAGCACTGTTTTTAACAGTTGCAATAACTGCCCAAGAAACTAAGCCAACATTTACTAAAGATGGTAATAAAGTTATCGCCACTTATTTCCATGATAATGGAGAAATTGCTCAAACTGGAGAATTTTTAAAAGGTAAACTACATGGTGAGTGGACTATGTTTGATCAAGTGGGTGAAAAAGTAGCTAGTGGTGAATACTTAAATGGAAAGAAAACTGGAACTTGGTTTTTCTGGAAAGGTGAGGAATTACAACAAGTAGATTTTGAAGATAGTAGAATAGTTGGTGTTACTACCCTTGACTCAAAAGGAGCCGTTGTAAGTAATAAATAAAGTATTTAAAATATAGCAAAAAGCCCTGATAATTATATCAGGGCTTTTTTTGTTTTATAGGGTACTAGCGAGATCGTTAGAATAAACAGGGTAACATTGATAGTACTATGGTAAGCGCTCCACCAAGATTTGTGGTGGTAACGGATAGTCGTATTTAAATGATAACGACCTGTAGCAGGAGTTAATGCTTTTGAAGCTATCACTGGTATAAAACTAAATACCCCCACAAAAGCTTTGCTCTTGAGGGGGTATCGTTTTTAAGTGTTAGTACTACTATGAGATATTCTTTTCTATCATAGGAGTTTCTTCTTTGCTAGAAAACTTAATGCGTAACCACATTTTAAACTTCATGATTAGGAAAAATAAGACGGGTACAAGTATTAATGTTAAAAAGGTTGCTATTAGCAAACCGTATATTACAGTCCAAGCTAAAGGCCCCCAGAATACAACATTGTCACCACCCATATAAATGTTAGGGTTAAAATCTGCAAAAAGGGTAAAGAAATTAATATTTAGACCAATGGCTAAAGGTATAAGTCCTAAAATTGTAGTGATTGCAGTTAGTAAAACAGGGCGTAAACGCGCTTTACCAGCTTTTACAATACTTTCAAATAAATCATTTTCTGATAAATAGTCCTCCTCTTCTAAATCAAGATCATTTTTCTTTCTATCGATAAGTAGTTGTGCATAATCAAGTAATACCACGCCATTATTTACTACAATTCCGGCGAGTGATATAATACCTACCATGGTCATCATAATAACGAATGCACTACCAGAAATAACAATACCACCAAATACACCAATGAAGCTTAAGAATATAGCAATCATGATTATAGCAGGTTTAGAAATAGAGTTAAATTGGAAGATTAATATGAAAAATATTAATCCCAAACCGGTAAAAAATGCACCCACTAAAAAGGTCATTTGTTTATTTTGTTCTTCTATTTGTCCCGTGTAATCAATCTCAACCCCGTTTGGTGTGTCTTCAAAACTTCTCATTTCATTTTGAATTTTAGCAACAATTGCTCCAGCATCTGTATGTCCAGGAGACATGGCTGAATATACCGTTACAACACGCTTGGTGTCTTTATGTTTAATGGCACTATAACCAGAGTTGTTACTTTTCTTTGCTACAGCAGATAAAGGAACACTGATCATTTGGCCTTTCGTATTTCTAAACGTTATGTTTTGATTGAATAATGCACTGGTATTGTAGCGATCCTCTTTATTAAAGCGCACATAAATGTCATAATCATCGCCGTCTTCTTTATAGATACCCGCTTTAGAGCCAAAAATAGAGTTGCGCAATTGCGTACCAACTTGAGCGGCGCTGATGCCTAATTCTCCAGCTTTTTCTCGGTCAATAACCACACGCATGGTAGGTTTATCTTTATTAACATCTATTTTTAGCTCGTCAATACCTGCAATATTTTTGGTATTGATAAATTCGCGCATTTTTTCAGCTGTAGAAATTAATTCAAGATAGTCATCTCCTTGAATTTCAATGTTAATAGGAGAGCCTGCAGGTGGGCCAGCAACATCTTTCTCAACCGATATTAATACTCCTGGATAGATACCAACTAAAGCTTTTTGTACTTTTTGACGTAATAGTTCGCTATCTTCTCCACGACGGAATTTATATTCCCGCATCGAGGCTGTGATTTTTGCTTTGTGTGGCATTTCAGCCGAAGAGCCACCATCAGTGTTAGGGTTTCCAGCCCCTTCGCCTACTTGTGATACAGCACTTTCAACTAAAAAGTTATAGTCTCCATCTCTGTAATCTTTAGAATTTACTACGTCATAAACACGTTTTTCAATTTCTTTTGTTATTGTGTTTGTTTTGGTGATATCAGTACCTTGTGGGTATTCTATATATACAATAATCTGATTCGGCTTATTGTCTGGAAAAAACTCAACTTTAGTACGTTGCGTACTTAAGGATGCTCCAAAAGCAATAAAAGAAAGTATCAATAAAGCAAAAGTTCCAATGGTTAATAAAATTGGTTTTTTACCAGAAAGCGCATTTCGCAATCGGCCTTCATACCAGTTTTCTAATTTTACTAATGCTTTTGTTTGAAAGCTATTGGCCCACTTACGTAAAAATAAACGGTATGCCCAAAGCATAATCGCAGTAAATATCATAAGAGTACCTAAACCTCTATATGTACCACCAAATATTAAAATGAGTATACCTATACCAGCCATAATAGCTGTTGTTTTTATTATTTGCTTTAAGGGCATGTCCTTATCATCAATACTCATAAATTGAGAAACTAATACCGAGTTAAAGAAAATAGCAACAAATAAGGAAGATCCAAGAACAACCGATAGGGTTATGGGTAATATTACCATGAATTCTCCCATAATACCGGGCCATAATCCTAAAGGTATAAAGGCAGCAACGGTGGTAGCTGTAGATATAATAATCGGGAAGGCAATTTCCCCAATACCTTTTTTAGCCGCTTCAAGCCTACTCATGCCTTCTTCATCCATAAGTCTATAAACGTTTTCTACAACAACAATACCGTTGTCTACTAACATCCCAAGTCCCATAATAAGACCAAACAACACCATGGTATTTAAACTTTGACCCAAAAGTTCAAGGATCATTAAGGACATAAACATAGACATTGGAATAGCGAATCCAACAAAAATGGCATTCTTAAACCCTAAGAAGAACATTAATACCGTTACCACTAAAATAACACCAAAAATGATGTTGTTTACCAAATCATCTACTTGACCAATAGTCACTGAAGATTGATCATTAGCAATACTAATTTTTAAATCTTTAGGGAATTCATTTTCAATAGCATCCTCAACAATTACTCTAATTTGCTCAACAGCAATAACCATGTTTTTACCAGCTCGTTTTTTAACGTCTAGCATAACAACAGGTTCGCCGTATTCACGAGCAAAAGTTGTTTTATCTTCTTCTTTAAATTTTACGGTTGCTACATCTTTTAAGTAAATTGCTTCCCCATCTTCAGATTTTACGACAAAGTTTTCTAGTTCAGATGGTTTGTCAATTTCACCAATGATGCGAATTGTACGTCTTTGACCGCTAGCAATTAAGTTACCAGCAGACATGGTAACATTACCATTGTTTATCGCACCAATGATATCATTAAAAGTAATTTGAGCGGCCATCATTTTGTAAATGTCTACAGCAACCTCAATTTCTTTTTCTTGGGCTCCTCGAATATCTACTTTTTTAATTTCAAGTAAATTCTCTATTTCGTCTTGAAGGTATTCGCCATATTCTTTTAATTTATCAATTGGATAATCTCCAGAAATATTAATATTTAAAATAGGCATTTCCTCAGATATACTGAGCTCAAAAACATCGGGTTTAACTTTAGCCCCATTAAAGTTAGGCCAATCTTCTCCCGCAGTTTCTGTATCAATTTCGTCTTTAACTTTTTGCTTAGCTTGATCTACTGTGATATTTTCATCAAACTCAATAACCAGCATTCCGTAATCTTCTTGAGAAGTAGAGGTGATTTCTACGACATTACTAACTGTTTTAAGCTGATCTTCTAATGGATCAATTATCAGTTTTTCTATGTCTTCAGCCGTATTCCCTGGAAAGATGGTACTTACATATATTTTAGTTTCATTTACCTCAGGAAAATTCTCTCGGGGCATACTAAAGAATGCAGCAATACCTAAATAGAAAATTACAGCAATAAGGACATACATGGTCGTCTTATTGGTTATGGCCCATGATGACCAAGCAAACTCCTTATCGACTTGCTTTTTATTTTTTTTATCAGTCATTAGTTGTTCGTTTTAAATTAAAGATTGATTACTTTAACTGTTTGTCCATCTTCTACAGTACGTGCACCTTCACTAATTATTTCCGCACCATTTTCTAAACCTTCTAATACCTCAATAACATCACCTTGAGTCTTACCTGTTTTAATGATGATTTTTTTAGCAATACCTTCTTCATTTGCCTTTTTATCACTAACCAAATAAACGTATTGTTCCCCATCTGCATTTTCAGAAATTATACTCTGAGGGATTAATACAGCACTTTCATTCGTATAATCATTGATCTTTAAACGAGCCGTTAAGTTTGGTTTTACACCTGATTCTTTTGACGGAATACCAACCTCTACTTTAAAAGTCCTATTTGTTGGGTTGATAAAATCTCCAGCCTGGCGAATTTTAGTGCTAATTGTTTTTCCGAGAATAGGAAACTCTACTTCTACGTTTTTACCTTTTGAAATATTGGTGATGTAATTTTCAGGAACATCAGTTTCAATGTACATATTGTCTAAGTTTACAATACGCATTATTTGAGATTGTCCTGCAGCTACAACACTACCTTGCTCTGTAATAACATCATCAATAGTACCAGAAAAAGGTGCTCTAATTACTGTTTTTGCAATCTGTTGTTGTAATTGTGCTACTGCTCTAGATTGTGCCTCGTAAGTAGATTTTGCTTGTAAAAATTGAATTTCACTCCCTATTTGCTGATCCCATAAACGTTTCTGACGCTCAAAAGTGGTTTTAGCTAATTCTGCTTGAATTTCTAATTGTGCAACTTGCTGACTTAATCCGCCATCATCAATCTTTCCTAAGATTTGACCTTTACTTACCTTCTGTCCTTCCTTAACATAGATATTGGTTAGAATACCGTTGTATTCAGGAGTAATTACCAAAAGACTCTTAGTAGTTACATTTCCTTGTAACTCTAAATAATGATTAAATAGTTCTTCTTTAGCTGTAATTGTAGTAATCAATGGAACTTTTTTAACCGTATCATATTGCGCTAAAGCTTCATCTAACTGTTTAATTTTATCATGAATTATTTCTTGGTCTCCAACCAATTCAGCACGTTTAGTTCTAATTTCTTCAGGGTTAGTAGATGCTATAACATCTTCTACTGATTTTTTTTTATCTCCACCACATGCTACAAGTAGGAAGGTGGCTGCGCTTGCAATTAATAATTTTTTCATTGTATATTTTTTCTAGTTGATTGTTAAGTATAATTGGCTTAGTTATTAAGAACTACCTCTAGTTCTGTCTTAGTATTTATAACATCTACCATAGATTGTAAATAGGTGTTTTGCGCATCATATAATTGTAGTTGTGCTTGTCTTAGCTCAAAACTACTAGCAATACCTTCAGAATATTTAATCTGATTTTTGTTTTCGATGCGTTCTGCTAGCGCTAAGTTTTCTTTGTAGGTAGCATATTGCTCAACAGCCAAAATATAATCACTTTGTGCTTTTTTAAGCTGAAGTTTTATTTGCTGTTCCGCCTCTGTTAACTGTGTTTTTGCTTTTTCTAGAGCAATTTTTGCACGTTGTGTACTTGCGCTTCTTTTTAGGGAGCTAAAAATAGGAATGTTTAGATCTACACCGAAAATGGAATAATCAAACCACTCTGTCTCGCTTTTAAAAAAATTAAATTGATCACTATAGGCAGAACTACCGAAGTTTATAAAGGCATTAAGCGTTGGTAATGCTTTGCTGCGTTGTAATTTTAATTCTAAAGCACGTTGCTCGTTTAGATTCAGTGCCATTTTATAATCCACATTGTTATTAAGATTAAATGCGGTATCTACAAAAGCTAAATCTGTTTCCTGTTGCGCCAAATCATCTAGATTGTCAGACAACAGCGTTGGGTTGTCTGTTGCAATACCTAAAGTCAAATTCAACATTTGAAGTGTAATTATTTTTAAACGCGCTGCATTCTTTAATTGATTTTCAACGGTAGATAGGGTGATCTGCAACTGCTCTACACTTTCCTCATCTCCTAATCCATTTTCATAAATCTTTTTTGTTTCAAAAAGATTCTTCTCCAAGGTGGCAATGTTGTTTTCTAAAATTTTAACACTCTCTTCTGCTAGTAATACATTGCCATAGGCTTGTACTACCGCTTTTTTAACATCTAAGGCCGTCTTTTCTTGATTGTTCTTGCTGTAATTTATAAACGTTTTAGTGGCTTGTACTCCCACAATGTAAGAGCCATCAAATATCTTTTGAGTTAAAGTTGCTGTGGCTGTCATAGACTGTGGCTCACTAAAAATTACGGGGGCAAAAGTACCTTCTTCTCCACCGAAAAATTCAGCTGGGATTAAGGATATGGGTTGCTTTAATTGATTTTGATAGCCTACCGTACCATTAATTTGTGGTAATCCATCCGCAATTGTTTCCCATTTTTGCTTTTGGGCATCTTCAATATCGCGACTAGCATTAATGGCACTATAATTGTTTTCTAGCGCAAAGCTTATGGCCTCATCTAGCGTAAAGCTATTTTTAGTTTCCTGAGCCACACCTATAGAAAAATATAGTAGCGCTAAGAAGGTTAAGAAATGATTTTTCATATTTTGATTGTTATATTAAGTTTTCTGCTGTTGTTTGTTTTATTCTTGATTTGAATTAATAAGTTCATTTAAAATTTTTCTGCCATCCGGGGTAATAATTCCTCTAAGGTGATACTCTAAATATTCATCTTGTAATTTGTTAATTGGAAACAAATCTGTAGGGAATAAACTAAAATCTTTTATACTAGTTACTCCTGTAAAATAGATTCTTGAAACAAATTCGATGTTTAGATTTGGCCTATAGATACCCAAAGCAATACCTTTTTTGATATTGTTAATAACACATCGCTGCATAGCGTCATATTGTTTTGATCTTAAGGAAGAATATATTTTCGGATAATATTTTTGTAATTGATATTGAGGAGAAGATTTTTCATCCTTTAAATGCAGCATCACAAACTTTTTAATTTCTAAAAGTTCTTCAATAGGGTTCTTTTGTAAGGTGCAAATTGCGTCAATACCCGTGGTTATGGAGCAAAATAATTGAAGCGTACATGCTTCTATAAGCTTTGTTTTATTTTCGTAATTGGCATAAATGGTTTTTTTAGAAATGCCCATTTCATGGGCTAAATCATCCATAGTAACACTTTTAAACCCTAAGGTTAAAAACATTTCAGTTGCTTTTTCTAAAACTTTCTCCTTCATATTGGCTGCAAATGTACTTCGGAAACTTTAAAAACCAAAAAAGTTTCCAAAGTATTTACGTTAATTTAACATTTGATTCTTAGCAAACTTGTTCTACAAACACTTTCATACTATTTGATAGGTTTAATGTATTTTTGAAAAAAAATTGCCACATGCAACGCATTGAAGATTACCGAGAAGAGTTTATAGCCTACTTAGAAGAAAAATCAAAACTTAAAGAGCCTATTAATTTATACGAACCTATTACATATATTTTGTCCTTAGGGGGTAAGCGTTTACGGCCTATTTTGACCTTAATGACCGCAGATATTTTCGGCGCAGATTATAAAAAAGCTTTAGATGCTGCTTTAGCTGTTGAAGTTTTTCATAATTTTTCATTGGTTCATGATGATATTATGGATGATGCGCCTTTACGTAGAGGAAAGGCAACAGTTCATGAAAAATGGGATATTAATACTGGAATTCTTTCAGGAGATGCCATGTTGATTACTGCCTATCAACTTTTTGAAAATTATGAAGGAGAGGTTTTTAGAAGTTTGGCTAAATTGTTTAGTAAAACGGCTATTGAGGTTTGTGAAGGCCAACAGTACGATGTAGATTTTGAAACTAGAGATGATGTTACTATTCCTGAGTATTTAAAAATGATTGAATACAAAACTGCAGTTTTAGTAGGAGCAGCTATGAAAATGGGTGCAATTATTGCGAATGCTTCTACAGAAGGTCAAGATAGTATCTATGAATTTGGTAGAAACTTGGGTATTGCTTTTCAATTGCAAGATGATTATTTAGATGCTTTTGGGGATCCTAAAACATTTGGTAAACAGGTAGGAGGAGACATTATAGAAAATAAAAAAACGTTTTTGTATTTGAAAGCATTAGCGCAATCTGCTCCTGAACAAGTAAGTGAGTTAGAACATTTGTTTTCTATTCAACCAGTAGATGCTACAGAAAAAATTGATACTGTAAAAAGTATTTTCTTGGAAAGTGGTGCTGCAGAACGTACACAAAAAGAAATAGTAATTTATACAGAAAAAGCTTTTGATGTATTGGCTAAATTAGAAATCTCCGAAGAGAAAAAATTAGTACTTAAGAATTTTGGAGAAAGCCTAATGCAACGAAAAGTTTAATTAAAATAAACGTCTAAATAAAGCCTTGATAAATGGCATAGGGGACAATGCACTGATAAATTTTATGTCTTCAAAAATACTTGTTTCCTCATCTAGAAACTTAAAAATTAATTGCGGATTTCTATTTTTAAATAAGGCTTCAAATATGGACTGTCCTAAATAATTTTTATGGTATAAGATGTCTAAAAGTAAAAGATCATAAAACCAAAATTTATCTCTTTTTCCAAAGTTCTGAAGTGATTTTTGGCTTTTTAGATGCTGAATTAACTTTATAGTTTTTTTTTCTGTGTTTTTAAATGTGTAGCCTGTACTTGCTTTTGTCCAGCCCCCGGCTGTACCAATATAAAGTAGGTTAGCCCTATTTTTTAGTGTAAAATTATAAGAAGTCATAGGAATGCTACCTCTTTCTTTCTCTATAATCTCATAACTATAAATACCTAGTTTTTGGGTCATGTACTCTTGAATAGCATCTTCATATTCGTGTTCTTTAAGTAGATGTTCCGAAAACAAGGTATATTCTAATAAAGCTTCGTTTTTTGCAGTAGGTAATACATACATAAAGCGTGTATTTCCTTTTTGAGGAATAGAAAAATCCATAAATGTTGCTGTTTCTGCATTAAAAACGGGATCTTTTGTTTTAATATACCAACCGATAAAGTGTTGCTGCAAAACAGGGTATTTTTTTTGTTGTAAGAGCGCTGTAGCATCAAGAATACTATTAAATACGGTCTTACCTATAAACGAATTGTTGGAAGTCTTAACACAATTTTCTGCTGGAGAATTTGTAACGGATACAACCTCTTCGTTTACAAATGTTATGTTTGGGTAATCTGCTAACTTTTTTAAAATAGAAGTATAAAAATCTATTCCTTTAATCATTTTATACTGATAAGGAGCTATAGCATACTTTTTATTGATCTCTTTACCCTCAAAATGGATGCTACTCCATTTTTTATAAAGTATAGTATCAAAATTACCTTGCCCTTTTTCCCAAAAGCACCAGGTTCTATCGTTATGTTGTTTTGCAGCTTTATCAATAAGTAAAATAGACTTCTTAGCAAAAAAAGAGTCCTTACCCATAGCTTCTGCTAATAATAAACCAGCAGCTCCGGCACCAATAATTATATAGTCAAAGGAAGCCATTACTCTTTCAGATAAGGAATTTGATAAGTTTTAATTATCGGAATATTAACGGTCTTTTTTATCTTTTCAGTTTTTTCCACTACAGCGATAATTTCAATGGCAATATGAATACCATATATGTTGTCAGGATTTCTTATTCCTAAATAACTTTTATCTGAAGATGACATTTTTACGATGCCAGACTTAAAGTTTTCACGTGTACCTTCTAGATTAGATTTAAAATCTTCTTTTTCTTTGAATAACTCTGCGTCTTGATCAGAATTTAGTACGTAAATATCGCAAATGTTTGCTCCCGGAGGGGGATTTAAATTACTCACCGCACCTTGTATCTCATCATCTTCTTTAATAAATTTGGTAAGTTGTGAAGCAAAATTAAAAGAGGATAGGGTGTTTTTTATATCATTTTCTTCTCTTGATGCTGTAAATACATAGTACCATTCTCTGGTGTTTTTCGGTAGATTTACGGGGACAATAATTCTATTTTTACCTCCTTTTAAAAAAGCATTTGAGGTACTGTTTAAATAAAATTTTTCATTTTGAATAGAAATAGATTCTAAGATTTTTTTGTCTACCAACTGCGCTGTCGGAAATCCGTACGTAGTGTCTTTTTTTACTTTATATCCTATTTGTGGTTTCTTTTTTCGAGTAGAAGTGGTTTCGTAGTTTAGTTGATAATCACTAGCTTTAGAATTAGTGTTCTTAATAACTAGTTTATAAATACCATCTTTAGAAATAGTGATAACTCTAGAAAATACTTTTTCATCTTCTATTTTAACGAGTAGCTTATTAGGGTATTGATAGAGCAGAAAACTATTCTTTTTTGCTTTTTTATTTTTAGGCGTTATGGTTATGGAAATAACATCATTTTCATAGGCAGGTATCAAAACCTCTTTTTCTTCATTGGATGCAATACTTAAGATTTCACTGTTAGACGTTTGGGCTTGGGTTGTAAAAACAATCAAAAAGATAATCAGGTAAAATGTAGGTTTCATTATCAGCTATTTTTTTCAAAGATACCAATTTTAAGCATCTGTAATAATTTCTATGAAACCCACATTGTTTTTAATCTAAACTATATCGTAGTCCTAAAAAACCTCTAATGCCTTGGTTTGGACCATAAACATAAGTTGGGTCAAAAGTTAAAGCATTTGGGTTGTTTGCGGTAGCTACCGCATTTCCGCTATTATCAAAAGTTACATTCTTGTCAAAAGGATCATTTGCTCTAGCTATAATAAATGGGTTTCCTTTATTTGGGGTCCAGTTTAATAAGTTTTTTACCCCACCATAAAATTCAAACTTATCAATTCCTTTATAGGTGAGTTGTATGTTTTGAATACTCCATGTTGGCGAGTATTCACTTCTAGGATCTAACGCTCCTAAAAGAGGCAAACGCATTGGACCATAAATGTTACCGGTATAATCAATGCTTACATCAATATTTTTAATATCGTACGAAATGTTCCAGGTTCCAGAGAATTTTTCAGTAAGTATCTGTTCTGTTTTAATTCCTTTTTCAGTAGTAGTAACTTCTTGTAATGTGGCTCCTATCAAAACTTTTAATCCATTAGGGAATACCATGTCTATATTTCCGCTGATCCCTTGTGCAACAGATTTTCCATCTAAATTATCATAAATAATTAGATTTGGATTCGTATCATAATCAGGAATGATGGCATTGCTAAAGTTCGTATAAAATACAGAGAGATCTAAACCAACAAACAAGCCGTTACTGCTATATATTTTTTTTAAATAGTTAAGGTTCACATTAAAAGATTGTTCGGGGTCTAGTTCTTCTGCAATGACAACATCTCTAGAACCTGTTAGTGCAGCATGTTCTTCTGTAAATATATTTACAACACGAAATCCTGTTCCTGCATTTAAGCGTAGAATATCATTATCGGTTATTTTCCAGCGATACGCTGCTCTTGGGGTTAATATAGAGCCATGGCGTTTGTCATAATCATAGCGTAAACCTAATAAAAGCGATTGTTTCTTAGAAAAAGCAATTTCATCCTGAGCAAAAACACTTGGTATCACAACTTCATCAGGTTTGTTTTTATCTAGTTCGGCCGTGGCTGTGGTATTATCATCATAATAATTATAGCGAACGGAAGTGCCTAGAAGTATATCATGTTTGTTTTTAGTAAGATCCCATGTTAATTGAGAAAAACCAATACGCTGTTTAGCTAAATACTTCACATCACCATAGACAGAATTTTGATCGTGATCTGTATATGAGAATGAAAGCATCATCTTTTCTTTTATAGGTAGTTGGTATTTACCTAATAACTCATACCTGCGGGTATAGATACTTTCGCCGTAAATTTCATCGCCACCACGGTACTCTGGAGTCCATTGTAGTTCTCCACCCCATCTGTCTTCATAAAAAAAACGTCCAGCTAAAGATAAAACGCGGTCTTCTTTACGCTGAAAATTCCATTTTTGAAATACAGAAATACGATGCTGTAAGGTTAAATCTGTAAAATTATCATCGTTATTGTCTATAGGGTTGCTATAATTAAAGTAATTAACACCTAATAAAGCAGTTGCTTTTTTACCTACATTTATTTTACCCCCAGCATCTAAATTATATTCTCCCCAACCTGTACCAAAAGCATCGATAGATAATTTAGGTGCCTGTAAGGTGTTTTTAGTAATAATATTTATGAGCCCTCCTACGGCCTCACTGCCATATAAACTAGAAGCAGGACCTTTTACTATTTCTATCTGTTCTATAAGAGAATTTGGAATTCCAGATAAACCGTAAACGGTGCTTAAGCCACTAACAATAGGCATTCCATCTATTAAAACTAAAGTATAAGGCCCTTCAAGACCATTAATATGGATATCTCCCGTATTGCATACATTACAATTTATTTGTGGTCTAACTCCGTTTACATTTTGTAACGCTTCAAAGATACTTGCGGTAGGGTTTTGTTTTAAAAAAGTAGGACTGTAGACTTCAACAGGGACAGGGCTGTCAGATCTGCTCACTGCTTTTAGGGTTCCCGTAACGACCATTTCTTCTAACTGTTCGGACTGTGCGATAAGATTAATTTCTACATTGCTAGTAGTATTTTCTGTTACCGTAATTGTTTTAATTCTTGGTTGATACCCAATCGCAGAAACCTTTAGCGTGTAGGAACCTGGTTTTAAATTAAAGGAGAATTTTCCATTTTCGTCGGATGAGGTGCCTTGAGTGGAACTAGCTATTAAAATGTTAGCAAATGGAACTCTTGTATTTTTATCTAGCACAGTACCAGATATTTTTGATTCCTGACTTATTGCTGCAAGCGTAGATGCAAAACAAAGAGTGATTAAGATGTTTTTTAGTATTGTCATTATTTATATTTATTAAAGGCTAATTTTAAATTTAGGCAAAGCTAAAAATATATTTAAGATTACAAAATTTTATTTTAGAGTCTTAAATAAAATGTACTTTTGTATAAATTTATTTGATGACACATTCTGAAGAGAATTATTTAAAAGCGATTTATCATTTAGGGGGTATTGAAAACGAAACAGTAGCTACTAATGCCATAGCAGAGCAGATGGATACGAAACCTTCATCGGTGACTGATATGATTCGTAAACTTTCAGAAAAAAAATATGTTTCGTATAAAAAATACCAAGGGGTAAGTTTAACCGATGATGGTAAAGAAAAAGCATTATCGATAATTAGGAAACACCGTTTGTGGGAAGTTTTTTTAGTGGATACGTTAGATTTTGCTTGGGATGAAGTTCATGATATTGCAGAGCAGCTAGAACATATTAAGAGTGAAAAGTTAATTGATAGCTTAGATAAGCATCTGAATTTCCCAAAGTTTGACCCACATGGAGATCCAATACCGTCTAAATATGGCGAATTAACAAAAACGACTAAAAGACTGTTGAATGAAGTAGAATTAAAACAAACAGGAATTTGTGTAGGCGTAAAAGATTCATCAGCACCATTCTTAAAATTTTTAGATAAGCATGGTATTGCTTTAGGGGATAATATTACCGTACTTGATAAAGAAGATTTTGATGGTTCATTACAAATTAGCATAAACGATAAATCTATTTTGATATCTCATCAAATAGCTTCAAATCTATATGTAAAATGCGAATAATTCCAGACGCTTTTGCGTCAACGATATACAATGGAAGAAGAGATTAAGCATAATAAGCGATCACTAGAGGAAGTAAATGAGTCAGTTTCCATAGCTCAAAATACTACTGTTTGGAAAAAAATTGCTGCTTTTTTTGGTCCAGCATACCTGATAAGTGTTGGTTATATGGACCCAGGAAATTGGGCAACCGATTTGGCGGGGGGTAGTCAATTTGGATATCAATTACTATGGGTTTTATTAATGTCTAACATTATGGCATTATTATTACAAAGTTTAAGTGCTAGGTTGGGTATCGTTCAAGGAAAAGATTTAGCACAAGCCTCAAGAGAAACATATTCTAAACCTATAAATTTTATCCTGTATATTTTAGCAGAAATTGCTATTGCTGCTTGCGATTTGGCGGAGGTTATAGGAATGGCTATAGGTTTGCAGTTACTTTTTGATATTCCTTTAACTTGGGGTGTTTGCATAACTGTTTTAGATACTTTTTTACTTTTGTTTTTGATTAATAAGGGCATTCGAAAAATGGAAGCTTTTATTATTTCATTGATTGCAATTATTGGTATTTCTTTCTTCGTTGAAATGCTTTTTGCAAAACCAGATGTAGGAGAAATGATTATTGGCCTCGTGCCTACCTTACCAAATAGTGCCGCTTTATATATTGCCATAGGTATTATTGGGGCAACAGTGATGCCTCATAATTTATATTTACATTCTTCTTTAGTTCAAACGAGGAAGTTTGATAAAACCAAAAAAGGGATTAAACAGGCTATAAAATATAATTTTATAGATGCTACAATTGCCTTAAATCTTGCCTTTTTCGTAAATGCAGGGATTTTAATTTTAGCGGCAGCCACATTCTATAAAAATGGTATGTTTGAGGTTGCCGAAATACAGGATGCGCACAAACTTTTAGAGCCACTATTGGGCTCAAAATGGGCTGGTATATTATTTGCCTTGGCTTTAATTGCAGCAGGGCAAAGTAGTACTATAACGGGTACTTTGGCCGGGCAAATTGTAATGGAAGGCTATTTAAACTTAAGAATACAACCTTGGGTGCGCCGGATAGTAACTCGGATTATAGCGATAGTCCCTGCTTTGTTTACAGTTATTTATTATGGCGAAAGGGCTACAGGAGAACTGTTAATTCTAAGTCAGGTTGTGCTAAGCTTGCAGTTAGGGTTTGCAATTATTCCCTTAATACACTTTGTAAGCGATAAGGAGAAAATGGGGGATTTTGCTATTGGCACCCTAACCAAAATTGCTTCTTGGGTAGTAGCTTTGGTGATCGTTATTTTGAATGCAAAATTGGTTTATGATGAAATTGCGGGATGGTTGGTCAGTAGTTCAAATCCTATTTATATTTGGGTATTTGTGGTGCCAATAGCAGTGGGAGCAGTGGTGTTATTAATTTATATTATTATAAAACCTATTTTGAATAGGGTTCCTAGGCACGTGCAACATGTTCCTCATATCGAAGAGATTTTTATAAATGAAAATATTAAGAAAATCAACTATGATAAAATTGCTATTGCTATTGATTTTTCAAGTATGGATGAAAAATCTATCCGAACGGCCTTACATCTAGGAGGTAAGGAGGCAACCTATACCTTAATTCATGTAGTAGAAACTGCGGGGTCACTAGTACATGGCAGTAATGCCTATGATTATGAAACCTTGAGTGATCGTAGTTATTTGGAAAAGTATCAAGAGAAATTAGTCAAAATGGGGTATACCATTCAGATTTCATTAGCCTTTGGTAATCCTAAAAAAGGAATAGCTAAAATAGTAAACCAAGAAAATTTTGATCTTTTAATCATGGGTGCTCATGGTCATAAATTATGGAAAGATATTTTGTTGGGTACTACGGTAGATGCTGTGCGGCATAAGGTTGCTATTCCGGTATTGATTGTAAAAGAATAAGAGTTGTCTAGATAATTTCCTTAATTTCAAATTTGGCAAGACTATTGTTTGTCGGTATCATATTTAATTAGAAATTAGCCTTATGAATAAAATCTTATATGCACTTCTATTCTTACCAGTGATGATGTGGTCACAACATACCTTGAAGGTGCATGTTGAAAATGTAACAAATTCTAACGGGCATATTAGAATAGCGATGTATAATTCGTCTGATGGTTTTTTAGCTTTTGATCAAGTATATACTTCAAAAACTGGCGTTGCAGTGCACGGTACTACTGTAATTGTAATTGATGATATTTTAGAAGGCACTTATGCCTTGGCTGTTTTTCATGATGAAAACTCTAATGAGAAATTAGACACTAACTTTTTAGGAATTCCTAAAGAACATGTTGGTTTTTCTAATTCTAAAATGAAAACCTTTGGTCCGCCTAGTTTTAAGGAGTGTTCTTTTGTATTGCAAGGAGATAAAGAAATAATAGTGGCTATAAAATAGTAGTGGCTCTAGTAAAAAAAAAAAGGGATGCTTAGTAGCACCCCTTTTTTAATATAAATTTGAAGGAATTATTCTCCTTTAAAGATTCTTACTTCTTTACCTTTACTGTAATAAATATCATCAGAAACATAATCTACATCATAGATTGGCTTATTGTTTTCTAAAATAATTTTATCTATTTCTTCCCCTGTTTCTTTATTTACTTTAATTAATAATTTTTCACCAGTTTCTCCTTTAGCAAATATTAAACTATAATTATCTGTTTCTTGCATTGCTAAATAGCGATCTTGTACAAAAGTTTGGCCAATAGATCCAGCTAAGAAACCAGCTTCTCCTATTGCTCTGGTCTTATCTCCAAATACTGAATAAGAACCTTCAGCAGTTGCTGGATTACCGTCGCTGTCTTTATATTGTGATCCCACAGTTATTTCTGCCGCAGCAACACTCCCTGCAATTTGACCTACTATAGCGGTAGTTTTTAAAAGTCTTCTGCCAAATTCGCCTGGTTGTGTATACTTGTTGTGAAAAATTACAGCACCAGTATTATCAACACCAACTACTTCGCTTTCGCCAGAAATTGAAACATTGTTAGGGAATAGCTCCATACTAGAAATCATTTTTTCATTCTTTAATTTCAGTTTAGCATAAGGCTTCGGTTTTTCTTCACTCGTTTGATTGAAACGATATAATTCTTCATCATTGAACACAATAAAATCACCTGATTTTTCATCATATTTTGCAATTGTAGGCCTTTTTTCGTTTAGCTTAAGATTGCCTTTCCAGATTTTTTTACCTGTTGTATAATCAACCATATTAGCATACGTAGCTGTTACATAAAGTACTCTATTGTTATTTGTTTTTTCTAAGAAGAAAATTGGATCTTCTTCGTCATCACAAATTTTAACATCCTTCTTCCATTTCTTTTCTCCATTTTTATCAATTAACATCATTTCGTCATCATAGACATAAAGAAAATCCTTATCGATAGAAATTACAGATTTAATCCCTTTTCCTTTAGGATCTTTTTCCCACTTCTTCTCACCTGTAGTGTAATCATAAAAATTGAAACCTTTGTAATGCGCTAAAAGCATTTTGTCTTGCCAGTCTTCAAATAAAACTAAGTATTTAGTGGTAATTGGATCTTTCCAGATTTTGTCTCCAGTTTCTGCGTTGTACAAATCAATTTCACTTTTAGTTCCAAACAATCCTTTAGTAATTACTGAGATTAATTTTTCACCATCTAAAGAAGTTCTAAAGTCAGAAATCTTATTCTCTTCATCTTTCCAAAGTAATAATCCATTTTGTTTGTTTAAAACATAAAATTTAGATTTTACTAAGACAAATATTTTATCTTCAGAATATTCCATTACATCTCTAAAACCTTGGGCATCGTTGCCTGTAAGTTTTGCTAAAGATTGCATGAAAGCTCCGTAAGTAGTGGATACTGTTGTCTTCCAAAGCATTTCTTTTTTTGATAAAGAATATTTAGCAATAATTAAGTTTTTGTCATCTAATCCCCTTAATAAAAGTGCATTTTCATCAAACAAATATTCTGCTTGAAAATATCGTTCTTTATCCTGAGATTCGAAAAGAAGATCTCCTGTGATACTATTATAAATATACAATTGATCATCAAAAAATTTTTGTACAAATGGCGTATCCTCAATGGTTACAAAATCTATAGGAATACTATTTATACCTCCTGTAGTTAAGAATTCTGAGCTAATGTTTAAAGCAGATCTTTTTGGAGCATCAATAGACCAAAGAATTTTATCATCAACAGGGCTGTAGCCATGTAGTTTTTCTCCTTCAGACACTACGGCTATTCCATTAAATGGAACAATAATTAAATCATCAACTCTGTTGTCAAAAGTTATTGTCTTGCTTGGTTCTCGCTGCCCGAATGCTAATCCTGCGTAAAGGAACAATGATAAGGGTACTAATTTAAATTTCATAAAATGGTTTTAGGTTATTTTAAGGTAATTTCTTCAATATAGTAACTATATTCTAAACTCAAAGTTTTTTGTTTTATTTCATAGAATATAAGCTAATTATTTTAGAAACTCTTACACTAGTAATAGGTGTGAAGAAGATATAACAATCATTATCTTCGTTTAAAACTTAATATGATGATTGTATTTACACAAGTGATTGGTGCTCTTTATGGGATGCTTGCAGTGCTATTTGGTGCTTTTGGTGCGCATGCCTTAAAAAAAATATTTTCTGAAGAACAATTGAAGAGTTTTGAAACGGGCGTTAAATACCAAATGTACCACGCCATTGTTTTGCTTGTAGTAGGGTTTAATTTTGATTTTTCTAGTGGTATAGAACGGTATGTTGTGTATTGTTTTAGTATTGGTACGTTGCTATTTTCTTTTAGTATCTACGGCCTTTGCTTAAGTGCTGCTAAGAACAAAAAGATAAAAATACTAGGGCCTATTACGCCTCTTGGGGGCTTATTTTTGGTAATAGGCTGGGGGTTACTTCTTTTCTCCTTCCTGGATTAAAACATTCAATTTAAAAGACAAAGCGATACGTGGCTTTTAATAAAAAATATTATTCCTCTTCTTGGTACCCTTTCGGTCGTTTCCAACGAATAGGAGCTTTTGGTTCAGGCTTCATTTTAAACTCTTGCGTTTCTAATAATCTGAGGGCTTCTTCAATACCTTTTTCTAGCTGCGGATCTTTTCCTTGTAGTACAAGTTTTGGTTCTTGAATAACTTCAATATCTGGAGCAATTCCATCTCCTTCTACGGCCCATTCTCCATCAATATCATAAAAGCCACCTCTTGGCGCAACCATTCTACCTCCATCTATAAATGGTGGTGTATCCCATGTACCTACTAAACCACCCCAAGTTCTAGTCCCTACTAAAGGCCCTACTTTTTTCATATGAAACATATAGGGCAATAAATCACCTCCAGAACCAGAACGCTCATTGATCAGCATTACCTTTGGTCCCCAGATGCCGGCGGCTGGCGATGTCCATGGTCTATTACCTTCTGTTTTACTATTAAAATAACCATAAGGTTCTCTCGTCATAATATCAATCATATAATCGGCAGCAGAACCACCACCATTATTGCGTTCATCAATAATGACTCCTTTTTTATCTTGTTGAGAAAAATAGTACCGGTTAAAAGCTTCATAGCCTCCATTTCCGGTATTAGGAACATAAACATAAGCGAGTTTACCACTAGAAAGTTCATCAACTTTGCGTCTGTTACCTTCAATCCAATCGTAGGTTCTTAAACCTCGTTCACTGCTGATAGGTTTTACTAAAATTTCTTTTCCACCAGAACTAGCAGAATTGTTAATTGTTAGTCTTGTCTCTCTTCCGGCAGTTTGTTCTAATAATACAAATGGATTTACAGTTGCTTTGAGAGGTTTACCATTAATTGCAGTAATATAGTCTCCTACTTTTACTTCCAGACCCGGTTGTGCCAATGGTGCATATAAATCAGGATTCCAATTTTCTCCATTATAAATTTTTGAAATTTTATAATATCCATTTTCAATTGTAAAATCGCAGCCTAAAAGTCCAACGGGCACAAGCTCAACATTAGGCATGTCTCCTCCTGAAACATACGAGTGACCGATCGAGATTTCACCACTCATGATGTCTACAACATAATTTAAATCTGCCCTGTGACGTACATGTTTAATCCATGGGGAATACCACTCATAAATAGTTTCCCAGGGTGCACCATGTGTATTATTAACATAAAGAAAATCTCTCATATAGCGCCAACCTTCTTTAAATATTTGCTCATACTCAGCTGTTGGATCTATTTTGATTTTAAAGTTTATAGGCACATTATCTTTACTTACATCTGGTTTAGAACCAGTTTCCGAAAGCAACCAAGAATTAGAAGTGTTAATTAACATATGCTTACGATCATTAGAAACAATTAGTTCATTGACATTTAAAGCATATTCTTCGGCCTCCATTTTTTCAATATTATATTTGTGAAGTGTAAGACCATCTTGATTGGAAACATATTCCGTAATAAATAAAACATTTTTTGGACCTTTTGCCAAGCTCGTATAATTTCTATCTTCTAATTTTAACGCTACAATTCTATTATAAATACCGTCAGCATCAATTTTTACAATAACTTTTGGCGTTTTAGTTTCTTCCTTTTTCTTGTTTTTAGAGGTTGAGTTAACTGAGGTAGAATCTTTATCTGCACCCTCTTCATCAGTTTTTGGTAAATTAGGAGCTTTTATGTCTTTTGATAGGACGATAGTATATAGGCTTCTAGTAACGTTAGTATCATAAGAACTCATATCTAACCACCCAGACTGTAAGCCATAGTTTGTACTTGCTAAAAAGTATAAATAGGAACCGGACTCATCCCAAATGGGACTTATAGCATCCGCTAGTCCATCTGTTAATTGAATTGTTTCTTTCGTTGTGTTATTATAAGCGAAAATTGCTTTGTAATTATTGACTAATTGTTTTGGGAAAGCAATCCATTGACTATCTGGAGACCAAGTAGGATTCATGGTTCTGGTAGGATGCGCATAAGAATCAGTAGCTACCTTTTCTGCTTTTCCGGTCATCAAATTAATGATCCAAATGTTGTAATCAGTATCAGAATATGCGATGTTTTTACCATCTGGAGACCAATCTGGCTTAAAATAAAAAGTATTATTAGGTAATTTATAGCTCTTTTTCTGTTCACCATCTTGATTGGCGATTACTAACTGATATTCTCCAGTGGCATCAGAGAACCATGCAATCTTATCTCCTTGGGGAGACCAAACTGGTGCACGATCTGCTATTCCTGAAGTCTTCGTTATATTTTTCCAAGTACCATTTTCTTTAGGAACAGTAAAAATGTCTCCTCGGTGTTCAAATACAGCTCTCTTACCCGTTGGTGAAATATTTGGATTCGTTAATTGCTTAGCGGTAACATTTTCCCACCGCGGTCTTGCAAAATTCATATCACCTTTTACAGTTATAGCAAGCTGGTTTGTTGCCCCCGTTTCTGGGTTTACAAGGTGTAAATACCCTCCTTGTTCATAAACAATAGAATTATGATTTGCGTCTAAGCTTTTTACGTCAAATTTTTTGTGAAAAGTAATTTGTTTTTCTTCTTTGGTGATAGGGTCAAAAGACCAAATGTTACTAGCGTAATCACGTTCAGATAAGTAAAAAACTTTTGAATCTTGCCACACAGGGTATAAATGACGCTCTTGGGTAGGTTGTGGTGTTGTAATTAATTCTTTGGTATCCATATTTACAATCCAAATGGGCATTGCCTGCCCTCCTCGATAATTTCTCCATTCAGGATCCCAAGAGGTGATAGGGGTATACGCAATATATTTTCCGTTTTTAGAAAATTCTCCATAAGCAGCTCTAGGGATATCAATAGCTGTAGGGAAACTACCAGCGGCAGAAACTTTGTATAATTTATTCGTAACTGTAGGCTTACTTTCTCTTCCGGAGCGAAATAAAACTTCACCATCAGGGGTCCAGCCTTCTACAAAATCAGCAGATGGATGATATGTTAGTCTTTTAGGTTCTCCCCCTGTCGCTGGAATAATATATACGTCAACATTTCCATCATACTCTCCGGTAAAAGCAATTGTCTTACCGTCTTTAGAAAAATGTGGATTGGATTCATACCCTTCATTGCTAGTCAGCCGTATAGCTTCCCCTCCACTTAAGGGGGTTTTCCACAAGTCATTTGCGTATACAAAGACTATTTCTGTATCAGAAATTGTGGGTTGTCTTAATAGTTGAGTTCCTTGGGCGTTTACAAACAAAGTGGCTAGTAAAAAGCTAATCGAAAAGAAGAATTTCATAGAGAGTTAGTTTAATATCATTTTAAACGAAGCAAAGAATAGGGTGTCAATATTCCTATCTAATTCTTTTTAGGAATTCCCCGTTAACCTCTTTTAATTTGAGTCCTGAAAGTATTAAATTTTTATTGCATCTACAATTCTAAAATTTTATTTAACTCTCACTTGTTTGTGGGTTTTAAATGGGATACTTATTTAAAAACCTACGGTTTAAAAGACAAAGCGGTATGTGGCTTTCAATAGAAAAATATTTTTTGGCTGTAAATTGCCAAATAAGTTTTCATCTAAAGTTGCAAATAACCCATCATTAGGGTTGCCACTGCTGGAGAGGTCTTGTGACCATACTAAAAATATTTCTGAACCAGGCTTATACTCCCAACGTACCACGAGGTTAGATCTAAATTGGGTAAAAGAAAAGTCTGGATTGTCAAAGCTGTAATCCGGTGAGCCATCCATATCTTCATCAATACTATAGCTACTGTCGGTAAAAGAAACTTGATTTGGAGTGTATGATGTTATTCTATCTTCAAAATTTTTAGCTAATGGGTCTGCTATTTGTTTAAAATTAGAATACACTCCATTAGAGATAAATGGTTGCCCCCAATATTGTATAGATAAATTAGGATTTATAGTGTAATTTAAACGTAAAGACATACTTAGCGTTTCTTGTCTTACTGTTCCGTTAATGTATTTAGTACTGCCTTCATGAACAATATTGTCTACAAACTGTAATTGGTCTTTATTGGTGCCGTAACTAGGATAAGCAGAAATGCTTAGGGCGTTAATTGGTTGGTATTTTAAGCCAAATTCAATATCATAATTCTTATAGGAATTATCCGTCCCTTTTGTTCCAGATTGAAAAATACTGAATTGTAATTTTTTTCTGCCATCAGATTCTATCCCATTAGAAAAACTTATTTCTGATGATTTTCTTAGTCTTGGTCCACCTCTTAAAGCAAAATTATCATATTGCGTAGGTGTATAATTGAAGCTTGCATTGGAGAACCAGTTATTTTTCCAGTTTTGCCAACTATTGGTATTAAACCGTAAGTTATTGTGGTTGCCGCCAAAATCCCATACACTCCAGTGGTTGTAATTTATACCTACTTTTCTAAAAGTATTGTCTGGTTTTAGTGTTTGGTACCCTACCCAGGTATACAGTCTTATATCGTCTGCTTGTCTTTGAAACCCTAGGTCGTTAAGTTCCAACTCAGGAGAACGCCATGTAGCCCCCGTTTCAAACTTCCAATGGCCATTGCCCACTTTTCCTAGTTGCATATTACCACCCGTTCCTGTTAATGCAGTTGCATCTTCATCTACAGTTAAATAACTCGTAGCTGCACGTTGAAATAGATGTGTTATAGACTCTTGTGTGCGTGTTATAGCTTCTTTGCTCCCAGTAACGTGACTAAAAAGTATATTGCCAGCAACATACCAATCACGATCATTCCATTGGTGTTTAAAATCAAAACCTCCAGTGTAGGCTGCCTCATGAAGAAAATTTAAATTATCGGGTAAGTTGTTTCTATTTGTTGCCGTAAACATACCGCCAACAAAGGTATTTCTCTTGTTAAAATCTTTCTGTAATCTACCTACAAAATAGTTGGTTAATGGTTCTACAAGTTCTTTTCTACGATCTCCCGCATTATCAATAATGGCATATTTTTTAGCGGTTACACTTTCTAAAACGCCAATAGACCATCCGTCTTTTGTTTTTCCGCTAAACTTAGCGGCACCTATAATTTCAGTGTTTTCTGGGTGATTTACGAACTCCCCATCCAATGTATTAGGATATCCTTGCGGACTTCTTCCTATGCGTCTGGAATAAAATACGTTATCAGAGCCAAAGGTATTTCCTGCTTCTGATCGCGATACACGGTAATCGAAAATATTTTTGTTTTCTACAAAAAACGGACGCTGTTCTTCAAAGAATATCTGAAAACCATCTAAGGCAATTGCAGAAGGATCTGCTTCTACCTGTCCAAAATCAGGATTAATGGTTAAGTCTAACGTAAGATCATTCGTAATACCAATTTTCGCATCTAACCCACCTGTAAATTTGGTGTCCTTACCTTTTTTAAATGGGTTGTCAGGCTCTGCTTCATAGGTTTCAAATTTGGCTATTGTATACGGTTGAATTTCTAACTGTTTTTGAGGTTCAATATTTAATAACCCTTTTAAGATACCAAACTCACTGGTCCATCCAGGAGTGTCTTGTGGTACTCTTTGCCATATAGAACGCTCTTCTTCTCTAAAGAGCTTTCTCATTAATTGTAAACCCCATTCTTGCTCCTCCGATTTGCCAAACTTTAATTGACTCAGTGGAATTTTCATCTCTGCAGACCATCCTTCTAAATCAATACTCGTTTTTGTATACCAAATAGGGTTCCAGCTTTCATCGGAATCATTGCCATTATTAGAAGAAAATTCATCGCCTTTAACACCTGCAGCAGTTACTATAAAATTAAACGATGTTCGTTTGTCATTATAGCTATCAAAAAAAATACCCACCCAATCTCCTTCAAATCCGTCTCTGCGAGAAAGTCTTTTTACAATTTTATCAGATTCATTATCCAAACACCGAATGGCAACATAGATGTAATTTTTGTCGTAAACTATTTTAAATTTAGTTTGATGATTAGGCGCTGTGTTTTCATCGGGTTGTTGTTCAATAAACTCACTATCCCAAGTAACCGTATTCCATGCTACTTCATCTATGACGCCATCAATTGTAAGCGTATGATCATCAGCTAAAGCTTTGGTTGTATATACGCGTTTAGGTACTACTGAAGTAGAATCTTGTGCTTTGGTTTGTAGGTGCGCAAAAACGATTAGAATAATACTTAAAATAGTGGCTCTCATAATTGGTGGATATATATGAAAGACTTACCGCGTTTTTAAACGTTACAGCGCACTAATTAATTTAAGATATGTTTAACGTTTTATTGTTACACTATTCTGCCTACTCCTCTTTTGCCGTATACGTTTTTATGGCTTGGTTGGGTTCAATAATGTTGTATCCTTTCCAAAACTCAGCATCATAACGTGTCAAAAAAGTTGGTGTAATTTTGTTGTCAAAACTTTTGTCCTCAAAGGTACTGTTGCTTATTTCTTCCGTATCATAAATTACAATTTCATAGGTATTGATGTTTGTCGCTGCAAAATCAAAATCTAATGATAACTCGTTTTGTCTATTTTTACCTTTAACTACTTTATTGTATTCAATTATTTTTAAAGGCCTTTTTGCACCACCCATAGCGCCATGCTCTTTTTCTATATATCTAAGGTTGTACTTATCATCTGCACCTTTATAAAATATCATTTTACCTTTATCTAGGTAGTCATTCATGAATACTCCTAGTAGTTTAAATGATTTTATCGTTTTTACATTTTCATAATCTACTCGTACTATCGCGAAATCATCGGCATTTACATAAAGAGTTCCTTTGTAATCAGCACTTCCGCTAGGTACAAAGTCTAAAACATAGACTACATCTGGACCTAAATAGGTAAGTTCGCGAATTGAAAAATCATATTTTCGAGATTTAGTTAGAAAATTAAGATTAGAGTCTTCTAAGAAAAATAAATCTTGATAAAGGGCTGCTATTTTAGACTTTCTCTCTTTTACGAAGTTTAGTTTTTGGTCTGCTTTTTGCTTTTTGTCCTCCTCTAGTTTTTTATTTAGTGCAGCCACATCGCTTGAGTCTACTTGTGTTCTAAAAAGTTCATCATTGTCAATTTTGGTACCAAATAAACCAGACTTAATTTTTAAATAGGAGTCGGGCTTTACATTGTCTTTTAAAAGCTTTTCCATGCGTTCTTCCAGCAACTCTAGATTTAGTTCACTATTCTTATCATACATTTTAGATGCCTTAATAACATCTATCTTCTGTTTTTCAGTATCGTAATTACCATAAAGATCACAGAGTACTTCCATATAATAATCATTGCTTCGGGGTGCAGAACTTATAATTTCATCAACAAATTTCTTATTGAAAGCGGCAATGGTAGATTCAAAATTTGAATAATTAGTTCTGTTTAAATATTGGTGGTAGTGCTCTCTGAAAAAGAGTCTTTTTTTGGTAAACGATTTGGTATAATTTTTAGCTACGTTATCTTTAATAAAATCAACAATTTCGTCTGCAGAATAGTTTTTGTTAGAGACTATCACGTTTTTTAATTCAATATTTTGAGGACTTAGTACTAGTATAGAGTCTTTAAATTCTCCTAAGGTAGTTTTGTATGTTTTGTAACCCATACTAGAAACAAATAAAGAATCTGTTTCTGTGTTTTTGGCATCTAGGAGAATAGTAAAACTGCCTTCCCCATTGGTGATTACGCCCATATCATCTGCAAATTGTATGGTAGCAAATGGGATTGGTTCTTGAGTGACAGAATCTATAACTCTAGCGCTTATATTTTGTGCGGAAGTATAGGATAATGAGAATAGAAAAATAAATAATAAAACAGGAGTAGTTATTTTAATCATAGTCTAGTTTTTAAGTGAGCCAAAACAAAACAAGGAATAGAAAGGCATTAAATAAGCAACTTTTTGATTTTCTTAGGAGCTATTTAATACTTATTTAACTGTTTTATGGGCTAATGATCTTAGTATGTATTAGATCATCTTCTCTAAAACAATAGACGCAACTATCTTAGGAATAGTTGCCTCAAGGAATATTTATTTTTTAACTGAAGTGTTAATGACAACCACAGTCACTTGAACCACAGCTTTTTGAGGATTGTTTTTTTGAGGTAAAAAGTCTCTTAGGTAAGAAATATTTTTTGATAACGTACCCAGCAGCTATGGCTAGAGTGGCATACATTAATACGTTTTGCAGTACGTCCATATTATTTTAATATTTGATATGCGATTAGTGATACAATATAAGCAAATGCACTCATGAAAACTAATTGAGCCATTGGCCATTTCCAGGTATTTGTTTCTTTTTTTACGACAGCAAGAGTACTTGCGCATTGCATAGCAAAAGCATAGAAAAGTAAGAGTGATATTCCAGAAGCAAGATTAAATAAAGGCTTTTGAGTTTGAGGATTAATTTCTGCTGCCATCCGGTTAGTTATCGTCTCCTCCTCATCACTACCTACACTATAAATGGTAGCTAAGGTGCCAACAAATACTTCACGGGCAGCAAAAGAGGTAAGAATAGCAATACCAATTTTCCAGTCATAGCCCAAAGGCTCTACAATAGGAGTAATGGCTTTACCCATATATCCCATATAAGAATTCTCTAACTTATAACTAGAGATTTCTTGATTCTTTGCATGCTCAAATAAATCAACTGTTTTAATAGAAATAGAATCTACTACGGCTTGTTGATTAATACGATACTTTTTCTGATGTATGCTATCATTTAACGCCTGTTCATAGCTAGCCAAATTTGTAGCAATTGCATGTTGGTTATAGTCTGATAAACCTGTAGTTTCTATTCTTTTGGTAACAATTTCTTCTGCATTAGTAAAAGCTTCAGAAGAACCATTAGATCCTAGAAACCATAAAATGATAGAGATTGCTAAGATTATTTTACCGGCACCAAATATAAAACTCTTAGTTTTTTCTATGACCGTATAGGCAACATTTTTAAATAAGGGTAGCTTATAGTTCGGCATTTCGATAACGAAAAACGATTTGCTTTTAATTTTTAATATTTTATTCAAAATCATTGCCGAAAAAATGGCAGTAAAGAACCCTAATAAGTACAATAACATTAAAGTTAATGCCTGATAGCTTAATCCAAAAAAGCTACCATCTGGAATAACAAGTGTAATGATGATTAAATACACGGGTAGTCTTGCAGAGCATGTTGTAAACGGAGTAACAAGAATGGTAATTAAGCGTTCTTTCCAATTCTCAATGGTTCTGGTTGCCATAATTGCAGGAATAGCGCATGCAGTACCAGAAATAAGAGGAACAATACTTTTACCACTTAAGCCAAAAGGGCGCATTAACTTGTCCATTAAAAATACAACCCGACTCATGTAGCCAGTTTCTTCTAAAAGTGCTATAAATAAAAACAGAAAGGCAATTTGTGGAATAAAAATAACGATACCACCAATACCTGCCAAAATACCCTCTGCTATTAAATCTGTAAATACTCCAGGCGGTAATGAATTTTTAACCCATTCACTAGCACTAGCAAAAGAGCTTTCTATAAACTCCATAGGATAGGCACTCCAAACATAAATTGCTTGAAAAATAGTAAGTAATATTAAAAAGAATATTACATACCCTAATATTTTATGTGTAAGTATTTTGTCTAAGCCAGCTCTAAGTCCTTTCGCAGCATTTAAGTCTATGCTGTGTGCTTGTTTTAGGATGCCATTTATAAATTGATACCTTAAAATAGTCTCTTTTTGTTGTAATCGCTTTAGTTCAGGTTTAGATTTGGTAACAAAAGAAGCTGCATTTTGAAAAAGTGTTTTTTCAATAGGCATAAAATTTACGTCTTGCGTAATCACAAGCCATAACTTATAAATATCTTCTTTAGGAAACGCACTGCGTAAGCGATCAAAATATTCTGGAGCTATTACAGTTGCATCAATATTAGGTGCAATAGAAAGACTTTTATAATCGGTAATAAGATCTTTTAAGTGATCAATACCAATATTTTTTCGTGTACTAACTAAAGCTATCTTAGTATTTAATTTTTCTTCGAGTAAGGGAATGTTTAACGTAATTCCTTTTCTAGACATTCTATCGGCCATGTTGATAACCAGAATAGCCGGAATTTTTAAATCTTTTATCTGTGTGAATAATAATAGATTCCGCTTCAAATTTTCAACGTCTGCTATAACAACTGCAACATCTGGAAAATCTTTATCGTTCTTATTCAGTAGTAATTCTACCGCAACACTTTCATCAAGGGAAGTTGTGTTTAAACTATAGGTGCCGGGTAAATCTATAATATGTGCTTTTACCCCACGAGGTAGTTTACAAACACCTTCTTTTTTTTCAACAGTAATTCCAGGGTAGTTACCTACTTTTTGGTTTAATCCTGTTAGCTGATTAAATACTGATGTTTTTCCTGTATTAGGATTTCCTATTAGTGCTACCTTAATCTGTTTGCTCATTATAAAAAGGTAGTATTATCAATTATTTCTATTTCTATAAGCTGAGCCATTGCTCTACGGATAGCAATATGAGATCCATTTACATTAATATATATAGGATCTTTTAAAGGGGCAACCTGTACTAATTCCACTACGTTTCCTGGCAAACAGCCTAGTTCTAATAGTTTAATTGGTAAGATATCTTCGGCAAATTCTTTAATGATGCCTTGTTCTCCTCGTTTTAATTGTGCTACCGTTTTGATCAATTTTTATTTAGATTGATTTTAATTAAGAGCAAAAGTAAGGGAAAATCAATAAAATAGAGTGGTTTAAAATCATAAAATAGTCCTTTTTTAAAATTTCAAGTCTATTTGTCCTTATAGGAATCTTTTAAAATTTTTAAATCTTCTAAAAGCTTTACTATTTCCTCGGGATTAGTGCCATCGTATGTACCCCTAATTCTACGTTCTTTATCAACTAACATAAAGTTTTCCGTATGTATCATATCATATGGTCCGCCATCTCCAACAGTTTTTACAGCCATGTAGGATTTTCTGGCCAATTCATAAATCTGTTTTTTATCACCTGTAACTAAATTCCATTTTCTATCTAGTACACCTTTTTTAATTGCGTAAGCCTTTAATTGAGCAACAGAATCAATCTCTGGAGTTACGGAGTGAGAAAGTAACATTACGTCAGCATCATTTAAAATTTCTTTTTGGATGAGACCCATATTGTCAGTCATAACTGGGCAAATATTTGGGCACGTAGTAAAAATAAAATCAGCTATATAAATTTTGTCTTTGTACGTATCATTGGTAACTAGTTCTCCGTTTTGATTGGTTAGAGAAAAATCGGCAATCGTATGGTACTTTTTTACATGTAGTAATGAGGGGTCTACCAGTTCTGGATTAAAATCTGCGGGTTGGTATATAGGAAGTGTTTTTTGTGGTTGTAATGCATTATAAAACAAATACATTATAACCGCAGATAAAGAGAGAAAAACAATTCCGAATAATTTATATTTTGCAAAAAAAGACCGCATTTTTTTTATGTAAAGGTACTAAGGCTTTAGAAGCCTTTCTAATCCATATTAAAAGTTTGCTGCTAAATATTTCTTAAAAAAAATTGTCGGAATATAGTTTACTTTTTTTACACCTTGTAAAAGCTTACTTTTGCCGCTCAAAAAGTTAAATTTAGCACTAGATGGGCGTAGTTACACAGATACTTACCTTTATTTTAATAATATCAATTCTTGTTATTTTACACGAATTAGGGCATTTTCTTACCGCGAAATATTTTAAAGTTAAAGTAGAGAAATTCTATTTATTCTTTGATGTCAAATTTTCATTATTTAAAAAGAAAATAGGGGATACAGAATACGGTATTGGGTGGTTGCCATTAGGTGGTTACGTAAAAATGGCTGGCATGATAGATGAAAGCATGGATACGGAACAAATGGCAAAAGAACCGCAGCCGTGGGAGTTTCGTTCTAAACCAGCTTGGCAACGTTTAATTATTATGTTAGGCGGTGTAACCGTTAACTTCTTTCTTGCTTGGATCATTTATACTGCCCTTATTGTAACGAATGGGGATAGTTATATTCCTGCGGATAGTTTAAAATATGGAATTTTGGTAGATTCTATTGGAGAAGGTATTGGATTAAAAACTGGAGATAAAATTTTAGCTATTGATGGCGAGAAATCCAAAAAATTCACAGATGCCACGCTAGATATTTTATTAGGAGACGAGATTACAGTAGAAAGAAATGGGGAGAAAGTTACTTTCCCAGTTCCAGACGAAGGGATTAAGCAAATTTTATCTACTCAAGGGAGAGGGTTTTTGTCCTATAGACAAAAAGCACTTATAGATAGCGTTGTACCTAACTCCATTGCTGCAAAGGCAGGAATTGTATCAGGAGATCAAATTATATCGGTTAACAATAGCCCTAGTGAGTATTGGAATGATTTTACTAACGCAATTAAAGATTCTAAAGGCAAACCACTAACATTGTTGGTAAAAAGAGGTAGTCAAACCGAAAGCTTAAACTTAGTGGTACCAGAAGAAGGAATTATTGGTGTTTACTTAAATTCAGATGATTTAATAGTCACAGATGAATATAGTGTGTTTGCGGCAATACCTGCAGGTTTTAATGAAACCATTAATGTGTTGACCAAGCAAATTAAACAGTTTAAAATTCTTTTTAAGCCTAAGACAGAGGCTTATAAATCTGTTAAAGGTCCTATAGGTATTGTAGAAATGATGCCTCCAAAATGGAACTGGATGTTCTTTTGGAATTTTACGGCAATGTTCTCAGTTTGGTTGGCTTTTGTTAATTTAGTGCCAATACCAGCTTTAGACGGCGGACACGTAATGTTTTTACTTTATGAGATGATTTCAGGGAGAGCACCGAGTGAAAAAACTTTAGAGCGAGGCCAAATAATTGGTTTTGTGATAATTATGGGCTTAATGGCTATTATTTTTGGCAACGATATTTGGAATATTATCAAACGATTTTTATAATATTTTAGGGCAATTAAAAAAAAAATTAAAAATTATTTTTTTTTTGCTTGGCTAGTTTGAAAAAACATTTATATTTGCAGCCGCTAACGCGTAGAGTACACTCCTCCTTAGCTCAGCTGGTTAGAGCATCTGACTGTTAATCAGAGGGTCCTTGGTTCGAGCCCAAGAGGGGGAGCAGAGCGACAGAAAGCCTTTACAGAAATGTAAAGGCTTTTTTAGTTTTAAGATGTTGACTTTATAATATTGAATTTGTTTAGCATTCAGATGTCATTTCCATCATTAAAATTTACTATTTAACCTTTCTGTGAATATTATCTTTGATCATTTGCTCCCAATTTGTTTTATTTTAAGTTAATTAAATGAATAACTTTGAATACTATATCACCAGTAAATTTTGATTTGCTAAAATTAATCG
Organism: Cellulophaga algicola DSM 14237; assembly: GCF_000186265.1. Taxonomy (NCBI): domain Bacteria; kingdom Pseudomonadati; phylum Bacteroidota; class Flavobacteriia; order Flavobacteriales; family Flavobacteriaceae; genus Paracellulophaga; species Paracellulophaga algicola. The sequence continues at coordinate 2,047,335 of NC_014934.1, forward strand.
AATGAAAATCTTAATAGCAGAAGACGAGATTGAGCTTCAGAAATCTATGGCAACATACCTCTCTCAAGATGGTAATGTTTGCGAAACAGCCTCTGATCATGAAGAAGCGTTGTATAAATTAGATGTATATGAATATGATATTGTAATACTAGATATAAACCTAGTTACAGGTAGTGGGCTAGAAGTGTTAAAGGTGCTTAAACAACAAGATAGAAATACGGCAACAATTATTATTTCTGCAAATAGTTCTTTGGATGATAAATTAGAAGGACTAGATTTAGGAGCAGATGATTATTTAATCAAACCTTTTCATTTAGCAGAATTAAATTCTCGAATAAAAGCAATCTTACGTAGAGGCAAATTTGGAGGCACAGAAACTATTGAATTTAATGAAATTTCTGTAGACACTAGAGCTAAGACGGTATTTGTTGAAGGTAGAGCACTAATATTAACTCGAAAAGAGTATGATTTAATCTTATTCTTTATTACTAATAAAAACAGAGTACTTTCCAAAGAAATTATTGCAGAACACCTATGGGGAGATCATAGTGATTTGATAGATAATTATGATTTTATATATGTTCATATTAATAACCTGCGTAAGAAATTAACAGAAGTAGGTGCAAAGTATATTAAAACAGCATATGGTAGTGGTTATAAATTTATGGAGGAATAACTTATGAAGGAAAGTAGTAAAGGTGTAAGTCTGCTTCAAAAAACTTCTAAGACTTTTCTATTGATAAGTCTTAGTTTAATGATGCTTAGTACCATTGTGCTTTATTTTTATGTGCATAAACTTTTAACAGATGAGGTAGAAGAAGAATTACGCTCAACGGAAGCGCGGATAGAAAGTGTTATTAAAAGTAATAACCCAATCTACCAATTGCCTCCTGTTGTAGAAGTTAAAAAGGGTATAGAAAAAAGAGTTGAACGGTTGAAGGACACTTTAATTTTTGACCCTTCTCAAAATGAAATTGAAGAATTTCGAGAATTAACAATTTACTCTATTATAAATGGAGAAAATTACCAGATTACCGTAAGAACATTAGTCGTAGAATCTCGTGATATTTTAATCGCTGTGATATTATCTTATTTGGTGATTATTTTATTTGTTTTTGTTTTTCTATTTTATCTAAACAAAGCAGGAAATAGAAAACTATGGGCCCCTTTTTTTATGAATTTGGCGCAAATGAAAAATTTCTCCGTGACATCAGAAACTCCCATAGCATTAATTAAAAGTGATATTTTGGAGTTCACAGATTTAAATTATGAAATAACGACACTAACGCAAAAAGTAAGGACTGATTATAAAAACTTAAAGCAGTATACGGAAGATGTTTCTCATGAAATACAAACGCCATTAGCAATAATTAAAGCGAAAATTGAAAACATCATTAACAGTGATAATCTTAATAACCTTCAATTTGAGCATCTAAATTCCATTCAGAAAGATATTCAAAGGCTTACGCAATTAAACAAAGGGTTAACCTTATTAACAAAGATTGAGAATCGGCAATTTTTAAACGCTGAGGAGTTAAGTTTTAATGATATTGTCAAGCAACGAATAGAAAATTTTTCAGAATTATTTCCTTTAGAAATTAATATCGAAGATGATGCTGCGGTATTTGTTCAAATGGACCCTTATTTAGCAGATGTGTTGTGTGATAATCTTTTATCGAATGCATTAAAATACAGCACTACAAATGAAGCTGTTCATGTCGTGTTTATCCATAAAACGTTTATCGTCTCTAATTATGGTGAAAACGCAGTTTTACATCCAGAAAAACTATTTGATCGGTTTTATAAAGAGTCAGAACATAAAAAATCTACAGGACTTGGCCTTGCCATAGTAAAAAAGATTTGTGACCTGTATGGTTTAAAAGTACAGTATCACTTTGAGAAAAATAGGCATCATTTTGTAGTGTCCTTTCCGTAGTCTATTTTATTTAGTTTTTTTGATAGGTTAGGTGTGCGTTTTAAGAAAGATGAAGAATTAGTCCTAGCTTTAAATTCTCTTAAGGATTGGATTGTATTTTCGTGATTATACATTACGAAGCTATTTTTATGATACATCTAAAGATTCTATTTCTTATTACTTTTTTTACACTTTTAAATGCTCAAGCTCAAAATAAAATAACTGTATCTGGGCAATTAATTGATGCGGAAACCATAGCTACTTTAGCATTTGCGAATGTAACTCTTCGTCATCTTGAAGATAATAACATAGTTACGGGAGCTATTACAAATGAAGAAGGCCGCTTTCTATTCGTAGATTTGCCACTCGGAAAATATAAACTCTCCTTTTCATTTATAGGATATACTACAAAAGAGCAAAACCTTATCGCGGGAGGTTTAAATACCGTGTTCAATTTGGGTAAGATTGCACTTGAACCTTCTGCAGAAGCTTTAAATGAAATAGAGGTAATTGGTAAGCAAGCAACAATTAATTCAGATTTAAATAAGAAATCATTTCGTATAGAAGACAATATTGCTCAATCTGGAGGTTCAGTTTTAGATGCTATGAAATCATTGCCAGGGGTAACCTTTGATCAAGAAGGTAAAGTGGTTTTGCGGGGTAGTGACAAAGCTATTATATTAATAGATGGCAAACAAAGCAGTTTAACGGGTTTTGGGAACCAGAAGGGCTTGGCTAATATTCCAGCCTCTAATATTGAAAGAATTGAGATTGTCAATAACCCATCGGCAAAATATGATGCTAACGGTTTTGCAGGAATTGTAAATATTATTTATAAAAAAGAAAAACAAACGGGCTTAAATGGAGATGTTGGGCTCTCTTTTGGATTAGGTGCTTTGGGTAAAAGACAAGAAGATACCAATACAGCTTTGGGGAGTTTTTCGGCCAATCCTAAATTAATCCCTAGTATCAATTTAAATTATAAAAAAGATAAGATTAATTACTTTTTTCAATCAGAATTTATTCTTCAGGAAGCCTTGCCTAATAATGAATTTACAACACGATATTACGATGATGGAAGTACCATTGTTTCACAAGTTCCCGAAAATAGAAAGCAATTTCGATCTATAATAAATGGCGGAATTGACTATGATTTGGATGCTAATAATAGTTTTACTTTTTCTGGATTATATGATCGTGAAAAGCATATAGATACAGCGCAGGTGGCTTACATAAACTTGGAAAATAATATCAGGAATCGTTTTTATACGTGGCGAGAAGAAGAAGTTACAAGATATATTAATGCAGCGGTAAGTTACCGTCATAAGTTTAAGGAAATAGGACATACACTATCGGCCAATGCACAATATACTCAAGGGCTAGAAGATGAAACTTATTCTTTGAACGATAGTTCTGAAGTACGTGTTGGTCAAGATAAAACAAATATTAAGGCTATTGAAAATACTACGAGCATCGCCGCAGATTATGTAAAACCACTAGCTTCTGGTCGCGTGGAATTCGGTGCAAAAATGCGTATCCGTAAGTTGCCAGTAGACTATACAATTACACCAGGAAATGAATCTATTATTTATCCAGGCTTAGGTACTTTTTCTGATTGGGGAGAGAACCTCTATGCGGGTTATGCAAATTATCTTCTAGAGCAAGATAGTTATGATGTTGAAGCTGGACTAAGGGCGGAGCAAACTAATGTTTTTTATGATTTAGATCCCATAAATCAATATTATCCGAATAATGACTCCTACGATTATTTTGAATTATTCCCTAGTGTGCGTTTTACCTATAAAGTTAATAGTGCTAATAAAATTTCAGCTTTTTATAACCGCAGAATAGATCGTCCTGGCGAGCCAGAACTTCGTATTTTTCCTAAATATGATGACCCAGAATTGCTGAAAGTTGGTAATCCATATTTGCGACCGCAGTTTACAGATGCCATAGAAATTGCTCATAAATATTCATGGCATACTGGTTCTTTATTTACGGCTCTTTATCATAAAATGATAAAAGACCAATATATGCGCATTTATAGTATAGACGACTCAAATCCTTCGTATGCTATTGTCAATAAAATCTATCAAAATACAGGAAGTGCTACAAATACGGGGGTAGAATTGTTGGCGAGCCAAGACCTTACGAGTAATTGGAAGGTGTCTTCAACATTTAATTGGTATGCTAATGCTGTTGATGCTTATCAGGGTCAATTGTATTTTCCTTATGAGCGTACTTTTCAAATTAAAAAATCAACAGCAAATGCTTGGGACCTTAAAATCAATACAGATATTAGTCTTCCTAAAGATTATGCCATCCAATTAATAGGTGTTTATTATTCTAAGAGAAATATTCCGCAAGGAGAAGAATTAGCACGCTCGTCTGTAGATTTAGGAATCAAAAAGAGTCTTTGGAATAAAAAAGGCACTTTAACTTTTTCAGCAAGCGATATTTTTAATCGATTTGGTATTCAACAACGTATTATAGAGAATGATTTTTCGGCAGTATATCAAAACTATTTCGAGACTCAAATATTTAGATTAGGACTTAAATATAAAATTTAATAGTAGATAAGATATGAAAGAATTGAATAAAGTAGCAAAAGTTACCTTGCTTTTCTGGTTGATGAAAATTTGTGCCACAACCCTAGGCGAAACTTTAGGAGATTTTTTGGCGCAAACCTTAGGTTTAGGATATTCTGTTGGAATTTTAATTACACTTGCTTTTTTTATTTTAGTATTGGTGGTCCAGCTCCTGCAAAAAAAATATAATCCTATTTATTTTTGGTTGGTAATCATAGCAACGACTACATTAGGTACTGAAATATCTGATTTCTTAGATCGTAGTTTGCATTTAGGGTATACGTGGGGAAGTTTATTGCTGTTTTCAGGGTTAGTACTAACGCTTTATGCTTGGTATAGAAAATTTGGAAACTTAGCGGTATTCCCAATTGTAGCGCGTACTAAAGAATTGTATTACTGGGTGGCTATATTGTTTTCTAATAGTTTAGGCACTGCCTTTGGTGATTATTTAAGTGATGTAATTGGTTTTAGCTATTTAATTGGAGCAATGGTAACAGCGAGCATTATTATTCTAGTGGTTCTAGTGCATTATTTTACAAAAATTAATCAAATTCTGCTCTTCTGGATTGCTTTTGTATTTACCAGACCCTTTGGGGCAACCTTCGGAGATTTTTTAACCAAACCAGTATTAAAAGGTGGGCTAGATTTAGGAACACTATCGGCTTCAGTGGTAGCTATGGTTGTTATGGTTTTTTTAATTTTTATTGCACACCGAAAAAATGCACATTTAGAATTTTAAACTTTAAAATTTCTTTAGATTCTGATTTTACATTTGATCAAAATTATTTCAAATGGTATCAAAATTGTTTCCGGAACGGTTTACGCTTCTAAAAGTATTTATTATTTTTTTTCTTACATGTTCCTTTGTGGTTAGAGTTAGTTTTCTAATTTGGAGTTTCACAGAAGTAGATCAAGATGTATTGAGTCTGCTAAGAACTTTTGCAGTCGGGTTTCTTTTTGATTTGGTTACGGTTTCTTTTTTGGCAATACCTTACCTTATTTATTTAGTGCTTTTTCCTGTAAAATGGAATGGATCTTTAGTGGATAAAATCATAACCTATTTTGGTTTTTTCTTAGGTATTCTTGTTAGTTACTTTTCTTTTTTTGGGGAGTTTACTTTTTGGGAAGAATTTCAACGTAGATACAATTTCATAGCTGTAGATTATCTTATTTATACCTATGAGGTTTTTAAAAATATCAACGAGTCATACCCATTACCAATCTTAATTGGTTCTATGTTAATTTTGGTAGCAGGGACCATTTACTTAGTCATTAAACTAGGTGCGTTTAAGCGGGTGTTTACAAGTGAAACTAGTATTAAATTTAAATTAACAGCAATGCTTCCTTGGGCTGTCATTGTGGTAATTGCTACTTTTTTTATGCGTAGTGATCAAGCAGATTGGTCTAAAAATAGGTATAACAATGAACTGTCTAAAGCGGGGATTTATTCTTTTTTCTCTGCCTTTCAAAATAATGAATTAGCCTATTCAGAATTTTATGATACTATTCCTATTCAAAAAGCATTTTCCGAAGTAAATGAAAATTTTACGAAACACGAAGAAATGGCATTTTTTCCATCAAAAAAAGGAATCTTTAGAACAGTAAAAAACGCTGATAGTACACAAAGCCAGATAAAACCCAATGTTATTTTCATTTGTATTGAAAGTTTAAGCGGTAAGTTTTTAAGTACATTAGGGAATGATGAAAATATTACTCCCACCTTAGATGCTTTGGCTAATCAGAGTCTGTTTTTTAGTAATTTATTCGCTACAGGTACCAGAACAGTTCGTGGTATGGAAGCAATTACTTTATCTATTCCGCCTACTCCAGGACGAAGCATTGTAAAACGAAAAAATAACACCGAGCTTTTCACTATCGGCGAAGTATTTAAATCACAAGGGTATGAACGTTTCTTTTTCTACGGAGGAGATGGGTATTTTGATAATATGAATACTTACTTCGGAGGTAATGGTTTTAATATTGTAGATAGAGGGAGAGGTTTTCTCTTAGATAAAAGTATCAGAACGACCAGAACAAATATAGAAGATGATGAAGTGACTTTTGAAAACGCTTGGGGTGTTTGTGATGAAGATATTTATAATAAGGTATTAAAAGAAGCAGATAAGGCCTTTACAACAGGAAAACCTTTTTTCGATTTTGTAATGACCACTTCTAATCATAAACCATTTACATACCCAGAAGGAAAAATTGATATTCCATCTGGAACAGGACGAAATGGTGCCGTAAAATATACTGATTATGCTATAGGAGAATTTTTAAAAACAGCAAGAACTAAACCTTGGTTTAAACATACTGTATTTGTAATTATGAGTGATCATTGTGCAAGTAGTGCCGGACGTTGGGAGTTAGATGTGAGAAATTATCATATTCCGGCATTAATCTATAACCTGCCGAATATGCCAAATGCTAAAATTGATAAGTTGTGTTCTCAGATTGATGTTTTTCCTACGCTATTTGCTACCCTTAATTGGGATTATAAAACGAATCTCTTTGGGCAAAATATTCTTAAAATGAAACCTGAAGACGAGCGAGCGCTTATAGGTAACTATAGAAAATTAGGGTATTTAAAAGATAACAAAGTTCTTATTTTAGGGGATGGTCATACCGCAAATCTCTATGACTGGAATTCCGCTGATAATAGTTTAAAGGAATTACCGATGGATGATCAAGTTTTGCAAACATCAATTTCTAATTATCAAGTGGCAGATTATCTGTATCATAATGGAGGACTTAAACTTTCAAATTTAGCAAAGTGATACAAATACATTTCATAGTAAATCCTATTGCAGGTCATGGATCATCGTCCTTGAGTAAAGCCTTTTTAGAAAGCTATTTTATTGGTAGTGTACATCAAATAACGGTAAAGTATTCAGAATATAAGAAGCATGCCATTCAATTAACAAAAGAGTCTATTGAGGAGAAAGCAGCTATTATTGTAGCTTGTGGCGGAGATGGTACTATAAACGAGGTAGCATCTTGTTTGGTAGGTATAGCTATTCCTTTAGGAATAATTCCCATAGGTTCAGGAAACGGATTGGCTTCTAACCTTAAAATCCCTAAAAACTTGCGGAAGGCATTGGCTGTTATTAGGAGTAATCGGACTATTAAAATGGACGTTGGTAAGATTAATAATCGTTTCTTTTTTAGTAATACAGGTGTTGGTTTTGATGCTGAGGTTATAAAACATTATGAATCTAAAAAAAAGAGGTCCTTTCTAGGTTATGTGTATGCTTGCCTTACTTCAATTAAGAAAATTGAGCATCAAGAAACTATAGAGATAAGTTTTAATAATGAAATCCGGATCATTAATCCTTTTATTATTCTAATCTCAAATTCTAATGAAATGGGTTATCACCTGAGTCTTACGCCTAAAGCATCTTTACAAGATGGTTTATTAGATGTGTTAATTATTTCTAAGATTAATAGATTAAAAATATTTTGGCTTGGTATTCTTGTTTTAATAGGTAAGATTAATTGGCTTAATGAGGCTAAAAACTATCAAGTTAAAGCGTTGGAATTGTCAAGAAATGATCAATCTTTTTTAGAATCTCAGATAGATGGGGAATTTCATAAGCTAGAAAAGGACAGTATCAAGATTACGGTTATAGAAAAAGCTCTTTCAGTTTTAGTGCCTTCATAAAATAGTATCAGATAATGAAATGTTGTAATCTTTAAATTCTCTTTAGAATTGAAAATTACTTTTGATGAAAAAGTAAATCAGGTGTGTTTTAAAAATCAATGCTTACCTGTTTTTTATGTCAAATTTATATGAAAAATTTTATTTTGATACTAAAGCTAAAACTTTCAAGTAATTTACTAGTATTTGGTTTACTACTATTAGGCTGCCAGCCTTTAATTGCACAGGATAAAGCCATTGAAACTTCTGGCGATATTTTATTATTTTCTTTACCAGTAATGGCTTTAACGGGTTCATTAATTGCTAAAGATTATGAAGGTACTTGGCAATTTACTAAAGGAGCATTATTAAATCAGGGGGTTACTATTGGGCTTAAATATGCTTTAAATAAGGATAGACCTTATGGTAATGGAGAAAGAGCTTTTCCTTCTGGTCATACATCAACCACTTTTCAAAGCGCTGCATTTATTCAAAAGCGTTATGGTTGGAAATATGGTATTCCGGCGTATGCATTAGCAGGTTTTACAGGGTACAGTCGTATTAATGCGCAAGCACATGATGGTTGGGATGTGTTGGCTGGGGCGGTAGTTGGCGTTAGTAGTGCCTATTTGTTCACAACTCCCTATGCTCAAGAGCATTTTGATATTAGTCTTAAAACTGGAGCAGGGTCTTATCAATTAGGATTAATCTACAATTTTTAAACAGCATTCTCTTTAAAAGTAGATATACTCTTAATCAATCGTTGTAGTAGATTTAAATCAGGATTATTAGAAACATTCAACCGTATTCTCTTGATAATAAATTATCTTAGTTTATTGACTCAAAAATAAACTCAAAATTTAAATCATGAAAAAAATAACATGCTACACGGTTTTCTTAGCCTTAGCTTTGTTTTGCGCTTCTTGTAAGGAAGAAAAAAAAGCAGAAACTCCTGAAAGTGCCCCAGAAATTATTGAAGAAACTAATTTTGGGGGTTTAGCCTTATATACCGTCAGAGATGATATGGGTACGGATGCAAAAGCGACATTAGAAGCAGTATCAGATGCCGGGTATAAGAATATTGAAGCTGCCGGATACGAGGAGGGTAAATTTTATAACATGACTCCTGTAGCTTTTAAAACTTTATTAGATAGTTTGGAGCTTACCCCTATAAGTTCTCATCATAGTTCAGTGACATTAGAAAATGCAGCTGAAATGATGGCTGATGTAAAAGCGGCAGGATTTGAATATTTTGTTGTGCCAATTCCGCCAATGGGATTGTTTCATTATGATGATGCTACTAGTACTATGAGTATGTCTGGTGGTATTAAAAACCTTACCGAAATTATAAATGCATTGGGAGAAAAAGCGCACAATGCCGGGTTGAAGTTATTATATCATAACCACGATTTTGAATTTAAGAAAGATGCGGATGGGATTGTACCTATTGATTATTTGTTGGAACATACAGATCCTAAATTTGTAAACTTTCAAATGGATCTTTTTTGGGTTACCAAGGCAGGAGCAGATCCTATTGCTTATTTTGAAAAATACCCAGGTCGGTTCAAAATCTGGCATGTAAAAGATATGGATGAGCAAGGTAGGTTTGCACCGGTAGGAACAGGAACGATAGATTTCGCTAAAATTTTAGCGCAAAAGGACCTTTCTGGTATGGAATATTACATGGTAGAACAAGATATGACCTTTGATGGGATGAAGCCCTTAGAGGCTATTAAAATAAGTCATGAAGGTATTAAAGAATTTGGATTTGAATAACCTATAAAAACTGATTGAACTAAAGGCGCTAATTAATTTTTAGCGCCTTTTTTATTTTATATATTTAGTATTTTCGTGCTAACCTTAGGGTGTATAAAAGAAATAGCTCCATTTTTTTTGCTACCAATAAATAATTTAAGTGCACAATGAAGTTTTATTACGGCATTATATTATTCCTTTTTTTTCTTTCAAATTCAGTTTTTGGACAGAAAGTATTGCCCCCAATTTATAATTATAAAATATTTGATTATAAAGCCGCTAGTCAAAACTGGGACGTAGCTGTAGATAGTTCAGGTGCTTTATACGCTGCAAATAATAAAGGGTTGTTAAGTTATAATGGAGAAGAGTGGGTCTTAAATAAATTACCTAACAATACTATTATAAGAGCAGTAAGAGTTATTGGAGATAAAATATTCACAGGTTCGTATGAAGAGTTTGGTTATTGGCAGAAAAATGAATACGGTCTCTTGGACTATACTTCTCTAACGCATTTAATTAAAAATTATACATTTACTAATGAAGAATTCTGGCAGATAATCGCATTTAAAGATGCCATTGTTTTTCGGTCATTCTCTACCGTTTATGTCTACGAAGATGATAAAATTAAGGTCATTGATGTAGCTGGTGTAGTATCAGACTTGGTCGCCTATAACAATGAATTATATATCGCGGGTGGCGATACGGGAATGTATAAGTTCCAAGGAGATAAATTTAGTGCGCTCGATCATTTCGAGGCACTTTTAGGAAAAACGATAATAGCCACGGCTATAGTAGATAACAAACTATTTATTGGTACAAAACTAAATGGATGTTATGTCTTTGAGAATGGTGAGTTAGAGGAGTGGGATAATGACATAAATAAAGAATTAAAGAAACATCAACTTAATGAGATAGTCCCTTATCCTAACAATAAAATTGCATTCGGGACTATAAAAAAGGGAGTTTATCTCTATGATAATACTCAAAATACTTTTATTAATCTTGATAGAGAAACAGGACTACAAAACAATACAGTATTATCTATCTTTCATTATGACAACCAGCTTTGGCTTGGTTTAGATAATGGGATAGATCGGATACAGACCAATGCACCGATTACCTATTATACCGATTTTTCTGGAGCCGTAGGCACTACCTATGATATTGCTTTTGCTAATGGTATCCTTTATTTAGGGAGCAATACGGGTATTTATTATTTCGAGAACGATGTTTTACAATTTGTAGAAAATTCTCAAGGTCATGTGTGGGATTTAAAAGTTATTGATGGTGAGCTGTTTGCAGGTCATAATACAGGTACTTTCAAAGTAACTAAAAATACGTTAGAGAAAGTTTCTTCAGTTTCTGGTGGGTACCAAATTGTAAAAGTACCTGAGCAAGAAAATAGTTATTTTCAAGGGACTTATATTGGGGTATCTAAATTCTTAAAAAATCCTGAAGGTTCTTGGAGTGTTCAGCCGATTTCTGGAATACAATTTCCAGTAAAACAACTCTGCTTTGAATCTGAAGATATAATTTGGGTAGCGCATCCTTACAAAGGCTTTTTTAGATTGCGATTAAATAGCACTTTAGATCAGGTAGCGGAAATTCAGGAATTTAACCATGATGCCATACCTAATAATTATAATGTTAAGGTCTTCAATGTAAAAAATAGGATAGTTTTATATGCTGACGGAGTTTGGTATACCTACAATGCAATTTTAAATAAAATTGAAATTTTTGAAGATTTTGCTAAATACAAGGATAACGTGCTTATTTATAATGATGGGGACTACTTTTGGTTTATAGACAATGAAAATAGCAAAGAGATTGTCTACACGAATCTAAGAGACAAAAGTCTTTCTATTGCAGAGAATGTCTTAAAAAAGCGTTTGGTTCCTGATGCAGAGAATGTGGTAAAGTTTAATGATTCTATCTTTATGCTAACGCTTAATGATGGTTTTGCTAAGATTAACTTAACCAAGCTTCACAAATACTTGGATGATTTTGTAGTACCCAAACCACAGCTTAGTTATTTTAAAGATGAAGAAAAGCGTTTCTCTTTGTTAAATGAAACGTTTCAGATAGATTATAAAGATTCTCAAAGTATCAGCTTTCAAGTGGCTTCTCCTAATTTAACGAAACCAAGGTATTTCTACGAATTATCTGGGGCAAAAGAGCAATCTAGTTATGTAGCAAACGGAACAGTTAATTTTCAGAATTTACCGCATGGAGCTTATACGGTAAGTATTGCTACTGTAAGTATAGATGGTAAATTTTCGGAACCTAGAATGTTTTCTTTTGCGATTGCATCACCTTGGTATCTATCCGTAGTCAGTAAGGTAGTTTATGGTTTAATTTTTATATTATTCATCTTTTTAGTACGCCTCTATAATCGAAAAAAATTAGCTAGAAAACAGCAGGTTTTTGAAGCACAAATGGATCGTAAACAAGAGGAACACTTGGCAAATCTAGAGAAAGAAAAACTCGCTAAAGAAATAAAACTGAAGCAGCAAGAATTAACGAGTACGACCTTAAATATTGCAAAGAAGAATGAGGTTATTTTAGAATTAAAGAATATGGTCGTAATGAATAGGGATAAATTTCCGAGTTCATCTCGCTATGGTTCGTTTATAAAAAAGTTAGATAAATCTGTAAACGACTCCGAAGATTGGAAGCGTTTTGAAGTTAACTTTAAAGAGCTGCATGAAGACTTCTTTGAGCGCCTCTTAAAAGAGTTTCCAAAACTTACGCCTAAAGATTTAAAACTCTGCGCCTATTTAAAAATGAACCTGTCTTCTAAAGAGATTGCTCCTTTAATGGGGATATCACTCCGTGGTGTAGAAATACACAGGTATCGATTAAGAAAAAAGCTACAAATAGATACATCAGAATACCTCTCTAGCTTTTTAATAACATTTTAAGTTTTCATTAATAAATTACAAATTCAACGAGCAAAAATTGTCAATACTTCAATTTTACAGGTATTTTAATTTGCAAATACTAGAATAAGCTCTTAAATATGGCTTATTTATATTTTTTAGGATACATCATTACTACATCACAATGTTAAAATTTTAACTTGAGCATCTCTTTACACTACTGCAAATAGCCTGTAAACACTGCGTCTAACGCTATATTATAGTTTGATGTAGTTATTATGTATCTGCAAACAAACACTACAACAAGGCTGGTTGCCTAATTTAGCTACTCTAACTCAATTAATTAAGAACTATGAAAATAAGCAATGTACTATTGACGATTTCGTTTTTGCTGTTTCAATCGCTCTTATACAGTCAGGCTTCTGCTGTATCAGGAACAGTAACAGATAGTGATAATATACCCTTGCCAGGAGCATCGGTAGTTTTAAAGGGTACCTCTACTGGAACTCAAACAGATTTTGATGGTAATTTTACTTTAGATAATGTTTCTGCTGATGGTGTTTTGGTCATAAGTTTTATCGGATACATGGCAAAAGAAGTTGCTGTAAACAACCAAATTACCCTTGCTATTTCATTGCAAGAAGATGCGCAAGCACTAGATGAAATTGTTGTAGTAGGGTATGGAACTCAAAAAAAATCTGATTTAACAGGATCTATTACTACGGTAAGCTCTGAAGATATTGCTAGGACTCCTTCAGGAGCTCCAATGCAATCGTTACAAGGTAAAGTGGCGGGGCTACAAGTAGTAAGTAATGGAGCGCCTGGAAGTGCGCCAACCATTAGAGTTCGTGGTTTGGGTTCCTATACTGGTGATGGGGCTTCTAATCCGCTATATGTAGTAGATGGTACTTTTTATGATGATATTGGTTTTTTAAATAACGAGGACATTGAAACAATTTCAGTTCTTAAAGATGCATCCGCTTCGGCAATATACGGAGTAAGGGCTGCTAATGGGGTTGTTTTAATCGAAACAAAATCAGGTAAAGTAAATCAGAAAGCACAAATCACGTATAGTGGTTACCAAGGAGTTCAAATTGCTCAAAATTTGGTAAAACTTTCAAATGCTGAGCAGTTTTCTACATTGGCTAGAGAATCTGGTTCTGCTGCAGAAGCGAGCTATATTGATAATGCAATGCAACGTTATGGCCGTAGCAGAATAAATCCTAATGTACCAGATGTCAATACAGATTGGTATGATTTAATATTGAGACATGCATTGATACAAAATCATAGTCTTGGAGTTACTGGAGGTACAGAAAGTGTTACATATTCTTTAGGAATTAGCCAGTTTGAGCAAGAGGGCATATTAAAAATGAAAAACGATTATGAGCGTTTTAATATTCGCGCAAAGGTTGGTGTCGATATAAGTGACCGATTGAAGGCTGGTGTTTCTACTATTTTCAGCAATTCTACAACATATCGTCCTGAAAATGCAGCATTTAGTTCAGCATATTTTGCTGTGCCAATAATGCCAGTTTTAGATGAATCAAAAACAGAGGCGTATCCAAAGCCCTATGCAAATGCTCAGGATTTAGGATATAGACAACCACAGAATCCTTTTCCACTACTAGAAAATTCAGAATACAGAGATAAAATTAGAAATAACTTAGTAAATTTTAATTTAGAATATCAATTAATTCCAGATAAGCTGAGCTTAAGAACAGCCTATTCACACAATTTTGAGGCTTTAGAAACTAGAGAGGTTAGACTTCCGTACTTCTATGGTATTGGCACTGCCTTTAGGGAAAATGCAGAGCTAGTGAAGAAAAACCAAACTTTTTCGGAACAAACATGGGATAATACATTGACCTATAATGATGATTTCGGAAAGCATAATTTGACCGTACTAGCAGGTACTTCTTTTAGAAATAGATCTTTAGAGCAATTAGAAGTGAAAGGATTAAATTTTCCGAATGGTACAGGAATTGGTGATGAATCATATTATTTAGATTTAGCGAAGAGTATTGACTTAGATAATGTAGGTGATAATGGAGTAAGTCAATACTTCTTCTCTTATTTTAGCCGTGTAGCGTATAATTTTGATAATAAATACCTTTTGTATGGTACTTTCCGTGCAGATGGTACGAGCAAGTATCAAGAGAAATGGGGTTATTTTCCAACTATAGGTGCAGGTTGGGTAATCTCAGAGGAGTCTTTTATGAAATCTAACGGTGTTTTTGATTTCTTAAAATTAAGAGCTAGCTGGGGTGAATTAGGAAATGCCAATGTAAACGCTAGTACAGGTGGTATAACTTCTACCGAGGTAAATGGAGTTTTTGGAGACACAAGGTATCCTGGTTTAGTAACTAGTAGTGATTTTGAAGCCTTAAAGTGGGAGGTTACTGCAGAAACAAACGTGGGTTTAACAGCAAGATTATTTGATAATAATTTATCAATTGAAACAGATTATTTTACTAGAGAAACTAGAGATGCTATTATTCCAGTATCAAGACTTTTAGTACCTGGAGAAACTAGGCAAAATGTTGGAGTTATAAAAAACTCGGGTATAGAAGTAGCTATCAATTGGAGAAAACAAGTTTCAGAAGATTTTAGCTATTCTATTGGAGGTAATTTTTCTACTTTAAATAATGAAATTTTAGATTTAGCTGGGCAGGAGAATTTAACTTCTGGCGGTGATATCGAGCAACGATCTGTTGTTGGAGGTGCTATAAACTCGTTTTTTGGGTTAGATGTTGCAGGGGTTTATCAAACAGCTGAAGAAATAGCGGCAGATCCAGCGGCACAAGCGGCAATTGCAAGTTCTGGTATTCCTGACTACATACAACCAGGAGATTTCAAATTTGTAGATCATAATGGTGATATGGTGATAGATGCACAAGATAGAGTAGATCTTGGTTCTTATTTGCCAACCTATAATTTTGGGTTCAATCTAGGTCTAAACTATAAAGCTTGGGACTTTTCATTAAATGTTATAGGTCAGGGGGGTAATGTTATTGCCAATTCAAAACGATTTGCAATACGCCAAACACCGGATGCTAATATTGATAGCGATTTTGCAATAAATAGATGGCATGGTGAGGGTACCAGCAATAGCTATCCATCTGCAAGAGGTATACGTAATCCATGGAGTAATCAGTTTCTGAATAGCTTTTTTGTTGAAGACGGAGATTTTATCCGATTACAGAATGTAACTATAGGATACACATTGCCAAGTTTAAAAGGAAAATTTAATCCTAATATTAGGTTTTACATGACAGCAGAAAGGCCATTGACATTCTTTAAATATAATGGCTTTACCCCAGAAGTGTCAAACGGTGTAGATGCCCAAACCTATCCTATTCCTGGAGTATATACATTAGGAGTTAATATTAAAATTTAAAAAAAATCAGCTATGATGCATATAAAAACAAACAAAATACTTGGACTTTTTGCCCTATTAGCTATGGTGATTTCAAGTTGTTCAGATGAATTAGATCAACCACAACTTAATAATAATTTTGCTGGTGGAACAGATTTTTCTAAAACGGACGATATGATATTTTCCCTTATTGGAGTTTATCAATCCGTTGGAGACAGAGGTTGGGAACAACCGCTAGTAGTTGCTACAAGAGGCGATGATGTAAATGCTGCCGGAGATCAACAAGGCCTAAAAAACCAAGATCGTTACTCTTATGATAATTCATTTTTTGGTTCTAGAACTTTATGGGAAACCTATTATGGTGATATCATTAAAGCGCATACAGGAATGGAGCAAATAGCTAGATATCAAGAATTTGCAGATGAAGATGGCGTAGCATTGGCGAATCAGTATATTGCTGAAGCTAAAGTTTTGCGTGCCATTCTGCTTTTTCAATTATCGCAGGTGTACGGATCTGTTTTTATTCCTGAGTCTTCTAATTTAAATGATTTTGCAGGAGTCACCTCTGTACCTTCTAAAGACGAAGTGATGCAACATTTATCGGATCAGATGGATGAGGCTATTCCGTTCCTATTAAATCTTAGACCTAATGAAAGAACAGATTTGCCAGGTGGTGTAACTAAATATACAGCGTTACAAATCAAAGCATTGGCGAATCAAGAATTGAAGAATTATCAAGCAGTAGCAGAGGCTACAGGTGAAATTATTAGTTCAGGAAAGTTTAATCTTATGGATGACTATTATGAGCTTTTTAAAACTCCAGGTAAACTAAGTAATGAAACCTTATATGAATTTCAATATTCAGATTTCAATACCGGGACTGGCGAAAGAGTAGGGCATTTGTATGCTCCTTATGGTCCAAACGGGTGGACACCTAGCGTAGCTGGTGCGAGTGCTGGATGGGGCTTTTTTGAACCTAGCATGAAATATGTAAAATTTATGCTAGACAGAGGGGAAACAAACCGTTTAGAAACTACAGTTTTGTTTACTCAAAAAGGGATTGATAGTATTATTTCAACATCTACCTATACAGAAGCTACATTGCCTTCATTTGTTTCATCTACTACTAGAGATGGTGATAATTTGACAGATAACGCAAGAGCTATTTTTGCGAGTGGAAAGCACTATTTGCCAACAAGCCAATTAATTCCTGGTCGTGTTGAGTACGGTAGCAATAAAAACTATATCGTTTATCGCTATGCGGAAACACTACTTATGTATGCAGAAGCTATAACACAGGGAGCAAGTCAAACTTCAATTTCTGCAGATGAAGCGATTAATTTAGTACGCGCTCGTGCTAGTATGCCTCCATTGTCTGGTGTTACTCTTGATCAAATTGTAGATGAAAAGTATGCAGAATTGGCTATGGAATGGGGAAAACGATTTTTTGACATGGTAAGGTTAGGTAGAAATGATGAATTGAGTTATGAAGGAAGAACTTTTACACCAGATAAGGCATTTGTCACATACCATCAAAATCAGATCGATGAATTTCCAATACTAGGTAACATATCCAACTAAAAACAAAAACCATGAAAAAATTAAACTATAGTGTATTGGCTTTGGTGGCAGTATTTTTTATGTATTCCTGTGATCAGGGTATAGACGGAATAACGCAAGTAGATCCAGGAGCAGATGCAACAGCTCCAGCAATAAAAATAAATTATCCTAAAGAGGGTATTGAGGTTAACGTATTAGCAACGTTGGCAGATATTACTATTGATTTTGAAGTTACAGATGATATTGAAGTAAAAGATATTACGGTTCTTTTAGACGATGTAGTAGTGGGGACGTATACTTCCTTTAAAGATTATCGTCGTGTACTGATCAATGATTTGCTGTATAGTGGCTTAGA
Organism: Cellulophaga algicola DSM 14237; assembly: GCF_000186265.1. Classification (NCBI taxonomy): domain Bacteria; kingdom Pseudomonadati; phylum Bacteroidota; class Flavobacteriia; order Flavobacteriales; family Flavobacteriaceae; genus Paracellulophaga; species Paracellulophaga algicola. Next base: position 2,065,403 of record NC_014934.1, read on the forward strand.
AGACGGGACTCACGTATTGACAATTTCTGCTACAGATGTAGAAGGAAAAATTACGACAAGTTCTGTGAACTTCGAAAAAGTACCTGCTTACGTTAAAAAGTATGATGGAGAAGTACTTTATATGCCTTTTGATGGCGATTTTGTAGATTTAATTAGCTTTCAATCTGCTACAATTGTTGGTACACCAAGTTTCACTGATGATGCATTAAATGGAGCCAGTGCCTATGCAGGAGCAACAGATTCCTATTTAACTTTTCCTGCTGCTGATTTAAAAACACAAGAGTTTAGTGCTGTCTTCTGGACGAAGGTAAATGCTGTTCCGGACAGAGCAGGTTTGTTGGCTATGAGTCCACCTTTAGATGCCTCAGGAGGTAATGTGTTAACTTCAGGATATCGTTTTTTTAGAGAGAATGCGAATGGTTTACAGCGTTTTAAATTAAATGCTGGAACAGGAGCAGATAATACTTGGGTAGATGGTGGTGAGGCAGCAGACGTAGATCCTGCCGCTGGCAAATGGGTGAATATGGCTTTTACCGTATCAGGCACTGAAGCTAGCGTATATATTGATGGACAATTGGTGAAGCAGGTACCTTTTAACGGTATAGATTGGACGGATGTAGAGGTGCTATCTATTATGTCTGGTGCTCCTAATTTTAGTGGTTGGGATCATAAATCTGATTTAGGTTTTATGGATGAGCTTAGAATCTTTAATAAATCGCTTTCTCAAGCAGAAATAGAAACTATTATTCAAGATGATTCTGGCTTAGGTCCAAATACATACACCGGTACTTTTGATGGAGAAATGTTTTACATGCCATTTGATGGTGATCATATAGAATTGTTTAGTACCAATGAAGCTACAGTTGTAGGAAATGCAGGTTTTGCTGGTGAAGCTAAGGTTGGTACTAATGCCTATGCAGGAGCAACAGATTCGTATGTAACAGTGCCTGCAACAGGTTTAACTACTCCACAATTCAGTGCCGCAATGTGGTATAAAGTAAATGATACACCCGATAGAGCAGGAATTCTAACCGTAGGACCTCCAGATACAGAAAATGCGGGTTATCCAGATATTCAAAACTTGCGCACAAGTGGGTTTAGATTGTTAAGAGAGAATGCAGACGGCCTACAACGTATTAAACTTAATGTTGGAAATGGTGATGGAGAGGAATGGGCAGATGGTAATACGGCAGCAGATATAGATCCAGCTGCAGGAGAATGGGTGCATTTAGCATTTACAATCTCGGAGACTACTACGGTATTATATATTAATGGTGTAGCCGTTGCTAATAAAGAAACAGGAATTAGTTGGGCAAATTGTGATTTGGTAGCTATAGGTTCTGGTGCACCAAGATTTACAGAATGGGGTCATGGTGCAGATCTAAGCTATATTGACGAATTACGATTTTTTGATAAAGCCTTGACACCAGAACAAGTAACTGCAGTCATGAATGCAAATTAAAACTAATAAGTAGGTTAGTAACGTTTTTTAAATGCCGCTTAGATAAGAGCAGATAACAGTAGGTTAGAATATATATGAAGAGTTTAGTTAAGTTGATAGTGTGTTTAGTTTTAGTGGCTGTTGTGTCTATGGTTGAGGGATGCAATGGCCGCAAAACTAAGAATGAAAAAAGTATTGAGAAGTCAGAAATAGTTCAAGATGAAATTTCTGATGATGAACTAATGGATGACATACAACGGCAAACATTTAATTATTTTTGGGAAGGGGCAGAGCCAACTTCTGGTATGGCAAGAGAACGGATACATTTAGATAACATTTATCCATCAAATGATAAGGATGTTATTACAATAGGAGGTTCAGGCTTTGGTTTAATGGCTATTTTAGTAGGTGTAGAAAGAGGCTTTATTACACGAGAGCAAGCCGTACAACGTTATGGAAAAATCCTTACGTTCTTAGAAAAAGCAGATCGTTTTCATGGGGCTTGGCCACATTGGTTGCAACCTTCAGGAAAAACAGCTCCTTTTAGTCAGAAAGATAATGGTGGAGATTTAGTTGAAACTGCATTTTTGATTCAAGGATTACTAACTGCCAAAGAATATTTTAACAAACCAAACGGTGCAGAACTAGACATAAGAGATCGTGTTCAAGAACTTTGGGAAGGTGTAGAGTTTGATTGGTACACGAAAGGTGAAAACGTGTTGTATTGGCATTGGTCTCCAAAATATGGTTGGGACATGAATTTCCCGGTTGGTGGGTATAATGAGGCGCTAATTATGTACATTTTAGGAGCTGCATCACCAACGCATCCTATCAAAAAAGAGGTGTATGATCAAGGTTGGGCTCATCATGGTGAAATTGCCAAAGACACCACATATTACGGTCTTAAAACAATTTTAAACCATTACGAACATGATAAAGCTCCTGTAGGTCCCTTATTTTGGGCACATTATTCTTATTTAGGTTTAAACCCAAAGGGCTTATCAGATCAATATGGAGATTATTGGAAACTGAATCAAAACCATGCTTTAATCAATTATAGACATGCCGTTGCGAATCCAAATAATTTTAAGGGATACGGAGAAAAAGCATGGGGTTTTACATCCAGTTATTCTATGAAAGGCTATGATGGTCATAGGCCAGATCATGATTTAGGGGTAATATCGCCAACAGCAGCTTTGTCTTCTATGCCATATACGCCTAAAGAGAGTTTAGCATTTTTAAGATATTTATATACGGAACAAGATAGTTTGGTGGGCAAATATGGTCCTTATGATGCGTATAGCTTAACAGATAACTGGAGCTTACCTAGGTATTTGGCAATAGATCAAGGACCAATTCCTGTAATGATAGAAAATTATAGAAGTGGCATGTTATGGTATTATTTCATGAAAAATGATGATGTACACAAAGGCTTAAATGCTTTGGAATTTACCTATGTAAAACCTACAGAGTAAGTGTTTGGTTAGTGGCATCATCAAGCAGTAAATGTTAATAAGGTTAGAACTATTATTTGATCAGAATGAATTACATAAAAAACATAATTTTATTTTCCCTTTTAGTCGTAATTGCCTCGTGTTCTAAAAGCGATTCTCAAGGTCCTACGGGGGTATCAGAATTACCAGAAGCGCCAGTAGCTCCAGAAGAACCTGTGGTTTCAATTACAGATAACGAGTTATTAGATATAACACAGGAGACTACATTTAAATATTTCTGGGATTATGCACACCCAAGTTCTGGAGCTGCAAAAGAAAGATACCATCCTAGCTATCCGGATAACGATGCCAATACCGTAACTATTGGGGGCACAGGTTTTGGCTTAATGGCAATTTTGGTTGGGATTGAGCGGAATTATGTTTCCAGAGCAGAAGCTGTAAATCGTCTAGAAACCATAGTATCATTTTTAGAGTCTGCAGATCGTTTTCATGGTGCTTGGTCGCATTGGGTTGATGGAAATACAGGGAAAGTAATACCTTTTAGTGCGTTAGATGACGGAGGAGATTTAGTCGAAACTGCATTTCTAGTACAAGGCCTTATCTGCGTAAAAGAATATTTTAAAAATGGCTCTACAGCAGAACAAGCACTAGCGAATAAAGCAGACGAACTTTGGAAGGGGGTAGAATGGAACTGGTATACACAAGAAGAAGATGTCTTGTATTGGCATTGGAGTCCTGCAAACGGATTTGCTATTAATCTGGCATTAAAAGGATATAACGAAACATTAATTACCTATGTATTAGCTGCAGCCTCTCCTGATTATAGCATTTCAAAATCTGTATATGATGGCGGATGGGCTTCCAACGGTACGTTTATATCTTCGAATAATGCATACGGATTTCCTTTATTGGTGAAGCATTCAGGTTCGGAACAGTTGGGTGGTCCGCTTTTTTTCTCACACTATTCTTTTTTAGGTTTAAACCCAAACGGACTCTCAGATGAATACGTAAATTATGGAGAGGCAAGTATAAATCATAGTAAAATTAACTATAATTATGCCATTGCCAATCCTAAGAATTATAAAGACTACGGAGAAGATTGTTGGGGTTTAACGGCCAGTTATTCTAGAAATACAGACGGTAGTTTAGGCTATGCCGCTCATGCCCCTAATAATGATTTAGGCGTAATTTCTCCTACGGCTGCAATTAGTTCTATCGTATATACCCCTGAGGAATCCTTACAGGCATTACAGTACTTCTACGGAAAAAAAGAGGAACTTTTGGGAACCGCTGGTTTTTATGATGCCTTTAGTCCACAATACAATTGGGTAGCAGATAGCTATTTGGCCATAGACCAAGGCCCACAAATTATCATGATAGAGAATTATAGGACGGGTTTATTATGGAATTTATTTATGCAGAATGATGCCGTAACAGTAGGATTGACAAAATTGGGATTTACATATGAAAATTAAGAAAATAGGGGGGTTTATTGTATTGTTATTGGTGTCTTTTCAAGCGTTGGCACAAAATGAAAATTATCAAAAAGAAATGTTTATTAAAGGGGCAGATACGTTAAAATATCGAGTGATGTACCCTAAAAATTTTTCAGATACAGATCAATATCCAGTCGTATTTTTTTTACATGGAGCAGGAGAAAGAGGTAATGACAATGAAAGTCAGTTAGCGCATGGAAGCTCTTTATTTGCCAATGCAGAAAGTTTAGAAAACTTCCCTGCAATTGTTGTTTTTCCACAATGTCCAACAGAAGATTATTGGTCCAACGCAAAAATAAAGCGCCAAACGAGGCCTATTTCTTTAAAATTTAAATACAACAGAGCACCTACTAAAGCAATGAATATGGTAATGCAGTTGGTAGATGAGATGGTTGGAAAACCTTTCGCTAAAGAAAACCAAGTGTATGTTATGGGTTTGTCTATGGGCGGAATGGGTACCTATGAATTATTGTATAGAAAACCAGAAACGTTTGCTGCAGCAATCGCCATTTGTGGTGGTGGTGATGAAAAAAAATCAAAGGATTTTGCTCGTAAAGTACCTTTATGGATTTTTCATGGGGCTAAAGATGATGTGGTAGATCCTCAATTATCACTTAAAATGGCTTCCGCAATTATGGAATATGGTGGGCAGCCCAATGTAACCCTTTTCAGTGATGCCAATCATAATAGTTGGGATCCGGCATTCGCAGAACCAGCATTACTTCCGTGGTTATTCACACAGAAAAAATAAGTCAATTACAATTTTAAATAGCATCGTAAAATGAAATTAAAAGTCTCACATATTTTAGCGCTAACCCTATTGTTAGCTGCTCCATCAATACAGGCACAGCATACCATTCCGGAGGTAGAAGCATTATTAAAAAAAATGACCATTGAAGAGAAAATTGGTCAGTTAAATCTAGTAACTCCGGGAGGAGGCATAGCAACCGGTTCTGTGGTAAGTTCCAATGTTGAAGACAAAATAAAAGCGGGTCAAGTAGGAGGGTTATTCGGAATTTCTGGACCTGAAAAAATTAAAACAGCACAAGATTTTGCCGTAAAAAAAACACGTTTAGGTATCCCTCTTTTCTTTGGGTCTGATATTATTCACGGCTATAAAACTACGTTTCCTATTCCTTTAGGGTTATCGTCTTCATGGGATATGGAATTACTGAAAAGAACAGCTCAAGTTGCAGCTTTAGAAGCCACAGCAGATGGAATTAACTGGAATTTTTCGCCAATGGTAGATATTTCTCGTGATCCTCGATGGGGAAGAATTTCTGAAGGTGCTGGCGAAGATCCCTACTTGGGTTCTCAGATTGCCAAAGCAATGGTAACCGGGTATCAAGGTGAAGATCTTATGGCTAAGAATACAATGCTGGCTACTGTAAAACATTTTGCCCTTTATGGCGCTGCAGAGGCTGGTAGAGATTACAATTCTGTAGATATGAGCAGACTTAAAATGTATAATGAATACCTACCGCCATACAAAGCAGCTATAGATGCAGGAGTGGGTAGCGTTATGAGTTCTTTCAATGATATTGACGGTATTCCTGCCTCTGGAAATAAATGGTTGTTGACAGATTTACTGAGAGATGATTGGAAATTTAACGGCTTCGTTGTTTCAGATTATACTTCGGTAAATGAAATGATTGCACATGGTTTAGGAGATTTACAAGCGGTATCTGCTTTATCGCTTAAAGCAGGTTTAGACATGGATATGGTGGGCGAAGGTTTTTTAACTACCTTAAAAAAATCGCTAGATGAAGGAAAAGTTACAGCGGAAGAAATTACCACTGCTTGCCGAAGAATTTTAGAAGCTAAATTTAAACTAGGTCTTTTTGATGATCCTTATAAATACATTGATAAAAAAAGACCGGCTAAAGATATTCTGAAAGATGAAAACAGAGCTCTAGCAAGAGAAGCGGCAAAAAAATCGTTTGTCTTATTAAAGAATGATACTAAAAACCTACCTATTAATAAAAGTTCAAAAATTGCTTTAATAGGAGATTTGGCAAATAGTAAAGACAATATGTTAGGTACTTGGGCGCCTACTGGAGATCCTCAACTATCCGTATCTATACTTCAAGGCTTTAAGAATGTAGCACCTAATGCTCAAATTACACATGCAAAAGGAGCAAATATTACAGATGATGCTGCACTTGCCAAGAAAATTAATGTATTTGGAGAACGCGTAACTATAGATAAACGCAGTGCAGAAGAAATGTTAAACGAAGCGGTTGAGCTTGCAAAAAAATCTGATATTATAGTAGCGGTTGTAGGTGAAGCTACTGAGTTTACGGGAGAATCCTCTAGTAGAACAGATATTTCTATTCCGCAAAGTCAGAAAAAATTAATACGTGCTTTGGCTGCTACAGGAAAACCTTTAGTGCTTGTTCTAATGAGCGGTAGGCCTTTGGTTTTAGAGGAAGAGCTTGCATTATCGGCGAGTATTCTTCAAGTGTGGTTTCCTGGAGTAGAAGCAGGGAATGCTATTGCAGATGTGGTGTTCGGAGATTACAATCCGTCTGGAAAATTAACGGCTACATGGCCTCGAAATGTGGGGCAAATTCCCATCTACCACAGTATAAAAAATACGGGTAGACCACAATTAACTTCTGAATTTGAAAAGTTTACATCTAATTATTTAGATGCTCCAAATACACCCTTACTTCCTTTTGGTTACGGATTAAGTTATACCGAATTTGAGTACAGTAATTTAAACGTAAATGCTTCTCAAATTAATCAAAATGAGCCTCTAATAGTTACGGTAAGCGTTACAAATACGGGTAATTTTGATGGGGAAGAAGTAGTGCAACTATACCTTAGAGATGTGGTAAGAAGTATCACGCAACCGGTAAAACAACTAAAGGGTTTCAAAAAAGTAATGCTTAAGAAAGGAGAAACCAAACAGGTAACACTAACACTAACTCCTGATGATTTAAAATTCTACAACTCAAATTTAGATTTTGTTGCAGAGCCTGGAGATTTTGAAATCTATGTAGGAACTAATTCTGATGCAACCTTGAAATCGTCGTTCACCCTTAAATAGCTTTAAAGAACGCTTTTTAGTATACCATAAAGACTCTAAGAAAAACGTCCGAACATTTTTAAAATGTTCGGACGTTTTTCTGTTTTAGAACCTATTTAAAGATAGGCCATTTCTTATGGTTCACCATTTTAAAGGCTATAGCTATATTCTACGAAAGCTAAGTCTTTGCTTATGCGTTCATTATACATTTATTAGAGCACATTTTTTATTCACATTGGCTGTAATTTTACATGGTATATCCGAAAGGATATCAAAAAAAAATTTAACGAATTAAAAAATAGATCTATGAAACTACAAAATAAAAAAGTAGCCATTTTAGCTACAGACGGATTTGAAAAATCTGAATTATTTGAACCCTTAAAGGCTTTAAAGAATGAAGGAGCAGTTGTAGACATAATTTCAATTAAAGAAGGAGAAATAAAGAGTTGGGAAGATAAAAATTGGGGAGAAGCAATAGCCGTAACTAAGCTTGTTAAAGATGCTAAAGAATCTGATTATAATGCTTTAGTATTACCTGGTGGCGTAGCAAATCCAGATACTTTAAGAACGGACGAAGATTCTATACAGTTTATCCAAAGCTTTTTTAAGAGTCATAAGCCGGTAGCTGCAATCTGCCATGCGCCTTGGTTACTTATTAGCGCAGGTGTTATTGAAAATAGAGAAGTAACCTCTTTCCCAAGTATTAAAGATGATGTATTGAATGCTGGAGCAACTTGGTTAGATCAAGAAGTTGTGGTAGATAATGGCCTGGTAACGAGTAGGAACCCTGATGATTTGCCTGCATTTATTCGTAAAGTAATTGAAGAAATAGGTGAAGGGAAGCACGAAAAGCAAGTAGCGAGCGCTTAACTTTTAAATACGTAAACTAGTATTAAGTAATACAATATCGGTCGGATTTTTTCTTGGCCGATTTTTTTCTAACCAATAGTATATAAAAGACATCATGGCAATTTTAGGAGCAGTAATAAAGGGTATCATAGATTTAAAAGATATGTTAACTCCCGAATCTAACCCAGTAGAAGAACAAGAAAAGGTGCTAAAGGAATTGCTCGAAAAAGCAAAAGACACTGAATTTGGCGTGCATTATAAATTTAATCAGCTCCTAGAAGCTACAACTCCTTCCAAGCTTTTTTCTGCGTCAATTCCTTTTTTTGATTATGATAAGATGCATGCGGAATGGTGGTACAAGCTCCATAAAGGAATTGAAAATGTTACTTGGCCAGGGAAGCCAGATTATTATGCATTAAGTTCTGGAACCACGGGGAATACAAGTAAAAGAATTCCGGTAACGGATGATATGATTTCAGCGATTAAGAGTACGGGTATTGATCAAGTATCTGCACTTGCAAATTTTGATCTACCTGCAGAATTTTTTGAAAAGGGTATTTTAATGTTGGGGAGTTCAACAGATTTAACAGAAAAAGAAACCCACCTAGAGGGAGAAATTAGTGGGATTAGTGCGAGTAATATTCCATTTTGGTTTAGAGATTATTACAAACCAGGAGAAGAGATTGCGCAGATTGAAGATTGGGATGAACGGGTTCAGAAAATATCAGACAATGCTAAAAATTGGGATATAGGCGCTATAAGTGGTATCCCTTCGTGGATAGAGTTAATGCTTGAAAAAGTAATTGCAGACCATAACTTAACTACGATTCATGAAATATGGCCCAACTTACAAGTATATACTTCAGGCGGAGTTGCTTTTGGTCCTTATGAAAAAAGCTTTATGGCTTTAATGGGGAAACCTATTACGGTTATAGATACCTACTTAGCCTCAGAGGGTTTTGTAGCTTTCCAAGCTAGGCCAGAAACGGATGCTATGAAATTAGCAACCAATAACGGAATCTATTTTGAGTTTGTGCCTTTCAGACCCGAGTATATCAACCAAGATGGTTCACTTACAGATGATGCGCCTACAGTAACACTTGCTGAGGTAGAAAAAGACCAAGACTATGCCTTAATTATAAGTACCGTTTCAGGAACATGGCGCTATCTTATTGGGGATACTATTGAGTTTACAGACATTGAGCGTGCAGAAATTAAAATTACAGGAAGAACTAAATTCTTTTTAAATACGGTGGGTTCTCAGTTATCCGTAAACAAATTAGATGCTGCTGTGAAGCACATAGAAGAAGTATTTAATGTAAAAGTTCCAGAATATACCCTATGTGCAAAACGTTTTGAGGACGATTTTTATCATAGTTGGTATTTAGGAACAGAAAGTAATTTAGCTGCAGAAGAGGTTGCTTTAGAACTTGATAAACATTTAAAAGAAGCGAATAAGAATTACAAGGTAGCTAGATCTAAAGCTTTAAAAGGTGTAAAGGTTACTTTAGTAGCCCCATCAGTTTTCTATGAGTGGAATGGTGCGAATAAAAAGAAAGGTGGCCAAGTAAAAATGGAACGGGTAATGAATGAAGAGAAGTTTAAAACTTGGGAAGAATTTGTAGCAAAGCAGTAGTTGTCAAAGACTATTGCTTTACTTTATCTCGATCTCGCTCTTCTACAAGAATCATAATCTCATCTGGAGATAAGTAATATTTCCTAATTCGGGCTTTATAGATTTCTGACAAATCGGTATTATTCAATATAAAGTTTTTTGTGTCTAAAATATAACCATCCATATTTTTAGAGATAGCATAAGAATCTGCGGCTCTTTCAGCTTCTTTTAGGGAAGAGTCTGAGAAGTAATATTTTAATCCGAACCAGATTAGGTTTAAACTACTTCGGTCTCGGTAATCCATCACATGCCCTAACTCGTGTCCTAACCAGCCTATCATTACATTTTTAGGAATGTCTTTGGTAGAAAATTTTTCTCCTTCAATCTCAAAATTCTCACTGATGAAAATATAGTAGCTTCTTTTCTTCTTCGGCCTAAGTAGGCTTAAAAAAGAAGGCTGCGCCTGCATGATCGATTTTTTTATATCCTTTTTAAATTTGAATTCAATTCGCGTATTTTCTAGTTCAGGATAATGTGATAATGCAATTTTTGCTTCTGTGGTTATGGCTTCCGGAATAATATGTTCTGGGTTTTTCTCAATCATATTCTCATAGCTTATAAGTGCGACTAATGCTAAAAGCAAAAAAGTGGCAACATGCCACTTTTTATTTTTTATTCTCTTTTTCATATTAAAATTGATATCTGATCCCTAAGGCGATATCTAAATCTAAATCATCAGAATAATTGTCATTGAAACCAAGTTCAGGACGCATATCCAAAGAAAGTATCAAAGGAAAATCAAAATTATACTCAATACCTATATCACCTGCAATTAAAGCAAAAGTACCATCGTTTTCTCCTGCATCAAAAGATCCAATTCCTGCACCTGCACCTACAAACCAGTTAAAGTTACCCTCAATAGGCATCACCCATTGGTACAAACCAACTAGTTTAAAAGCATCTACATTGTTAGAATCTCTCCAACCTAAATCAAACTCTAATCTGTTATTCTCTTTTAAATATCTTTGGTATGATACCTCACCGCCAAAACCGTCATTGTCTCCTATTCTAAGACCTAAAGCATTTTTAGAAATGCTTTGTGCCTGTGCTGATAAACTGGCAAGTAAAATAATTGCAAATACACCTAATATTTTTTTCATTGTTATTTTTTTTAAAAAATTATTCGAGGCAAAGGTATAGCAAACCTGCATAGGCTATTGCTCATTTCAACGAATTTATTAACTCTTATGCCTTTCATTAGATTATAGCAGGGGACTGAAAAATTTAGCAATACCCTCTATAAAACGTTTGTAAAGCGGGCGGTTTTTAAAAGTTTTGTAATCTAAGCTTTTATTAATTTCACAATATTCTGTAAATTCTTTACATATAGCCTCCGTAATCTCTTTATCATAAATAACGGCATTGGCTTCAAAATTATGTTCAAAACTGCGGTAATCAAAATTACCAGATCCTACAGAAGCAACTTCATTATCAATCAATATAACTTTACTATGGGAGAAGTCTTCTCGTAAATAGATGTTTACCCCAATAGCAAGAAGCTCTTCAAACCTAGAAAACATAGAATATTTTGCCATAAGCGAATCGGATTTGTTCGGAATTAATAAGCTTACTTGAATGCCACTCAAGGCAGCAATTTTAATGGCTTGTAATACGGTGGTGCCTGGAATAAAATAAGGGTTGGCAATATAGATAGATTTAGTAGCGCTATTGATCATAGAAATATACTGCTGCATTACTGCAGGTTGTCTAGAATCTGGCCCACTAGCCACTATTTGTACGGTACTTTCTCCAATAGGTTCAAGGTTAGGTAAGTATTTTTCATTGATAAGCATCTCTTTACTACTCGCAAAGTGATAATCTTTGATAAAAACACGATGTAAGCTATTGACGACAGGACCTTCTAATCGTACATGCAAATCATTCCATATACCAAGAGGCGAGCTTTTTTTTATGTACTTGTCAGAAACATTTACACCTCCTGTAAATCCTAAACTACCATCGATAATTATAATTTTTCTATGGTTTCTATAATTTAAAGTAAACAATAAGCTGCCAAAACGTAAGGGCATTATAGGGTAAGCTTCTACCCCAATATCTTTAAAGCGTTTTATTGTTTTACCTCTAAAAGAAAAGCTTCCTACAGAATCATAAATTAAGCGCACTTCTACACCTTCTTTAATTTTTGTTTTAAACAATTCATAAAATCGTTCTGATAATTCGCCTTCTTCAAAAATATAATACTGCAGGTGTACAAAATATTTTGCCTTTTTTATGGCTTCAAAAATTGCATCAAAGGTTTCTTCACCATCATTTAGAATAGTAACACTATTGCCATTGTAGGAAGGGAAGAATGTATTTTTTTTATTTAATTTAGATAGCTTTTTGTATTTGTTTTCATGAATATGAATGTCATCTTCTGTTGTGGATAGACTTTTATAGGTCTCATCATACAAGCGTCTTCTTTCTGTTTGTCTAAGTCTAAAAAAGCGAAATTTTCTTCTATTGACGCCAAAAAGATAGTAGAGTATGGGGCCACCAAAGGGGATAGCTATAATAGTTAATAACCAGCTTAATGATTTTGTTGGTCTTGAACCATGTAAAACAATACTCCCAAATGCCCAAATGGTGAGCACCAGATACCCTATAAAAAGCAATGTTCGCATAGTCCTAAAAATTGTTTGATTTTAAATTTTGGGTCAAAGTACTTATTTCTTATGACAATTAAATATACGCGTACGTTTACGGTTAATTATAAACTGGATTGGGGTGTTGTTTAAGGTGTTAATTAAGGAAATTTACAGTCTAAAGAAAAACAACCTAACTTTTGAGACCTTTATTACATAAGAAATATATTTTCTGGGCGCTAACTAGTGCAATACTACTCATGCTTTTATATGGTGTGGCACATATTTATGTGAAACACAAAATAGCGCAGGCTATAACTAATGAGCAGTCCTCCAAAATGAAAATCACCTATAATGATTTAAGTTTAAGTTTACTCAATAATCAATTGCGTTTAACGAATCTAAGTTTGCTGCATAAGGCTGTGGTAGATAGTGCTAAAATAGGAAGTGTAGTAATTGATGGGTTTCAATATATACACTTTTTAAGAACAGGAAACATTGCGATAGAAAACATAGAAATAACAGGCCTTTCGGCATCCTTCTATACAAAAGATACTACAGGTATACCCGAGAAGAATCCTTCTCCATTAAAAAAGCAAATAACTGTTGAGCATTTTCAATTGTCGGATGCAGATATGAAATTAATAGATATAAGGAATAATAGCATTTTAATTTCCGGAGAACATGTAGATCTTGGATTACAGGACATTAAAATGTCTTCATCTACCATTCATAACCAAATACCTTTTACCTATTCTACTTACATTTTAGAGGCTGATAACCTTAAGACAAGCGTGGGCTTATATGAAAACCTTACCATAGATCATCTTAAAGCAGATGGAGCTATTGCAATAAACGGTTTAGAATTAAAAACTAAATATAGCAAAGCAGCACTTCAAAAACATATTACAAAAGAACGAGATTGGGTTCATTTGAAAGTACCTGAAGCAACGCTTTCTAAACTTGATTTTTTAGTAGAACAAGATTCTTTTTCAGTAGAAATTCCTTCTGTAGTATTAAAAGGTTTAGATCTGGAAATGTATAGGAACAAACTAATGCCTGATGATTATACGTTAAAAGATATGTTTGGTAAAAGCATTAGAAACTTACCTTTTGGTCTAAATATTCCCTGTTTAATGATAGAAAATGGTAAGGTTTCTTATTCAGAATTAGTAGCGCTAGGAACAACACCAGGAGAACTGTTATTTACAGAGATTACATCTGTCATAAAAAATATTTCAAGTACTGGAACAAAACCTTTAAGTATAAAAAATAAAGCAAAACTTATGGGAGTGGCTCCTATAGCATTAGATTGGTCTTTTTATCAAGAAAATGGAGCTCATTTATTTAAAGCTTCTGGGGTAATTTCTAATTTTGATACAGAAAAATTGGATTCTTTTTTAAAACCAAATTTACGAGCCCAAGCAGAAGGTACTATAGATGCTCTATATTTTACCATTAGTGGTGATGAGTTTGTTTCTTCAGGAGATTTAAAGATGAGCTATTCTGATTTTAGTTTTGTTGTCCTAAAAAAAGACCGATTAGGGGTTAACAAACTTTTGACGGCTCTCGTAAATATTTTTACAAATGACGGTTCTAAAACCGATGAATTTGGCTTTAGACACGGACAGATAAAAGTAGAAAGAGATCCTACAAAATCATTTTTTAATTATTTGTGGCTCAATGTAAAAGCCGGAATCCTACATACATTTACGGGGAACGGTAAAAAAGAGTAAACGTAATCGGATTAATAATAAAACGGAACAAGCCACTGTCTTCAGGGGTTCTATGCTAATTTTATTGAAAATTTAAGACATGGAAGATATGGGAGTCATTTCAACAGATAAAAATAAAATTACGCTGTTTTACAATTCAGAAAGCAGCATAGGAAAACAATGTTATGGCTATGTACAAGCTTCTGATAAAGAGGTACTGGGCGTAGATATTTCTAAAACGAATATTACAGGCACCCAATGGGCAGAACTTGCCGAAAAATTAGGTATTCCAGTTAAAGAGCTAATAGATGTAAAACATGCAGATTTTGTAAAGCTATATGGTGATAAAGACATCGTTATGGAAGATCATGATTGGATGAAAATATTAGATAAGAACCCAACATTAGTACAGTTTCCTGTTTTAGTATTTGGTGAAAATTATTATCAGCTTACTTCAGGGGCAGATTTTAAAAAGTACCTTGAAGCAAACAGTGCAGGAATTGATAAAAAATAAATACTATAAAATTTGGATCAAGTAAAACCAAGAAAACGATACAAGAAGAAAAGGTACATTGTACCAATAACTATAATTACATTATTACTTATAGGAAGGCTACTATTACCATTTTTTGTGAAGAAATATGTTAATGATGTACTGGCAGATATTCCGGGATATTATGGTCACGTAGAAGATATTGATATCTCATTAATTCGTGGCGCTTATGTAATTAATAATTTATACTTAAATAAAGTGAATGCTGGTTCTGAAGTTCCTTTTTTAAATTTTGAAAAAACAGACATTTCTGTGGAATGGAAATCGCTCTTAAAAGGTAAAGTAGTGAGCGAAATTACCATGACTAGACCTGAGGTTATTTATGTTTTTGAAGATCAACAAGAGGGGGAAGCCGAAGACCCAGACATTGAGGACTGGACCAAAGCACTAACAGATTTAGTTCCTATTGATATCAATAATTTAACGGTTGTAGAAGGTAAAGTGGCCTTTGTGGAGGTGACTGCAAAGCCAACTATAGATTTGCATATGAATGAACTGAACCTTCAGGCAACAAATCTGAGAAATATTGTCCAAGAAGATAGAACACTCCCTTCAGATATACATGCTACGGCAGTTTCTATAGGAAATGGGAAGTTTACTCTTAATGGAAAAATGAATTTAGTAAAGGAGATTCCTGATATGGATATTTCATTTTCATTGGAAAACGCCTCCATCACTGCGCTTAACGATTTTACGAATCACTATGCAGGAATAGATTTTGCAGAAGGAAATTTTAATATTTTTAGTGAGATTGCTATTGCAGATGGTTATATGAAGGGCTATGTGAAACCATTATTGAAAGACTCTAAATTAATTAGTAAAAAGCAAGATAAATTTTTTGATACCCTGTGGGAAGGTTTTGTAGGCTTTTTTAAATTTGTCTTAAAAAATAAAGGGAACAATACTTTAGCGACTAAAGTGCCTATTGAAGGAGATTTAAATAATGTAAAATCTAAAGTTTGGCCAACATTCACGAATATTATAAAAAACGGTTGGATTAAGGCGTTTAAAGGGACAGTAGATGATGAGATTACCTTTGAGGATGTAAAGAATGAGGCAGATAATACTTCAAAAAAGTCAAAAAAAGAAAATAATTAATATAATTGTTAGGGGATGAAAAAGGGAGAAATTACTTTGGTAATTTCTCCCTTTTTTTTTGTTTATCCGTTAGAAGAAAATCCTGGGTAACAGGTCATTCCGCCATCCACAAATAAGGTGGTGCCGTTTACATATTCAGCTTCATCAGACGCTAACCAACTGGCTACGCTGCCAATATCTTCTGGTAAGCCCATACGACCATAAGGAATTAGTTTCAATATCTTTTCTAAACCTTCTTTCGTATCCCAAGCGTCTTTATTAATATCGGTTTTTATAGCTCCTGGAGCAATGGAGTTGCAGCGTACTTTTTTAGGAGCATATTCTTGGCAAATACTTTCCATCAACATTTTTAAGCCTCCTTTTGTAGTAGCGTAATTAGCATGACCTGCCCACGGAATAATTTCATGAACGGAACTTATATGAATAATTTTGCCTAGAGAATTAGAAATTTCAGGTCGCATGCCACGTCTCATAAACTCATTTAAAGCTTCTTTAGCACATAGAAATTGTCCTGTTAAATTAGTGTCAATAACATTTTGCCATGCGCTTAAAGGCATTTCATGCAAGGCATAGTCTTCTTGTATGCCAGAGTTACCTACCAAAATATCTACAGTGCCAAATTTGGAAATTGTCTGTTTATATAAATTTTTCACATCACCTTCCTTACCCACATCACATTGAACAACAATGACATCTCCGCAACTAGCGTTTCCTTTGATCCAATGCGCAACTTCTTCCGCTTCTTCTTTACTACTATGATAATTTACGACCATATTGGCACCCTCCATAGCAATAGATTTTGCTATGGCAGCTCCAATACCAGAACTAGATCCAGTAACGATGCAGGTTTGATTTTCGAGTCTATTATTTGGTTTTTGCATGTTTTATATTTTAGTACATCAAATTACGATTAAAAGCAGGTTTTCAGTACTTTATACTTTATTAAAGCCAATTTTTTTAGCTTTTGTATCAATTATCGCTACGAAGTAGTAGTGCCGTGTATTTGGATTAATTATTCAATGGTTACCATCAATACATACAGGGATTAACGCTTAATTTAGTGGTAGATAATAACGATAAAATAGATATAAAATGAAATCAGAAACAGCAGAAATCGGAATTAAAAAATCAAATAGAAAAGCGGTAGTAGAAATGTTAGAGCAACTGCTAGCTGATGAATTTTTAATGTATACAAAATATAGAAATTCACATTGGAATGTAGAAGGTCCAGATTTTCACACAAAGCATGTATTTTTTGAAGAAGAATATGGTAAGTTAGAAACTATTTTAGACGCAGTGGCAGAACGTATCCGTATGTTAGGTTTCTATTCTCCAGGAACCATGAAACGTTTTATAGAGTTATCTCATTTAGAGGAAAACGGACCAAAACAAAACGATAGCATCAGTTTTATGGAGATATTGCTAGAAGACCATCAAACCGTAATCGCTTTTATTAGAAAAAGTATTAGTGAAAATGCAGAAGAGCACAATGATGAAGGTACAGCAGATTTTATTACAGGTATCTTACAGCAGCATGAAGAAATGGCTTGGATGTTAAGAGCATCAGTTAAAAAGTTCTAAGCACTGAAAAAAAAATAAAAAGCGTTAAGACGATAGTCTTAACGCTTTTTTTGTGACCACAATTTAGTTACTTCCCATACATACTAGGTTCGGAATTTTTAGTTGTGTCCTACTATAACTTCTTTTTTATGTTTTTTAAATTTCAACAAAGGAAGAATCAGCCCAGCCTAAAGGAAAAGCATCGTTGGTAAATTGCGATTACTATGGTATACAGGAATGAAACCCTATTTATAAGAAGAATCATATTCAGTTTGTGTAGTTAACTAGCAAGCACAAAAAAATGCCAGCCTTTTAAGGCTGGCATTTTTTAATTTATCTTATGTATAAGATTACGCTGTTACACCTAATCTGTTCTGGTTGTCTTGGTAGTATTTTGGACTACAGTCATACTTTTCTTTGAAAATTTTAGAGAAATAACTTCTACTTGTTAATCCTACTGTGTATACAATCTCTGAAATGTTTAAATCTGTTGTTTTTATTAAATTCTCAGCAGTTTCAACACGTATGTTTCTAATAAAATCTGTAACTGTTCTGTCATGTAATAATTTAAAACCTTCTTGTAATTTTGAAGGAGATAAACCAGATTTTTTGCTTAAATATTTTAAACTGTATTGAATCTCAGGATAATTTTTAATGAAACTAGAGATTTCTTTAATATCTTCCATTTCATCTCTAGTTAATGAACCAAAGTTGTTTTTAATATTCTTTTGATCTTCTTTATGTTGTTGAATCTCTAGTGCTAAAATTACGTGTACAGTACCATTGATTAATAAGTTACGTACAATTCCTTTCTGGCTGATGGCATCCATTTGTTGTATTTTCTCAGCAATTTTTAAGTTGTAAGAACCAACATACGTGTACATGTCTTCGCCATTTTTAGGCATGAAATTCTTTATTAATTGATTTTTTAATAAATCTATACTTTCATCATCAGATGTTTGTAAAGCATCAACTTTAATATTGGTGAATTTTACAGCTTGATCTTTTCTAAAAAATAGAATAGAATCTTTATTCGGGTCGCTTGAGAAAATTCCTGTTTGAAATTGATTCAACGATTTTTTTATAGATGTTTCACTAAACCCATAGGATAACTGTCCGTTAGAACAATACATGAAATTTATTGGGTTTGTGGTGCTTGTAGTGCTTTTTATGATGGTATCTTGCTTAAAAGTAACATCATACTTCATAAAAGTAATATCGTTCTTAAAAGTGATTCCTGAAATAGAACCAATTGCAGATTCGCTATTTAATTCTAATTTAAATTCTTGACTTGATTTGTTTAATTTACCACCTAATTCATTCTGTAGGTCATTAAACATTTGAGATATTGTATTTGTTTTAAGGTGTATCGTTTTCATAATGCTGTTTTTACGTTAATAATTGTTCTCTTTTAAAACACTAATTATAAGAAGCACTGCTGCCAGTACTAATACTAAGTGAATCAATAGGCCGAAATCAAAAAAGAAAAACCCTATGGCCCACAGCGCTAGTAATATTGCTGCTAGAATTTTAAAGTAACTGAGCATGTTAATCTGTTTGTTCTATATTTTTATTCACCGTACAGTCTCCAATACTGTTTGATGTATAATTAGTTGAAGCATCTATAGAAGTGTCTAATGCACTTCTTACATTCCCAACTCTTGAATTTGTCTGATATTTATAGTTATTCTGATTCATAGTAGTTCTTTTAGTGATTGAGTTAACAATTCGCATACAAGGTTGTTTTGTACATGACAAATTTCGGAAAAGAGGAGACCTTATTTGTTACACAATTTTTCGTTAGTGTTATATAATTATTGGAAAGAGCTACTTTTTAGACACAAAAAGCCCCGTTTAGGGTAAAAACAGGGCTTTGTGTATTTTAATAAGAATGTAAATGTGTTGCTATACTATAAGGTAAGGGTTAAGCAGGAAGGTAAACACAGAAGGTAGATCCTTTTCCTATAAAGCTCTCTACAGAAATATGACCCCCATGGTTTTGGGTTATTTTTTTACAAATAGCTAAACCAATACCTGTTCCGGTATATTCTGTTTTTTGATGCAAGCGTTGAAAAAGCTCAAACACCTTATCGGCATGTACTTGATCAAAACCAATACCATTATCAATTACAGATATGCGGTAGTATGATTTCTGTTTTTTTACGAAGTTATCTGTAATATCACTTCGTTTTAGTTTCTTACAATTAATTATAATTCTAGGATCTTCTGGTCCTCTATATTTAATAGCGTTTGATACTAAGTTATTAAACAATTGTTCCATTTGAAAGGGAACCGCATTTAAGGTAGGAAGGTTATCTATAACCAAATCTACACCAGACTCTTTAATGCGTGCTTCTAAATCTTCTTTAACTTTATCTATAATTTCTTCAAGACTTACTGTTGTAAATTCGCTTTTTGTTTTATTAATACGCGAATACGATAATAAATATTTAATAAGCATTCGCATGCGCTCAGAAGATGAGGAAATTTTAGCAAAGAATTCTTTGCCTCTCTCTGATAAATTGTTATAATCCGTATCTTCTATTCTAGATATAAACATCTGAATTTTTCTAATAGGCTCTTGTAAATCATGACTGGCAACTCTATTAAATGATTCTAACTCTTCGTTTGATCTTTTTAGCTCCTGATTCTTCTCTTTTAATTTAAGGGCGCCTTTTACTTGATTCGTAATATCTTGGATGACACCAATTAAGGCATCATCTTGAAAATGTCCTGTAGTTCTAAAATGTTTTATTTTTCTTGAGTTGTTTATGATGCGGTATGAGAAATCTACGGATTTCTTTTTATCAATAGCTTCTTTAATGCTTTCCTTGTAGCCAGGCAAATCCTCGGGATGAATAAAATTCTTATAATTTTCATGTGTAGGAGGAAATTCTTGAGGTTTGCAATCTAAAAGCATATATAGGTTATCGGAGATATCTGAACTTTCTTCTTTTTCAACTACGAAGCTCCAGCGGTAATTACCGATTTTGGCTAATGTTTTAGCATCTTTTAAAATAGCGTTCTGTCTTTTGAGTTGTTCGTTTATTTCTAAAATTTTTCGTTCGTCTTGTTTCTGTTTTGAAATATTCATAGAAGTAACGCAGACTCCATCACCAGTTTTAATGGCATAGGTATCAAACCACATATGAACATTATTAAAAATATAATCTCGTTCAAATTCAATAGGTTTTCCTGTTTTTACCGCCTCACATAATAGTTCAAAAACACCGTTATTCATCAAGAAAGGATAAACATCTGATATTTTTTTCTGGACTAACTCATTTGGTTTTTGACCTGTAGTATTTTTAATTTCTTCATTGGTATAAAAGATCGTAAAATCTGTGATAATTCCTTCCTTATCTGTTTGAGGTTCAAAATAACTTATAACGTTATTGGTACTTTTAATAACGTTCTGCAAAAACTCGTCCGTTTCTTTTATTTCTTCATATTGTTCCTGTAACTCTAAATTTAAAGCATTTAGTTTAGCGACAGATTCTTTTTCATGGGAGGTGTTTTTTGCAATAATCAATAAGCCATTGTTTAAAGGACTCATTACAGACTCTAGCCATATTTTTTTACCATTTAAAAGTACTTGTCTGCTTAGCTGACTTTCTTTCTTGTCTATAAATGATTTCGCTAGTACCTCATACTCGCCATTTAAAACTGTAAACGGGAATATTTTTGAAATTGGTTTTCCTACAATATCTTCCGGGTCTAATCCAAAATCTATTTTGTTACGCTCATTAGCATAGACTAACTTAAAATCAGTAACCTCACCATTGTCATTGTAAATAGGCTCATAGAAATTTACAATATTTTCTGTTTTAGCCATGACGTTAGAAAGGAATGCTTCTGCTTTAGATCTGTTTTTACGTTCATTATTAATTTTAATGAACGATACTACAAATACAAACATGGCAAATACGCCCAATACTAATATCATAAAAGGAGATAAGAATGCGTACGAGTTAAACTCCTCTTTACGTTCTTTTAAAAGTTTTTCTTCTTTTATCAGCATAAAGTTTTTACGCTGCTTAAGTTCTGCCATGATATGGGCAATCTCGTCTAATTTGGTACGCTCTTTGGTAGAATATTTTAAGCGTACTTTAGGTGAAACCGCTATAGCTTTCAATGCTTTTACAAGATTTCGTTGTAATTCTCCTACGCGTGTTAAATGAGTTTGTTGTATGGGGTTGTCGTCTAATAAAACTGTTAGTTTGTTAAATTTAATGTCAGACTCATCAATATATTTTTGAAAAGATATAGAGGTTACTAAGGTGTCTTTTCGTAACAAATTGGTCAGCTGTGCTGATTCCATTTGTGAGTATATTGAAAATAGATTATTTATTTCTGTTTCAACTTCTAATGTATGAGTTACAGCATTGGCAGCTTCTTTAAATTCCGATATTTGTTTATAGCTTATGCTGCCAATAAAGGTAAGCAGAGCTGCTGCAATAATGAGTAATACTATATAGAGTTTTGGGGATAATATTAGCTTTTTAGCCACGATTTTTTTCTTAAATTCTTAGTAAAAAATTCTCTCTATTCAAGGCAGACGTTTCATACTGCCAATTAAGCTGCAATACTTTTTCGATAACCGTTCTCAATTCTCCAAAACTGTTAGGTTTGTTAATGTATACATTAGCACCATTCACAAATGTTTCTTCAATATCTCGTTCAGAAGAGGAGGTAGAGTATATAGCAACAGACAAATCTCTAAGTTTGGCATGTTCTCGAATCTCTTTTAAGCACTGCATGCCATTTTTAATAGGCATATTTAAATCCAAAAAAATAACCTCTGGAAGTATTACATTGGGCAATACCAGGTAATCCATAAGTTCTTTACCATTTGTGAATAATGATAATTTTGTCTTTATTTTAATTTCTTCAATAGCATCTTTAAACAAAAGTCTATCATCTTCGTCATCATCTGCTAATGCAATATTCAATGTTTGGATTGCCATGTATAATTTATTAGTTTCTATATCCTACTTTTTCTTTTCTTTTTTTTATTATTTTTTGAAAAGAAGAAGGAGTAAGTCCGGTTGTTTTCTTAAACTGTGTTGATAAATGTGCAACGCTACTGTAATTTAACTTATACGCAATTTCGGTTAAGGTTAGATCATTCTCAATAATAAGTGTTTTAGCTACATCAATCTTTTTTAAGATAACAAAATTCTCTATTGAGGTGTGTGTTGTCTCAGAAAATAAATTGGAAAGGTAGGCATAGGAATAATCTAATTTTTCAGATAAATAAGTAGAAACATTATATTTTTGCGCTTCTTCATCACCATTTACAACGAGCGTAATAGCATCTTTTATGCGTTGTATTAAAGCTATTTGTTGGTTGCTGATGATTTCTATTCCGTATGCTGATAAATTTTCTGTTATAACTAGCATTTGAGCATTGTCAGGAGTTTTATTTAATATAATTTCTCCAACACCTAGTAAAGAATATTCTAGACCCATGGCATCTAGTTGCTCACAAAGCACTTTTCTGCATAAAATGTTATAATCAAACTTTACATTTATTGTCATAAAATAACTTTATTGAAACCTCTGGTGAGCCTTACAAATATCGTATTTTTTTGCCTTTAATCTTCCCTTGTTTAAGTTTTATTTAACCACTACTAAAGAACTATTTGACTAGTTATGCTCGAAATGATCTTTGGGTATTTCTTTAAAAAACTCTGCCATTACAGTATCACTCGAAGGACTATAGTTTGCGAGTACCGTGCCTTTAATGTGGTCATTAGTTTCAATAACATACAATATTGACATATCTGATGGGTTGCTCATGCCTTCAAATCGGAATTCTTTTTTGATGTAAATTTCTTCAGGTTTGTACTCTTTTTTTGTATCTAAATCAATTAAGATGCCTCCCTTGGCCGTAAAATTAGTAGTGAATCCTTTCGCCTGATATTCTTCAATATATTCTTTTTCACTTTTTGCATATTCCATAAGTTCTATTTTTTTTATATTTAAAAAAAAGGACAAAATCAATTCATTGAATTCTGTCCTTTTATAATAATATCAATTCAGATGACGGTATTAATTGTCATCTGTATGGTCGTCAATTTCGTCTCCTACTTCCTCAACGCCTTCGTCAATTTCGTCTCCTACTTCTTCAATTTTATCTTCTGTAGTTTTGTCTTCTCTACAACTTGTAAATGTCATTAAAGAGGCTCCTAAAAATAAGATTAAGAAGGTATTTATTATGGGTTTTTTCATCGTTTTAATTTTAAGTTTATACGTGTATTATTTGTATGTCTATACCTTTTTTCTTCCGGTCAAAAGTGAAATAACAAAGAGTATTAAAAATATAAAGAATAATACTTTTGCGATGCTTGCAGCACCTGCTGCTATTCCTCCAAAGCCAAATACTGCGGCTATAATTGCTAATATGATAAATGTGACTGTCCAACGTAACATAATGTTTGTTTTTAAGGGTTAAATTGAAGCTAGCATTTTGCTAACTGTCTGTTACAAAGATGCAACTGTTTTAGAGTTTAGATTAACGTAATCGATAAATTTGTTGCTCCATAAACAATTGATATTCTTTAATTTATAGGGAATAAAAAAAGGAATACTTTAAAGTATTCCTTTTTGAGTAAAAATATAATGCAAAAATGTTTAGCTGATGTTTTCCATCACTTTTTCTTTCGCTAGATCTAGTTCAATTTGATTCATCTGTTGTGTTAACAGTGTAATTGTACTAGAAGGTAAATTTGTTTCTGATAATACATCTTTGTATTCATCAATGGCTGCTTTTTCTCCTCTAATTGCTTCCTCTAACATAGATTCCGAAGTGTTTGAAGAAACGAATGCTTTAACATCCATCCATGTTCTATGTGCAGCTGCAGCTAAACTTCCGCTTTTTTCTATATTTTGTCCAAAACTATTTATTTCAACTTTAAGTTGGTGTCCAAAATCATATCGTTGCTTACTTTTTCTTGTAAAGAATGTTTTTAAAACTACATTATCTGTATTTTCAGATGCTTTCTTATAGCCTTTTTCTGCATCATAGGTTTTTTCTAATAATGCATTTAATTTATCTCCTACTTTATCTGTATATGTACTCATAATTATTGTATTTATGTGATGAGGTATTTAATGCTACCTCTTTTAGCATATTTCAAATTTACCTTCTTAACATTATTAGGATTAACCCATTAGATGTTTTGATTGCCGCAAAAAGATTTGTTTCGTTAAAAAAATGTTACCCCTCTTTTTGTTCTTGTGTAAACTTAAAGTTTTTAGGAAAGTCTAAAGTTCTTATCGGGAACGGAATATTAATATCATTCTTATCAAAAGCTTTCTTAATACAAATCATAGCTTCTGACTTAGCTTTAGCAACCTCTAATGCAGAGGTAGAATCAATCCAAAATCGTGTTTCAAAATTTATGGAGCTGTCTCCAAATTCAGAATATATAAAAATAACATCCTTTTCGTTTGCTACGGGTTCAAAATTAGATACGATCGTTTGTCTCACTAAGTCGCGAACAAATTCTAAGTTTGATGAATAACCAACGCCACAAGTTAAAATAACTCGGGACTGCGCCGTTGATGAAAAGTTTTTAATAGGGTTTTCTAACACCAATTTATTAGGTAAGTAAACTAAATTGTTATCAGGTTGTCTTATGGTCACGGCACGTAAATCTATATCTATAACCTCGCCCTCAAAATCATTGCTCTCTATCCAATCGCCAAATTTTATTTGTTTAATGTAGGATAAAACAATACCAGAAAAGGTATTTGCTAAAGCGCCTTGCAATGCTAACCCAACGGCTAAACCTGCCACCCCTGCACCTGCTAATATGGTGTTTAGCGTTTTACTTAAATCTAAAATCCCTAATACTAAAAATAAACCAGCAAAAATCACTAAAATTGAGATTAGCTTAGCAATGACATTTTTCATCGATTTTTGAAGGCTGCTCTTGCTTAGTAATTTTAAGGTTAACCTACTGATGTATTTAGATAGGAATAGGACAATGACAAAAACAAATATTGCAATAATAATATTTGGTAAGTTGATGATTAAATTATTTAACCATGATTCTAATCTATTTGCCATTTTGTTCCAGGCATCAGTTAATTGTATTTTCATGTGGTTTTATTTTAAATGCAAAACTTAGCTATTGCATTCTGGATTGTTATATTATTTTTTAAATATGTTGATGTTTTGGAAAGAAAAAAAAGCATGGGTTCAACTTATTAATCGTGTTGAAAACCATGCTCTACCAACCAACATTATAAAATGCATTCAAATATAGAAAGGGAATAGGCTAATGATGTGCTGTATCCAATGTTTGATTAACTTTTTTGAATTCATACGATTAGATTAATAATATTTGTGTTGTGTATAGTATTAGTGCTTGTAAAAGGGGAACTTTATAGGCTTATAAAATTTTTAATTATGATAAAATCAATAAGGAAGTATTTAAAAGCATGGTATTATAAGGTGTTATATAGCATTGCATTTTATCCTGTTCTACTTAGTATTCTATTTCTAATTATTGCGGTAACAACTAATCGTGCCGAAAGTTTAGAGATTGTAGTAAAACTTAAGGAGAAAATTCCTTATTTATTTATTTCAGACTATGATACCTCAAGGGCTATATTAAACACTTTAGTCGCAGGCATATTATCGCTAACCGTTTTTAGCTTTTCTATGGTCATGGTGGTTCTTAGCCAAGCTTCTTCCAATTTTTCTCCTCGGGTATTGCCCAGCTTAATTTCAAATAAGAAACACCAACTAATTTTAGGGTTTTACATTGGCACCCTACTTTACTGTATTTTCTCGTTAATAACCTTGGGTGCTAAAGGAGTAGATTCTGATGCTATTGGTCTGTCTACAATGCTTGCCGCAATGTTTAGTGTTGTTTGTATTGTGTTTTTTGTAGATTTTATTCACAGCATATCAACCGCAATTCAAATTAATAATATTATAGATCGTATTTATGTTTCTAGTTCTAAATCATTACAAAAAGCGTATAATTCTCAGCATAAAAAAATCACGTTAAGTGTATCAGAAACTACTAATTTTAAACCGCTAGTGATCAAGAAAACAGGTTACTATATTAGTTTTGATATGTCATTAATTTCAGCAGCTAGTAAAAATAAAGAATTGCAAATAAATGTTTTACCTTATTTAAATCAGCACCTATGGGAGGGTGATGTTATTGCTACGGTTTCTAAAAACTTGACTGATGAAACCATGGATGAATTATTATTCGGGTTTAACTTATCTACTAACAGACATTCTGGAGATGAGGGTATTGGTGGAATGATAAAACTTATGGAAATTGCTGTTAAGGCAATGTCGCCTGGTATTAATGATCCCGGAACTGCTATAGAGGCAGTAACAAAATTAGGGAAATTACTATATCAATCGGTTGCTTTTGCTAATGCTACTTCAGAAGCTGTTGTACATACAAAGTGGATTGTTGTGTCTCACAATATTGCGATAGAAGAATTATTGCGAATAATTATACAACCAATACGTTTTTATGCAAAGGAAGATTGTACGGTCTTATTCCAGTTAATAAAAGCTTTAAAATATAGTATGACCAATCCTAAAATTTCCGAAGATAATAAGGCGAGTATCGTAATGGAACTTTCTATACTTGAGGCAGACGTAAAAAAATATATTGTTAACGAGGCTGATAGGAGAAAGTTACTACAGCAGTTCTAGTAATATAAGCATAAAAAAAGCCGTAACATAAATGCTACGGCTTTTGAATTTAAAAAGGATAAATGCTTTTTTATTTTAGTAATTTCTTTACCAATAATAGTGTGCCAAATTTTTTGGCCATTTTAATCCCCGTTTGTAACCAATTTAATGGTGATAAATCTTCCTGAACTTTAAGCTTTAGACCTTTCAACTCCTCAATAGCAATTTTCCGTTCTAAGCTTAAAAGCTTCAAGTCAAGCTCAATTTCTTCGAATGAGGTATAATTTTTATTTCTCATGAGTCAAAATACGTTTTAGATAATTTTTTAATGATTACGCTATCTATGCTTTTTCTAACTAACAAGAGGAGTAAAACCATAAGGATAAAAATTCCTCCAACAATTAAATAGCCAAGAGCCATATCGTCAAAATGGTTTCCAAGAGCAATTGCTCCGGCGATTGCCATAAAAATTAGACCTAAGACGCATAAGCTACCTAATAGAACAATCTTTATCAGATAAGAAGATAATGTGGTCAACTGTTGAAATACTTTTAATTCAAAATATTTCTTAGTAGATTTCACATAGGCCTCACCTGCATCGGCTGCGCTGTTTGTAGTATCATCTAAAGACTTTAAAATGCTCATTTTAATTATGATTTCTGTAATTTCTTATTCTTAGCTTTTAATTCAGATAATTTACTTTCTAAGGTAGTGATTACATCTTCTGTTTTATGACTTACATCAGAAACAATGTGCTCTATTTGCGTATCTAAAGATTCTCTTTTAGACGCTACAGAATGTGCTGCTCTATCTCTTAAATCTAAAGCTGTTTCTGCTAGTGTATCTCTTGTTGAAGCTGCTTGATCTGCTATTTTTTGTCTTGTATTTACGCCTCTATCAGGAGCAAATAAAATTCCTAAAGCTGCTCCTATTGCGGTACCAGCTAATATCCCTAATAATGTATTACTGTTATTATTCATGTTATAAGTGTTTAAAATTTGTTGTGGTGATTGTATCTCAATAACCTTCAACAAAGTTACTTAAATTGTAGCATTTATCTTGTCTTATTTGAATATTTGATTAACTGTAATGCCATGTATCTGAAAGCGTTAAGAATTGAATGGATTGCACTAAGTTGCCCAATATTTTGGCATTAGATTGCCCGATAATAACAACTAAAAAAACAATATGGACATTAAAGAGAATGACTCGAAAACAAAATTTATAAAAGAATCTGATGAAGATACTAAGCATTACATACTACAAAAGAATAAAAAAACAAAATTAGGAATAGGAATTATAATTGTTTTTCTACTAGTAGTGATTGTTGGAATTATAATGTCCGGAGTATTTTTTGATTCTTAAAACATGAGAAATAGATACCATAAAAAAAAGGGTCGCAATTTGCGACCCTTTTTTTTATGAACGATAAATTAATCATCATCGTGTTTTATTGTTTTCCAACTGTCCATAAAGGCAAACTGACTCTGATCAATTCTTTGCCGTTCTTTTAATTCTGCTTTTTGTAACTCTGGAGATAGTTTGTCTAGCTCCCCACCATAATAACCTAAAGCTATTGCAGAAGTTATGTGATAGTTCTCTGGAACATTAAATAGTTTCTCTGCCTGTTGCCAATCTAAACCTGCCATTTGATGCATGGCAATACCCATGTATTGTGCTTGGGTGGTCATGTTGCCTATAGCTAAGCCTAAATCATGCAAGGCATGAAAGTTATCTTTATGATCTTCTGTTTTCTTTTCATAAGCAGTGATCATTAATAGTGGAGCATTTACAACCCATTCTTTATTAAAATCACTTAAGCAGGAAATAATATTTTGATAAGCTTCTGAATTTTTTTCAGCATAGATAAATCGCCATGGCTGTATATTATTACAACTAGGAGACCATCTAGCGGCTTCAAAAAGCTGATTCAAATGTTGTTTTTTAACCCTTACATCTTTAAATGTTCTAGGACTATAGCGTTGCTTTAAAAGTGCAAATATTTCATAATCACTTTCAGCAATATTTTCTAATTGTATTTGTTTCGGTGATGTCATAATCTTTTCTTTTTCACCAACAAAAATACAATAGCGTTGATTTTGCTGTTGACGCTAACCCATATTACATTGATTCTTTTGAAACCAAGGTGTTAAAAATCAATATTATAGTTGTTCTTGGTTGTGTACTTCTTGTCCGTATTCGTCTTTGTAAATACGTAAAACAATTAAAAATAAGCTAATAAGTAGTGGGCCAAAAATTAAGCCTATAAATCCAAATAGAGGGACACCAACAATAACTCCAATTAATGTAATCAATGGGTGTACATTATCAATCCTTTTTAGAATCACCAAACGGAGTAGGTTATCTGTAGATCCAATAACGACCAATCCGTAGATAAGTATTCCCCAGGCTTGAAAATCATTCCCAGAGGCTAAGGTTAAGATAAAAACGGGTAATGTTCCTATAAATGTGCCAATAAAAGGAATCATAGACCCAACAAATACGATAACTGCCCAAAAGAAAGGTTGTTCAATATTAAATATTAAGAAACCAATAAGCGCTACAATACCCTGGGCAAAAGCTACCAGCGGAATCCCTAAAGCATTGGAGCGTACCATTGCTTGCACATCTTTACCTATAATTTTTAAATTATCATTACCAATAGGAATATATTCATAAAGAGACTCTCTTAGTTGTCTGCGATTGGTAAGCATATAATACAGCATAAAATACATTAAACCCAAAGCAATAAGAATATTGAAAGTGCCACCAGCAAAAGACTGTAAGCTATCTGATATCCAGCTGGAAACCGCCGAAGCATCTATTTTAGAAGTTAGGTCATATCCTATCTTATCTTCCCATGTTCCTAATTGTTTTTTGCTTGCTTTGATTACATCTTCTGAGTGTGCAACAGTATTTTCTATTTTATTTGCTAGCATCAATATTATTCCTCCAACAGGAATTAGAATGCCTATGACCGATCCAATTAAGAGTACGCTTACAGCCAAATCAGAATTCCAACCTCTTTTTACTAACTTTCCCATGGGTTTCCGTAATAATACATAGAAGGTTATGGCTCCTAGAACTCCTGATAAGTAGGGGAGCATCTCTGTGAAAATTAATGATGCCATTAATAGAATAAGAAGTATTATAAATAACTGCCTAATCACTTTAGGATTTATTGCTTTCATGATTTTATAGATTTAGATGGTTGTTCAGAATTTGTGTTGTTGTCTTCCAAAGCAACATAGCTTGGTGTAATTTTGTGGCCGTATCTTTTGGCGTAAATATAGGTGAACTCTGCACCGAAAAATAGAATCAGGCAAGAATAAGAAACCCAGAGAAGTATTAAAACAATTGTACCTGCCGCACCGTAAGTAGAACCAGGATTTGCCTCACCAAAATAAAAGCCTAAAAGCGATTTTCCTATGACAAATAAGACTGCGGTAATTAAAGCTCCAATCCAAACTGTTTTCCATCGAATTTTTGCATCTGGCATATACCGGAACATCAATGCAAATAGTACCGTTATGATGCCTATGGAGACTGTGAAATCTAATATATAAGCAATGTAAATTAAAATATCAGGAAAAACTTTTCTAATGTATTCGTTTAAGGCAGAAATACCTGCGGTAACAATAAAACTAACTAAGAGTAGGAAGCCAATGACCAAGATAAATGCAAAACTTCTGGCTCTATCTGTAACTAATTTCCAAAAATTTGCGTTGGGGTTGGGTTTAATATGCCACATTTCATTTAGGGATAATTTTAATTGATAAAATACCCCTGTAGCACCAAAAAGTAATGTTCCAATACCAATTATGGTAGAAATTAAATTTTCTTCCTTGTTTTGTGTTTCTGCAATGATGGTTTCAATAGCTTCTGCCGCATTACTGCCCAGAGCAGTAGAGATTTCAGAGGTTAATCTTCCTTGAACAATTTCTGTTCCCCAAATACTACCTACAATATTTATGATGATAATCAGTAAAGCAGGGAGCGATAACACGGCGTAATAAGCTACTACGGCACTTAGGCGCCACGGGTTTGCTTTGTCCCAAGCTTTATAAGTATCCACAATTAAAGAGGGTAAATCTTTAAGTTTAAATTTTTTCTCGCTGTTATCTAGCATTAGCTTTAAAACTTTGTATTTATAGGTAAAAGTAATTATGAAGTTTTAATTAATTTAACTGTATCAATAAATATATTTCTTTAATAAGTTCGGCTCAATTTTAAAAAGGTGATATCAGTCATTGCTGATCTGTTTTGTGAAGCGTATTTTTGTAGTATCATCTTTTGTAAGGGTGATTTTTTAAATAACAAACCACCATGAAAAAAATTCTCCTTTTTATCATCTTAATTATCATTTCTAGCTGTAAGAGTACCAAGCTTGTAGATAGTTACAAGAATCCTGAAAATGTGGTATTCACGGCTTATAAAGTGTTATTGGTGGGCATGACGCCTAACCAGGAAACTAGAGTAGCCTTTGAAAGCCTACTTAAAGAAGAGTTTGATAAAAGAAAAATTGAATCTATGCGTAGCATTGATCTTTTTGATGTCAATTTCACAGCATCTGCAAAGACCGAAGAAGAATTAAGAGCGGTAGAAAGACAGTTGCTAGATAAAGATTTTGATGCGGTTTTGTTTGCAAAGGTACTTGGCTCAGAAAGTAAACAGACGGTAAGAAAGAAAATATCTGATTGGGGGAATTATACAGGTAAGTTTAGAGATGATTATTTACAACATCAAGATATTTATAACAGTACCGGTTATTATGACCAGTTTAAAGTATATCATACAGAAACCACATTGTATTGTATTTGTGAGGGCAAAGAACAATCTATGGTTTGGCGTGGAAGTATAGATTTAACAGACCCGAAAAATATAGACAAGTCTATAGATGAATACGTACAACTTGTTGTAAACGCTATGCAGGAGCAAGATGTCATATTTAGAAAAAAATAAACCCCTAAGCTTTGTTAAGTTTAGAGGTTGTAATTTTTAGTTTTTTTAATTAAATCTTATCTTTTGTTAAGGTTAAGGATAAAAAATAAGTCCCGCAAAATAACTAAAGATTAGAACGATAATGAAAAATAGGATAGTAACAAGTAAGCTTATCCCAATTCTCTTGTAATCAATTGATCTGTGTTTTTGATGGTTAATACTGTCTTTCATAATTAATGGTTCAAGGTTCTGAATGTAAAGGTATTACGCCTACTTAAATTATATTGTTGTGGTTAGACGAATAGACATTTACTGTCGACGAAAATCATATTTAAATAGATTAGCCAATTTTCAAGAGTAGGAAAAATCGCCTTTTTAAATAAATAGCAGCGCTTTTTAAGGGTTCTTGTCGTATTGAAAACTTCTTTCCTTTAATTATACTTCATTTAAAATGTAGATGAGCTGTTTCTTGTCTAAGAAATTTAGAATCATTACTTGTATTTAAGAGGTTGATTGTCAGTTAGATAAATTTAATTTTTTGATAATGATTTTTTAACGTTCAATTTTAAAATAATTTCTTGTTTTTCCATTTTTTTTGTTTTCATTTGTCATCTCAAACCAATATAAAATAAGCGGTTTGGCAACTAAGCTTTTAGCTACATATAATGAGTATTAATTTTATGTTCGGGGTATTGGAAAATAGGAAGGCAAATCCAATGCCGGTCTTCAAAAGAGGCAACCGAATAAAAGTATTTTCTTCTATAGAATCTAGGATCGTGAGCAGTCAACACGATTATTTTTTTATACCTACTACCCAACGTCAAATCATTATCTAGGGATTGTATTAATTTATTTGGTAAAAACAGCAGTGTTTTTAAAATCAGTTTATTAGTTTTAACAAATACAATCCATTTTAATGAATACAAAATATATCAATTTAATAGATCAAACGTATTATTTTCCTCAAGAAGAATTTACTTTAGAGGGCGAAAACCTTAATTTTCACGGCATTCCTTTAATGGATTTGGTAGAGAAATATGGTAGCCCTATGAAATTTACTTACCTGCCTAAAATCTCTGAAAATATAAACAGAGCAAAAGCTTGGTTTAAAATTGCGATGGAAAAGAACGATTATAAGGGTAAGTACCACTATTGTTATTGTACAAAAAGTTCACATTTTCAACCTGTTTTAAATGAAGTACTGAATAATGATGTGCACATTGAAACTTCTTCTGCCTATGACATAAACATCGTGGAAAAGCTTAAGAAGAAAGGTAAAATTAAGGACGATACGTATGTAATATGTAACGGCTTTAAAAGAGACGAGTATATAGATAACATTGGTAGGTTAATCAACGAGGGTCATCGTAATTGTATTCCTATTATAGATAACTACGAAGAGATAGATCTATTGTCAGATGTCATTGGAGATACTTTTAAAGTCGGTAT
This sequence comes from Cellulophaga algicola DSM 14237, assembly GCF_000186265.1. Classification (NCBI taxonomy): domain Bacteria; kingdom Pseudomonadati; phylum Bacteroidota; class Flavobacteriia; order Flavobacteriales; family Flavobacteriaceae; genus Paracellulophaga; species Paracellulophaga algicola. The sequence goes on from NC_014934.1 coordinate 2,098,926, forward strand.
TCGTATCGCTTCAGAAGAAGAGCCTAAATTTGAGTTCTATACCTCAAGGCTAGGAATAGGGTATAAAAACATTGTTCCTTTTTATGAAAATCAGATAAAAGATAATGATAAAGTAGAGCTTAAAATGCTTCACTTCTTTATAAACACAGGAATTCGTGACAATGCCTATTATTGGAATGAATTGGTGAAATGTTTAAAAGTTTACATTCGCCTTAAAAAAATGTGCCCTTCATTAGACAGTTTAAATATTGGTGGCGGTTTTCCTATAAAGAATTCACTAGCTTTTGATTATGATTATCAATATATGATTGATGAAATTATCAATCAAATTAATATTGCTTGTCAAGAAGCGGAAGTTCCAGTACCTCATATATTTACAGAATTCGGTAGCTTTACGGTAGGAGAAAGTGGCGGCGCTATTTATGAAATATTATATCAAAAGCAACAAAACGATCGTGAGAAATGGAACATGATAGATTCTTCTTTCATTACCACCTTGCCAGATACTTGGGCAATTAATAAACGTTTTGTGATGTTGCCAATTAATCGTTGGCAAGATGAATATGAGCGCGTACTCTTAGGAGGCTTAACGTGCGATAGTGATGATTATTACAATAGCGAACAAAATATGAACGCTATTTATTTACCAAAATATAGAAGAGATAAACCTTTGTTTATCGGCTTTTTTAATACAGGAGCATATCAAGAATCTATAGGAGGTTATGGAGGTTTGCAACATTGTTTAATACCGCAGCCAAAACATATTCTTATAGACAGAGATGAAAACGGGAAATTAACAACCAAATTATTCAACGAACAACAAAAAGCAGAAGACCTGCTAAAAATTTTAGGCTATGACGACAACTAACAATTACGCGGGAATACCTGATAAGTATGCGCAATTGGAAACGGCAAAGGTGGTTTTAATACCAGTGCCTTACGACGGAACAAGTACATGGAGAAAAGGAGCAGATAAAGGGCCAGAAGCCTTTTTGAAAGCATCTGAAAACATGGAAATTTATGATATTGAAACAGATACAGAAGTGTATCAACAAGGTATTTATTTAGCAGATGCTGTAACCGAAAATAGCTCGCCAGAAGCTATGGTAGAAGCAGTACATGCGGTGACCAAAGACTATATCAAAAGAAATAAATTTGTAACGTTATTTGGAGGGGAACACTCTATTTCTATAGGTACTATTAGAGCGTTTAATGAATGTTTTAATAACTTAACCGTATTGCATATAGATGCGCATGCAGATCTGCGTGAATCATATGATGGCAGTAAGTGTAACCATGCTTGTGCTGTTCATGAAGCTAGCCAAACAACAAATCTTATTCAAGTAGGTATCCGTAGTATGGATGCTATCGAGAAAACGTTTATGGACGAAGAAAAAACATTCTTTGCGCATGATATGGTTAACGATGAGTATTGGATGGATACGGTTATAGAATTGATGACAGAAAATGTATTAATAACATTTGATTTAGATGCATTAGACCCAAGTATATTATCATCTACAGGAACTCCTGAACCAGGAGGCCTATTTTGGTATGAAACTTTAGAATTCTTGAAGAGAGTTTTTGCTGAAAAGAATGTTGTAGGTTTTGATATTGTTGAGCTTTGCCCTAATGAAGTAGATAAAACTTCAGATTTCTTAGCGGCTAAGTTGTATTATAAAATGTTAAGCTATAAATTTATGGGTGAAGCTGCAGATGAAGCTTACGATAACGCATATGATATAGATTTAAAACAAGGCGCTACTAATAATTCAAAATTTGAAGATGACGAAGACTAAAGGACCAATTTCCAATTTTATTGAAAAGTATTATTTACACTTTAATGCAGCAGCTTTGGTTGATGCCGCTAAAGGATATGAAGATCAATTAAACAACGGTGCTAAAATGTTAGTATCTCTAGCCGGTGCTATGAGTACTGCTGAGATTGGTAAAATATTTGCTGAGGTTATTCGTCAAGATAAAGTTCAGATTATTTCGTGTACGGGTGCCAACTTAGAAGAAGATGTCATGAACTTAGTGGCACATTCTCACTACAAACGTGTTCCTAATTATCGTGATTTAACACCTCAAGATGAGAGGGATTTATTAGAAAAAGGGTTAAATCGCGTAACAGATACTTGTATTCCAGAAGAAGAAGCATTTAGAAGATTGCAAGAACATATCTTTAAGATATGGAAAGATGCAGAAGATGCTGGAGAACGTTATTTGCCGCATGAATACATGTATAAAATGTTACTTTCAGGTGTTCTTGAAGAATATTACGAAATAGATTTGAAAGATTCTTGGATGTATGCAGCAGCAGAGAAAAACTTACCAATTATCTGCCCGGGTTGGGAAGATAGTACTATGGGGAACATCTTTGCTTCCTACGTGTTAAAAGGAGAATTGAAAGCTAGCACCATGAAATCTGGTATAGAATACATGACCTTCTTAGCAGATTGGTATACCGAGAATTCTAAAAATGGAATTGGTTTCTTCCAAATTGGTGGAGGTATCGCAGGAGATTTTCCAATTTGTGTAGTGCCAATGTTATACCAAGATATGGAACGTACAGACACGCCATTTTGGAGTTATTTCTGTCAAATTAGTGATTCTACTACAAGTTATGGTTCTTACTCAGGAGCAGTTCCAAATGAAAAGATAACTTGGGGAAAATTAGATATAAATACCCCGAAATTTATAATTGAGAGTGATGCTACAATTGTGGCTCCATTAATTTTTGCATACCTATTAGATCAGTAATTATATGGACAATTTAAAAAGAGTTATCGTTGATTTTAAAAAACTTACACCAGAAGTATTAAAGCTATTGGTAGAGAAGTACCCTGATGGTTATGATGATTTAAACATTATTTCGTTTAAAAATGCACATGGAGAGCGTATTGAAGCAGTTGAGGTAACTACAGAGGATACTAAGTATTTAGTGAGAATTAGCGCTAAATTAGAATCTACAATGGCAAACTATGATGAGGATGATTATGAAGATTTTGAAGATGATGATCCAGATGCAGTTGTAGATCCAGATGTTATTCCTGAAGAGGGTGATATGGATGATGAGGATTAAATATTAATTCTTTTGATGAACAATTTATAGAACCAATCTTTTAAAGGTTGGTTTTTGTATTGAATGTAAATTTAATAGACAAAAAAAATTAATTTGGAAGATTTAGAAATAATAGGGAGTGAAGAGTGGTGTATTTTTGAGGGTCTGGGAATACCAGCCATCAAAGCAAGAGTAGATTCGGGAGCTAAAACCTCGTCTTTACAAGCTACCAATATTAAAGTTTTTATTAAAGGGGCACATGAGTGGGTTAAATTTGAAGTTAACCCTATCCAAGATAATAGGAGTATTGCTATAGATTGTCAAGCAAGACTTGTAGATAGAAGAACGGTAAAAAGTTCTTCAGGAATATCAGAAGAACGGTATGTGATAAAAACACCAATGACTCTTGGTAATCAAACTTTTGATATAGAGTTAACCTTAGCGAGTAGAGATACGATGGAGTTTAGAATGCTTTTAGGAAGAGAAGCATTAAGCAATAGATATATTGTAAACCCTGCTAAGAGTTTTGTGATTCAAGATTTTACGACTACAGAAGTTACCAGTAAATATTCCAATTACTTTAAAGAAAAAACAGGCTTAAAGATTGCTATTTTAGCAAGTAATCCTGAGTTGTATAGCAATAAAAGATTAGTAGAAGCAGGGGAGGCGCGTGGTCATGAAATGGTGTTCTTAAATGTAGAACATGCCTATATGAAACTAGATGCACATTCTCCTCAAATAAGATACCGTGGTGGTAATATTTTGAATGAATTTGATGCTATCATTCCTAGAATAAAACCAGCAGTTACTTTTTACGCCTGCGCCCTTATTCGTCAGTTTGATAATTTGGGTGTCTACTGTCTAAACTCGGCAGAGGCCATTACTCAATCGCGCGATAAACTATTTGCTTCTCAATTGTTTTCCAAAAACGATATTCATATTCCTATTACCGGATTTGCAAAATCGCCTATGGATACAAAAGATCTAATTAAAATGGTAAACGGCGCGCCATTAATCATTAAATTATTAGAGAGTACCCAAGGTAAAGGTGTTGTTTTAGCAGAAACAAACAAAGCAGCAGAGAGCGTTATTAACGCCTTTAAAAGCGTTCAAACTAACATCTTGGTGCAAGAGTTTATCAAAGAAGCAAACGGTCAGGATATTCGTTGTTTCGTGGTGAATGGTAAAGTGATTGCTTCTATGCAGCGTCAAGCAGAAAAAGGAGAGTTTAGAGCTAACATTCATCAAGGTGGTAAAGCATCTATTATAAAAATTACCCAAGAGGAGAAAAAATTAGCTATTAAGGCTGCTAAAGTGATGAACTTAGCAGTGGCGGGAGTTGATATTATTCGTTCTAATAAAGGACCTCTTTTGCTTGAAGTTAATTCTTCTCCAGGATTAGAAGGCATTGAAAATGCAACAGGAAAAGACATTGCGAATAGTATGATTATGGCTATTGAATCTAAGCTAAAGGTTGCTATTAAGTAGTAATAGCATAAGTATAATAAAAAAGCCCTTAACAGTTTTGTTAAGGGCTATTTGCATAATGTTATTTTAAATTTTTCAACATCTCTTGTGTTGTCTTCTCTAAATTAAAAGCTGGCTTCCAGCCCCAATCTTCTTGGGCTTTATTATCATTAATGCTAGAAGGCCAAGAGTCTGCAATTTGCTGCCTAAAGTCTGGCGCGTAGCTTATTTTAAATTCAGGAATGTGCTGTTGAATACTTTTTGCTATTTCTGAAGGATTAAAGCTCATTGCGGCTAAATTATAGCTAGATCTTATTTTAATTTTTTCAGCAGGAGTTTCCATAATATCTATAGTAGCCCTAATAGCATCGTCCATAAACATCATTGGGAGTAAAGTGTCTTCTTTTAAGAAACAAGAATATTTTTTCTCCTCTAATGCTTTATGGTAGATTTCTACAGCATAATCTGTCGTTCCTCCACCAGGTAATGTTTTCCAGCTAATTAATCCAGGGTATCTTACACTGCGTACATCTACACCAAATTTATTAAAGTAATACTCACACCAACGCTCGCCAGATTGTTTGCTTATGCCATAAACCGTACTAGGTTCCATAATGGTATTTTGTTCTGTGTGTTCTTTTGGAGTATTTGGACCAAAAACGGCAATAGAAGAAGGCCAAAATAATTTACTTATTTTTTTTTCCTTCGCTAGGTTCAATACGTTGAAAAGCGAATTCATATTTAAATTCCATGCACGCATCGGAAATTTCTCAGCAGTAGCACTAAGCATTGCAGCCATGAGATATACTTCTTCAATTTCATAATGCATTACCACATTTTCTATTGCTTCATAATTAGTAGCATCTAGGATTTCAAAAGGTCCAGAAGCCATTAATTCAGCATTACCTTCACGAATATCACTAGCAATGACATTTTCATTTCCATGTTTTTCGCGTAACGCAAAGGTTAGTTCAGTTCCAATTTGCCCACAAGCACCAATAATTAAAATAGACTTCTGCATTCAATACATTTTAAAGTTATAGTTTGCCTAATTCTACACAGAAAATAGGTCTGCAAAAATCGCAAGAAATTTTAATATTTAAGTAGTCCTATTAAATTATTTTTAATCTAATCCCTATTTTTTTAGAAGAATCATAAATTGAACCTTAATATTAGGGTCTATTTTGAATGATTCTTAATTTGAAATAGAATTTTGAGCTAAGCGGAATGTTTAATTTTTTACTAAATTTTTAGTGGAATAGTGTGAGTGTCAGGACGATTTTTTTGCGATACTTTATAGATTGATTCTCTTGAAATCTTTAGATTCGGGAGAATAAGAACCGTAAATAGCATTGAACTTAGGGGCTAACTTTTTTAAATCTATTTTGTGCTCGTATTGGTCTAAGCATGTTATAATTAAATTGGTAGGTGTAGCTTTAGAATAGATTTTGTCAATTTTTAAACTATGAATAAGTAAATTTTCATCTAATAACCCTGTCCTTAAACCTTTTTGAAACTCATTATAAGTACAGGTTTCTTCCTCATTGTTTTCTAATGTAATTTTTTGTTCATTGGGCATGTAGCCATTGCCATGCCTTGTACTATAACATCTAGTTACATAATACATTTCAATATTTTTAATCTGTAAGCTGTCACAAATTTCCATAGCATTTTTAGAGGTGGTATGGGCATAAGTAACATGCGGAAAAGTACCATGGTTCATATCAAGCAAGATACCTTGACTTCCTTCAAAAATTAACGTGTGGTAACTATTTAAAAATGTATAGTCTTCAATTTTCCAGTCTATGGTAGCAATACAGTCTAAATAATAAGCAATATCATTCTTCAAATTTTCATCATTCTGAAAACCATAATAATTCGCAATTTGTTTAAGTTTTTCTAGCAATATATTACGTGGTCCTATTAGATCTATTGCATAGAGTTTAAAAGGGCCTTCATTTCTTTTCATAGTAGCTCCAACTCCTTTGCCACATGTGCCGTGTGATAAGTTTTTTGTGTTATTTCTATTTGCAAACACATCAAAAGGAGTCGTAATTTTTGCTAAAGGATGAAGATGTAAAGTGGTATTCCCACCTAAAGCTTCAAGCTCTTGAAACTCATGAAATAGGAGTGTTGGGTGTATCGTGCAATGTTCGGAAAAATAGGAAGGCAAACCTCTTAATGCGCCACTAGCAAAACTAGAATGAATGTGTTTTTTGCCCTCCAGGAGAACAGTATGTGCCGCTTGCTGCCCACCTGAAAAACGAATCACGATGGCTTCTGGATTTTGACTGCATAGAAAATCGGTAGTAATCCCTTTTCCTTCATCGCCAAAACCCAATCCAATAACAATTTTTGCTTTTTTCATTTTTAACAAGGTTAAATATAGGGCAAGTAGGGTAGAAGGGAAGCGATTATCTTCAGTTAAGCTACAAGCCAATAGTATTATTTTGTTTTACTTTTTCTCTTTTAATATAAGATCAAAAAAATTGGCAACGTTCTAAATAGTTAACAACTTTTAGGTCAAACAATAATTATCCTAATTTGTTATCTATTACGTCGTATATAGAACTATATCAGTATTTAAATTTTACATATTTAGTTTCGTTTTTATGATCAGACCATTTTATTTTCAGAGTATCATTTTCGGCCGAAGTAATTAATCCTTTTTGAATATAGTCATCATAAAATAGGGTAATTTCGTTTTTTTCTAAAACATATGGTATTGCTCCATCTCCATCATAGTCCACAACATAGAAAGATATTTTCGTCAGCCAGAAATCCGCATGAGGCCCGTTTGAATCTTGAGTCCAAATACCAAATACTTTAGTTGTGTCGACTGCTAAATTCCGAATTATTGTTTTTTCTGGTCGTTCAATATTCTCTATTTCATTCTTGGATTTTATTGAATCAGCTTTTAATTCTGGTGGCGCCTTTGAGTTCAGAACGTCATTTTTCTTTCCGTCGTTACACGAAAAATTGATTAATATTAAAGATGTAATCAGGAAGTAGTTCAGTTTTTTTTGCATTATTTACAACATCTGTATATCATCAAACCCTCCAGTAGTGGTGTCCCCAAATTTAGGATTAGATGTAGTGTGTTTAGAAACTATAGATTTTATCACGTCAGGGATGGTTTTATAGTCTGATACTGAAATACAGTGCTGACCAAGGATTTCTTTCCATCCTATTTCTGCACTTTCTGCTCTTTGAGAATGTAAAACACTAATATGGTAAACCTCATATTTTTTCTGAGCTTCTGCCAATAATTCTAGGTCCGTATAAGTCTGTTGACCATTACCCATAATTTCTTTGATTGCAGATGCAGGTAATGTTTTTAAGTTAGGTTCATCGCCAATCGTAAAAAGTAAGCCTTTTTGATTTCTTTTTTCGAAGGCATCTGTTTTTGTATGAAATGCAGCAAAATACCAGGCTAATAAATAACTTTCGCCTCCGTTTCCTCCGCCACCAGATTCAATATAGGTTCTCGTTAGCCACATGTCTAATTCCTTGTCTCCAGATTCAAATTGCCCCACTTGAAGAGGATATTTATCACATTCATGGTCGCCAATACCCATAAAAAGCAATGCAGCATCTGGCATACCGTCTTCAATGATTCCTCCCATTAATTTTGGCAACCCTTCTTTAACTAATTCGTGAGGTATATGCCCCATACTACCGGTAACATCTAAACCTAAAATTATAGGTAGTGAGTTTGGGTGTACTTCAGAATCTCTGGCTTCTCTGAAAATAACTCCATTAGGATTCATGGCATCGTGTGCTCTTCTTTCTTTGTTTTGTGTAAAAATATCGTTTATGGCTTTGCTGCCATAGCCAGCTGCTTTTGCTCTTGATGATCTATCGCTTAAATTATATCTTGTTCCTCCCATAATTAAAAAGTTTTTCCAAATAAATATTCATATCTTTTGATAGAAACCTCTAGTTGAATTTTTAGATTTCGTATCGTTAATGTTAATTCCATGTCTTTTTGAACAAAAGCTTCAGGTTCAAAATCGGCAAAAGTTAAACTGTTTTTATCTAATGGACTGATGTCTATTAAGCCTTCTTGCTCTCTTTCGAGTCTTTTAATTCTTAACTCAATGTCTTCAATTCTGCGTTTGTAAATTAATTCTGAATCTTCTCCGATTGTTTTTGCTCTATCTTCCCGGATCTGATCGTTATTTCTTTTTAAAGATTCTATAAATCTTGGTTTTAAGTTTTCACTCATAATTTTATATTTAATAGGTTATTTGACTTTTACAATCATTTTTACTGCATATGGCCGTTCCTAATGCAACAATAGGGTCAGTATTTCTTTTGTAACTATTTCTAGTACCTGCTTTAAACTATTCTGCTTTGTTTTTTAAACGAACTTGGAGTGCATATATTTTTAAACGTATCTCTTAATTCTTAAAAAATACTGTTTTAAAGTAATGACTTACATACATCTCGTCGTGTAAAATTTATGTAAAGATCTAAAGCTGTAATTTTTTATGCGTATTTGTTACGCAAACTTAGTTAGAAAAATAATAGGTACCAAATAAATTGTGTACAAATAACGCAAATACACATTGAGATTAGATGTGTTTTGTTTAATATGTTGAATTTCAGTTGTCTATTGGTTTGAATACTAGAGATACCTTACTTTTAATTTTATTAAGACCAAACATCTATTTGTAAATACCTAAAATTTGTACCTTAGCTTTATGAACAAATCATTTTTAATTGCTCTTTTTTTAATTGGGTGTATTTCTTGTGTAGAAACAAAAAAAGAAGAAGTAACCAAAGATGCTACGGCAGATCTTGTAGATCTTAAAAAACTTCCAAAAAAAGAAAATCCTAGCTTTGGAGCTATTGAAGTTCTAAAAGATTGGACCGAGTATAATGCTTTGAATGCTGCTACTAATGCTATTTATGCTATTGATACTAAAGAAGATTTGATAGTTGCTTTAGACGATTTGATGGAGAAGCAAAAATTATTAGAGGCCTCTACCTATCCAGAAGTGTTTGATAGAGCAGATATAAAAAGTAGGCAGAAAGTCTTTAAAACAAAAGTGCTTCAAGTAAAGTTTGATTTGGAGTATGATAAAAACCCAAGAAAAACTGTTATAGAAATGGTGAAAGCATATAACGCTTTCAATAATCAGTTTTCAGTAGTCATTAGAAGTACTTTAAATCCTGAAATTTTATTTGATGAATAAATTAACCTTTCTTTTACTGTTCGTAGCATCCTTCGCTTTTGGACAAAACAATGATACAAAAGTTCAAATCAACCAAGTTATGGATGCCTGGCATAAAGCAGCAGCAGATGCCGATTTTGATGCTTATTTTAATTTAATGACTACTGATGCTGTTTTTATTGGTACGGATGCCACTGAAAACTGGCAGAATTCATCATTTAAAGCTTTTTCTAAGCCTTACTTTGATAAAGGTAAAGCATGGAGTTTTTCTGCATTGGAGCGCAATGTATATGTTAATGAGACTGGAGACTTTGCTTGGTTCGACGAGTTGCTAGACACGCAGATGAAAATCTGTAGGGGTTCAGGTGTTCTTAAAAAAATAAATGGCGAATGGAAAATTGCACATTACGTATTATCGATTGCGGTACCTAATAACAAGGTAGATGCATTAGTAGCTTTGAAAAAAGAGACGGATAGTATTCTTACCGTAAAATTAAAACAGTAGGTAAGAAGTTATAAAACACTAAAAGCGAGCCTAGGCTCGCTTTTAGTGTTTTATATAAGTAAGGTTTAATTCTTTTTCTTCTTCCCTTTTTTTTCAGGAACAATAGTTTCTGGCTCAGCTACTGGAGGATTTTTTTTGTTCTCTAGAGCTTGCTTGCTTAAACTAGCAAGATTAAAGTTTGGGTCTAATAGTAGAGCCTCGTTCATATAAGTTAAAGCACCATCAATATTATCTCTATCTAAATTGAAGGTTACTAAGCCTTTTAAATGTAAAAATGCAGCTTTTAAAGGGACTTCATACGGTTGTTGACGCTCATAAAAGGCATATTTCATATCGTCTTTAGCATTAATAATACCGTATTCAATATTTACCATTGCACCATTTGGATCGCCAACTTGTATTTTTAAATCAGCTAATTCATAAGCTAAAAATGCATTAGGGTTTCTTTTGTATAAAACCTCAAACTGTTCAATGGCACGTTTAGGTTGGTTTAATGCTTTTAAAGATATTGCTTTTACTTGAACGGCTAGATCAGAATCTGAATCATTTTTTTCGATACCGATAATATTCAAAGCTTGCATATGCTGGTTGTCATTAGCATAAATGTAAGCTAGCGTATCATTTCTTTGCTCAGAAGGCGTAAGAATATTCAAATGTGTTAAGGCATTAATAATCCCATTTACATCACCCTGCAAGCGCATTTGTTTGTAGAATGCTTCATAATGTTTTTGTAATTCAGATTTGGTTTGTGCAGTTCCTATAAAGCTTATACCAATAAGTAAAGCAAATACTATTTTTTTCATTTCTCGTTCTCTTGAATTTTAGGAACGCTAAGCTATAAAAATTATTCATAGCTTGCTGTTAAGGAAAGCTTTAAAACTAAAAAGATGCTTATATAGCATCTTTTTAGTTTAGGAATCTTTTTTTTTAGTTGACTTGTAGCGAACTATCTTTCATAGCATAGGTGCGCAGTAAACTAGCATAAAAAGCTATACTTCTGGTATCTTTCTCTAAGCAGTCTTTTAGGAAATATTTTAAGCTGACAAAGTGAAGGTCTGCGCGAAACGTAGGCAAATAAGTATTTATTTTCTTAGGATCGTAAACAGTGTCATCAATAACCACATTTAAGGTAATTCTCCTGCGGTAATAATCAATGGCAACTTCAGAAGCGTTGTAATGTTTTTTTAATAAAGCAATATGTAGATCGTTGTGTTTTTTTTCAATTTTTCGATTTGGACAACTTTGAGAAATGAGGTTTTCTAATTCGGAAATTATCCTCCTTTTTAAACTTGAATTTACCATACTAATCGATTTAAGATTATATCGTAAATATATTATTATATTGATGAAATCGACAGTTTATTAACAGTTTGCCTTCTTTTTTGTTGTCAAAACACTTAAAAGTGTTGTAAGTTATTTCTTTATTGAGGTAAGAAATTGGAAATCTTTAACATTTGTCAAATAATCAGCCGCTATTATTTTGCCATTTTCAGTTTTATTATCCTCATAATCAGGCAGATTAAGTCCTCTTTTTATGGCTGCCTCGGTATAATATTCCTTTTTACTCGGGTGTTCAGGATACACGCCATTGATGCTTACATTCCACCAATTTTCTTCAATAACTTTTAAAATTACTCGAATACAATCCTCTCTATGAATAAGGTTAACGGGCATTCCTCCATTTTTTAATCCTTTCCTTTTTACCAACATAGTAACCGGGTGGCGGTCTTCACTTAGCAAACCTCCAAAGCGTATAATAGTAGTTTGCAGTTTCTTATTCTCTTTAAATATATTTTCTGATGCTAAAAGTTGAATACCAGATTCTGTGTTAGGTTCTGGTCTTGTTTTTTCAGTTACAACCCCGTTAATATCACCATAAACAGCAGTGCTACTTACAAAAATAACCTGTTTAATTTCCGATTTCTCTATTGCTTTGGCTAAATGAGTCATTTTGGCCACATAATTTTCGGTATTGGTTCCTCGTAATTTTGGAGGAACATTAATAACAAGCGTTTTTGTGTTTGCTAAAAATGCTCTTATTGGTCCTACAATGCCATTTTCAGAAAGTATTATTTTATATTCCTGAATGCCAGCCTCATTCAAGAGCTTTAATTTTTCTTCTGATGTCGTCGTTCCTTTTACTAGAAACTCGTTTTTAATAAAAGTTTTGGCTAATGGAAGGCCAAGCCAACCGCATCCTAAAATTCCGACAGTATTATTCAATAGTGATAGTTTTAGTTACAAGTATTGCATCATTAAGTACAAAAGGCTTAGGGATTGCATTTTTTGGTCGCGCAGGTACTGTAAATTGCGAATTGGTTAGTAAATCGTTCGATGCTTCATAAAGTTTAAGCTCAAATTTTTCATTTTTAGGAAGTATTAGGCTTAGTTCGGTATACTCATTATTACTTATATAATGCGTAATTAGTTTTCCTGGCGTTCTATTTTTAAGGAAGTAATCTGATAATGGAACAGAATTTACACTTGCTTTAATTATGTTGGTTTGCGCAGTGAAAATATCTAATCTATTTACGTTGCGTTGTGGGGTAATACAAATTTTTACATGACGTTCCGTTCCGATAATGGTATCTCTTGTTTTTTCAACTTTAGGTGCTGCTATATTTTTTAAGGGCGCTTTAGAAGTATAGGTAAACGCCGTTTTATATTTGCTACTGATGGTGTTTTTACTTAATTTCTCGGGAACTTTCTTATCTGCACCCACAAATTGTGCGGTCCAACCAGATAATACGTGATCATAGGTTGCCCATTGCGCATCATTAGTATCTGCATTTAAGACATATACTAAGCTTGTTGGTTTCGCATGATCTTCAGAAAAACCAGCATTTAAATGCGCAGAGACCATGTCAGTTATAAACAGCAACATCAGTATAAAGGCTACTCTGTTTTTGTGCTTATAAAATGAAAATACTGGCAGCGCTAAAACAAAAACCAAGGTGGTTAATACCGTAGATGCAACCATCATTTTTAGGCCTAGACCTACTGGAAACATTTTTATAAAAGGGGTAAAAATCCATAAGGCAGGAATGAGTAAGAATACAAGTAGGTATGCATTGGGTTTTTCTTGGTTTATGACGACTAAGAATGCGGCTAAAAGTGCAAATACGGGGATTATAAAAAAGCTAGCACCAGGTAAATAAGTACTCAATCCACCGCAAATTATAAGCCAAAGTACTAGCGGCCCTACCAATAGATTTGCGGTATTTATTTTTCTAAACTTATGATAGATAAAAAAGCAGACTGCCAAAGAAAAAAGCACAAATGCTGTGATATAGGTATAGCCATTATACGTAAACCCATGTAAAATATCTTGGTATTGAGGGTAGCTACTTTTTAAAATCGGCCAACTAAAATACCCCACGATACCATTTATAACTATAGTACTTAAAAGCGGAATAAAACTTAAGGCACTGTCTTTTAAGTTTAAAGATTTTTTCTTAAAACCATGGAGTATTAGTGCAAAAAAGAAGATTAATGCGATAATAAATAAAGGCCAAACCCAATCAAAAGGATATGACACTAGCTTGAAAAACGGAACATTAAAATAATTGTAATCGTCTAAGCTTTTTAAATTGGATAAATCAGCCGTGCTGAAATGATGTAATAACGGCATTAAATAGCTCCCTTGATGCGCAAGGGTATTTCTATCTAAGCGTTCATAAGTATCTCTTTCTGTGTGGTAATCATAATGATCATCAATAAAAGCAAAATTTAAGCCTTCAATATCTCCATCTTTTCTAAAAACAGTTAAATCTGTATCATTGGGGAGCATTTTATAAATACTATATACTAGGGAGTTTGCAACAGGGTAATCAGGATTAGCTTTTGTAAATTCTTTGATTAGATTACTATTTCCTCTATTGGTCTCTATAAGCATATAGGATGGTCCGCCACTGCCCCGTGCCTCAAAATTTAATACTAAGCCTACATCTTTACTCCACGGATGATTATTTACAAATAAATCGGCACCATTTAAACCCAATTCCTCTGCATCGGTAAATAGAATGATAATATCATTTTTCGGTTTTTTGTTTCCTGCTAAAAAGGCACGTACACCTTCTAAAATTGTAGCTACTCCGCTACCTGCATCACTAGCACCTAAAGAAGAATGTGGGTTGCTGTCATAATGTGATAAAAGTACTAATGCTTTGCCTTTCTCAGTACCTTCTATTTTGGCAATGATATTTACAGCTTTACTTAAATTAGCCCAGTCTCCTGTGGTATACCCTTCTTGTACGCTTGTTTGTAAACCTAATTTTTCTAACTCTCTACGGATGTAATTTCGAACTTCTTTATGAGCAGGAAAGCCTACGGAATGTGGTTTGGTAGAAATTTTTTTCACATGGACTAGCGCTCTTTCTGTAGCGAATTCAGTCTCGGTTAATTCTTTATCTATAACATCACCTGGCATGGATGATTTGAACCCGAAATAGATAATTATTAGGATTAAAATAAGGGTTAGAGAAGAAGTGCTTGTTTTCATTCGGGTATAAATTGTGTTGCTATCTTGAGATGTTTGTAAATGTATAAAAATATAGTGGGATGTTTATAATAGTAATTTTTTGTAGTATCGATAGGGATTTGCTAGACTATTTCTTAAAAAAATGATTATTTAAACGATTATATATCAACTAGTTGTTGTTTTATTAAGAATAAGTACTATATTTAATATCAACCTTAAAATACTACATATGGGAATCAAAAGCTTTCAGGGCATACGTAAAGTCGTTAAAAAAGAATTTGATGCTCCCATTTTGGTCGAAGACTATATGACGAGAAAATTAGTTTCTTTTTCCCCAGAACAATCTATTCTAGAGGTAATGGAATTATTTACCAAGCATAATATTTCAGGGGGACCTGTTTTAGATACTAATGGATTTCTTGTCGGGATTATTTCTGAAGCAGATTGTATGAAAACAATTTCAGAGAGTCGCTATTTTAACCAACCCATATTAGATAAAAGGGTAGATAATTACATGACTAAAAATGTTGAAACCATAGGTAATGATATCAGTATTTTTGATGCTGCAGGAATCTTTCATAAAAATAATAGGCGTAGATTACCTGTGTTGAAAGATGGATTGTTAGTAGGGCAAATAAGTAGAAAAGATATTGTTATTGCAGCACTTAAATTAAGCGGGCAAAATTGGTAAAGTAAAAAGTATGATCTAACCATTAATAGTAACCTCACTCTTTATTGGTGAGGTTTTTTTATTCCCTTTTTACAATCATATAATAATCATTGTCTAGAGGTAAATAGCCTAGATCATACACAAAATAATAGATGGTTCCTTTTTTCGTGGTGTAAATACTTGTGAAAATTTCAAAATCAAATCCTTTGTCTAAGAGTTTGTACCGTGTGCTTTTTGTTTTACCATCGGTTAATGGAAAGCTTTCTAAAATACGATGATTCTTTCGTAAGCGGTTGTTAATATTTCTAATGAGATTTTTAGAGTCTTTGTTTAATTTATTGTTGAAAGAGTTACGACAATAATCAGAGCAGAATTTTTTATCTACTCGCCCAATAATTTTTTCTCCACATTCGGGACAAAGTTTCTTCAAATTATTGCTTTTTAAAAATGAATTTAAATTCTTGTGTACTGCCATTTTCTTCTTCGGCAAGAACATAGGCAATCATTTCATTGTCGCTTATTCTTTTATAGGTAAGTCCGTCAAAATATAGAGCATTATCTTCTTTTTTCACTAGAGGAAAGTCTTGAAATTCATCTTTAGCTTCCCAACCATCTAATTCGCCTGAAAAATGCTTTAGTTGTAAATGTATGGTTTCTCCTTCTTCAATAATATGTCCTATTTCATAGAAGTCTACTTTACCATCGATTACTAATCTAAAAGAAAACATCATAGAATCGCCTTCAGCTTTAGTCCATATTTCTTCACTAATTCCTCCAAAAGCTTCGCCAATCCAATGGCCTGTCATAAAACTAGCATCTGCAAGTGTCGCTTTTGGTTCTGTTTCATTTTCTGGGAGCGAAAGTGTATGCTGTGCAGTAGATAAACTTGTAACTAATAATAAGAGAAAAAATGGTTTCATAGTATATTGTCTTAAAGAAGTTCTAATATACAATTTATTTTAGTTGCTAAATCTCAATGAATTGAAATACTGTATTTTGTAAGTAACCCAGAGAGGTTGTCTTTCGAGAATTTAGCATTTTTTATTGCGTTTGCTTCTGGATCAATGGAGAAATTAATGGCAGTCGTAAAATCTGTTTTTTGTAAAATTGTGGCACTAAATATAGCGGCATTCAAATCACACTCTTGAAAAATGGCACTACTTAAATCTGTCTTTGTAAATTCTACTTGGTGCATTTTACAACGTAAAAACGGTGTATTTTTTATTTTAAGTTGGTAGAAGGAAGCAAAATTTAAGTTGCAATTCTCGAACGTAAAGGATAATAAAAAGGTATTGCAATACTGAAAATTTACACCCAATAATTTACAGTCTTTAAAAAGAGTTTCTTTTAAGGTTGTTTCGGCAAGATTAGCATTGCTAATATCACAGTCTATAAATTCACATTCAGAAAATGTGCTATTGCTTAAGTTTGCTTTGGAAAAGTTACAATTTTCAAAAATGCAATTTTCATACTCCGCTTTTCGCAGCCTAGTAATAGCATAGTTCTCTCCTTTAAAAGTAGTGTCAAGTACTAAATCTTCCATTATTATTTTATAATCGTTAGTTGGTAACTTTAATACTCTGTTCTTTTAAATAGCTAAACAATACTACAAAAAAATGTTTGTAAGGATAGTTTATGATTTGTTTTTCTTTACTTCAATAGTATGGTGTATGGTAAACTTAATACTATTGCGATCATAAAAATCGATACCATTTTTCTGTTGTTGAAACATATTAAAATAGCCGACTTCAAAACCTAGGTTAGTTAAAGGCATAAATTGAACGCTTGCACCCATCCTATTTTGATCAAATACATTATATACAATGGTGTTTCCTACATTCAAAAAAATTTCATCAAATGCTTTGAACGTTACTTTTTTTATAGGGGCATACCTCAACTCCAACTTATAACGCAACCTTGTATTTGCAAATTCGTAAGAATTATTTTCTTGTTCAAAAAATCTAAATTCGGACCAAAACCTATGGTTAATAAAAAATTTTTCAGTCACGGGTTGCCTGTAGCCAAGTTCTAATACTGGCCTTAGTTCTTTTTGGTTATAGTAGTCTTTTACTTCTGGATCATTAGGAAGCGACTGAATAACACCAGTAAGTCCTATGGCCGTGTTCCAACCTTTGCCAAGTTGTCTATCAAAAAAAGTTCTTGAAAGCGTTTGGTGCTGCCTCCATGGATTTGAGTAATTTCGTTGGTCTATTTCTTGCCTAATTTGATAGTTGTCATTTAATTTAAGCTTTAAGGAATAGCTAGTCCACAGTAATTGTTGGTGGGTTACCTTCTTTTGTGCTATGACCTGGAAGAAGTTTAAGCTAATGAATAACACGAGGTATGCTATTCGGGTATTTGCCTTCATCGATTAAAAATATAGGAGCAAATGTATAGTATATTAGTGTATCTATAGTTTTAGTAGAGTAAAATAATTAAGCTTCAATTTAAAAAAAGTTGAAACACCAACTCGTGTTATTTTTTTGGTTTCAGCGGGCAACTAGAAAAGCCCAATAAAGGATATAAAGGACAGAAACTTACTAGGCTTGTGAATAAAAAAACACCAGCAAGGACTAATAGGATGATACCAAGTGTACCCGTAATTACATTAGTAAAGTAGAGTACAGCTATTAAGGCTGCAAGAAGTACTCTTATTGTTTTGTCTGTAGTTCCCATATTCTTTTTCATGCTATATTATTTAGAAGATTAGCGTACGATCAAAGATCACTAATGAATATGTTTTTTAAAGTGACTAAAGTCACATAAGTGTAGAAAGCTATCTTTTTATTATTAGGAACTTAAAGAAACACTCATTCTTACAAGCCTTTCCACCAGTTTGTGGTAGTATTAATACTGTCTTTTACTATAATTTCTGTCCCTAGTTCTGGGGTAAGTACAGGTAGGTTCAATTTGTCGGCTGCAATTTTCAAACGCGTTACGGGGTCTGTCCAGTCATGCAAAGCTAGTTTAAAGCCTGCCCAGTGTATAGGCATTATTTTTCTAGCTTTTATATCTATTCCTGCTTGTGCTGTTTCTTCAGGCATCATATGTATGTCTGGCCACATTTTGTCGTATTGTCCGCATTCCATCAATGCAATATCAAAAGGGCCATATTTTTCGCCTATTTCTTTAAAATGTGAAGCATAACCGCTGTCACCACTAAAATAAATATTTTCGTCTTTTGATTGTATCACCCAAGAACTCCAAAGTGTACTCCGGGTAGTATTAAATTTACGTCCAGAAAAATGTTGCGCTGGGGTGCAGACTAGCGTTAGTTCTTCCAATTGGGTTTCTTGCCACCAATCTAATTCTGTTATGCGATCTTTGGGTACTCCCCATGCTTCTAGATGTACTCCTAAACCAAGGGGAACATAGAACCGTTTAGTTTTATCTTTTATTTTTAAAATAGTTTCATAGTCTAAATGGTCATAATGATCGTGGGAAAAAAGGACCGCATCAATAGTTCCTAATTTTTCTACGGCTAATGGAAAACTTTTATTAAACCTATTTTCTCCTAATAAGGGATGAGGGGCTGCAACTTGACCTAACATTGGGTCTAAAAGAATAGTTTTTCCTTTTAGTTGCACTAAAAAGGTAGAATGTCCGTACCATACCAAACGCGCTTCTTTTGTATAATTAGCAACCGCTGCAGAATCTAGTTTGTGAACTTTCAAGTCTTTTTTAGGCCTGCCGTTAGGAACGTTTGTGGTTAAAAATGTATAGCTAAGCTTCAGTGTCTCAGAAAAGTTTAAATCTTTCGGGACAGCTTTACTATTATGAAATATTCCTTGTTTAAATTGAGGAGACTTTTGATAAACCAATTTACGGGCCTTAGAAACATCACCACCAAAACTAGGGTAAAAGTTGGTAAATAAAAAATAGAATGCGATTGCTAAGCCGATAATGGCTAAAACGATGATTGTTATTTTTTTTAAAATTCGTTTCATCATGGGATAGATAAGACTAGTAGTGTCTTGTTGTTTTATTGAAAATAGAAACGCTGAAGCATTTTAGATGAACTTAAAGAATATTTAGCGATTTAAGCGTTCTTTTTTTTCTTTAAAATAGGCTTTGTCAGCAATGTAAATAGTCTTATTCACTTCACAAAAGGTAACCGTATTTTCTTTGTTTGTCAAAGCGGTATGTTTTACAATTTCTAGTTCACTATTGGCTTTAATTTGCTTTTTAATTTCTTCCACTTCTGCCAAAGTGTAATTAAAGTTAGCATATAAATTTTCTCTTGCAGGTTTCTTAAATCTAATTTCTGCTGCTTTATCCCAAACAACATAATCATCGCCTATTAAATTTATTAGTTGAACCATTGGAATAGGATCTACAGCCGAGAACATACTGCCTCCAAAAATAGAATTTTCATAATTCTTATTTTTATAGCTAATGGGTAATTTAATACGGATATGAAGTAGGTCTTTTGAAATGGCAATAATTCTAGCGGTACTTCTTCTGTACATAGGAGAGAGGTTAAAACCATATTTGAATATAGTTGATATCTCAATATATTTTCCTCCAACAGCTACAATTTTTTTATAAATAGACATGCAAAAAATTAATATGAATAAATCAGCGGCAAAGTTATGAAAAATTACTCCTTGCTTATTTTTAAAACAGCCCTAAAAATTTCTTTTAAACAATGGTATTTGGCCTGTTAATTTGAAATACATCGGTAAGTCCACATTTATCAAAACCATCAAAAAGGGCTTCTACACCTTTAGCCATTTTTAAAGCTACTTCTTCATCATACAGCGGTATAAGAGAATAGAAAGAGATTGTTTTCTTGTCTAGTTCAAGGATAGGAAATTTGTCACCGAACATTATAGAAGGTAATAAAATCATAGTGTTTAGCTTTGTGTTTTCTGCAAAGGCTTCAGGAGGGTTTCCATTAGGTATGGTATGCCCATAACTAAGCCATGTGTTGTATTCGTGGGGAAATCTAGCAAGGTATTTTAAAAACCGAATGGGCCAATAATTTTTTTCGTCTTTAAAGTCTTCTTTTGATATTTTCCACTCTTCCGGCAAGCAAATACTTAATTCTGCATAATCAGACCCTTCTACACCTTCGGGTGTTTGCATAGGCTTATCGCTCATTCCAGAAGTAATTAAGGTATGGAACGGGCGTTCTTTTGTGGGTTTTACCCAGTGCACATCTATATGTACTTGTTCTGATACTATTTCATGAAAAACCATATGTATTTTACCTACATGAGCTTCAATATGATCAGATATTTCTTCCATTGAAGAATCGCCACCGGCTCCTTCAAATTCATTTTTATCTTGGTTTGTATACCTGTAGATAGGGGATCCAGATTCAGATTTTTCCATGGTAATTTATGTTTTTAGTTAAGTTCTCTTTTTAATTTCACCCAGATGTAATCATCTATAATTACACCGTTTTTAAGTACAGCGTCTTTTTTAATAGATTCAAGGTAAAAACCATTTTTTTTCTAATACCCGCATTGATGCTTTGTTGAATGAAAAAACGCCAGCTTCTATTCTAATAATTTCAAAGGTTTTAAAACTATAATCAACCATCAATTTTATTGCTTCAGAAGCAATACCATTACCCCAAAAAGGAGCTCCAATAAAATAACCCATTTCAGCACTTAATCTAAATACATCCGTATTGATCGTTATCCCAATTTCGCCTACAAATTGATCTTTCCAATAAATTAATTTCCGTTCGGGTATTGCTTTTTTAGTTTGTAGATGTATAAAATCTTCTGCATCTTTTAAGGTAAACGGATTAGGAACTTTGTCATACCCATTATCAAAAATGATCTTGTTATTTCTATAAGAGGCATAAGCTTCTACAACGTCTAAAGTATACGTTCGTAATTCTATCATAAAGAAAGTGTTATTTTTTTAGTGCTACCCTTGAATGTTTTCATAACTAATTACGGTGTCTCGTGATGTTGTCTTTTTCCACATTAGATAACACCCAATGAATATAATGATAATACCAATAGTTAAAGATAGTGGAGTACCTAATCTTTCAAAAATATTTTTTAAAGATGTAGCGGCTAACCTTCTTTCTAAATGTCCAGTAGCTATATTATCTCTCCACGCTAGAGCGATAAATAATAACCCAAAAATAGAAACTAAAAAGCCTCTACTGCGGTAAATGCTTTTTAATTTTGTTTCCTTTTTGTGTGCAACTTTTAGGCTTTTAATTTTATCTAGTGCTAACCTAAACTTAGGTAGGTCTTCTGCTAGTTTAAATTGGATATCATCAATAGTAACTATGGTTTCATTAGCTTTTTGCGCCCCTTTAAATTTCATGAATCCATTTTGAAACTGAATCCTTTTGATTTCATTGAACTTAAAAATTTCGGTGGTATCATACATCTCCGGATATTTATACATGTTGATAAATTTATCAATATCATAAATAGGCTTAAATGTTAAAATCATTTCATTATCATCAATAAAAATGGAATTTGTTCTTCGACTTTGAACTTGAAATAATTGTGCCATGTATGTTTCTTTAGGGATGCTTCAAAAATTTGTCTTACAGTATGTTCTCAACAAAATTTGGATACTTGATGTTACATTA
Organism: Cellulophaga algicola DSM 14237; assembly: GCF_000186265.1. NCBI lineage: Bacteria > Pseudomonadati > Bacteroidota > Flavobacteriia > Flavobacteriales > Flavobacteriaceae > Paracellulophaga > Paracellulophaga algicola. The sequence goes on from NC_014934.1 coordinate 2,120,860, forward strand.
CTTTACTCGCTAAGTATTTTTGTACTTCATAAACATCAATACTCTTATTAAATTTTTTACTTACCGATGGAATGTCTTCACTAGAAATCCAAATTTTTAATTCGGCATCTAAATCAAATGTACCCGCAGTTTCTAATGAGAACCTAGAAATACTTTTATAAGGATAAGATTGGTACTGTACTTTACTTCCTGTTAAGCCTTGAACATCTATGATGATTAATCGTTTGTTAGTAAACATAAAGGTATCGCGGAAGAGTTTGAACCCTAGCTCTATTACTTCATTAGCTATTAATAATCTACCATATTTTTCTTGAAGTTTATCTATCGAAACTTCGCTTGCATTACCAAGGATGCTATTTAATATTCCCATGTTTCTTGTCTTTAATTGATATTATAAATATAGCACATATGTCATCTAAGAGCATCATTTCAAAATATTTTTGTAATAGAAAGTAGGGTTTTTTAGGCTTTAATTGTTTTAGAAGCAAAGCAGGAAACTTAAACCAATTCTTAATTTAAATAACTGAAGCATGAAAAAATTACACCTACTATCCTTTTTAGCAATATTCGCAACCTTAGGCTTACAAGCACAAACAGAAGAAAAATTAGCATCTAAAACATATTATGAGCAAAGGGCATTGGAAGATGCTACCTATGAACAAGAATTTTCAGCAGAAGATGAAACTGTTGAAGAAGAATTTTGGGAGGACCAACAAGCTTATGAGAAAGATTTGAAAAAGCGTGATAGAAAAGCGTACCGCGCCTATATCAAAGGGAAGCGTGATGCTTACGCGGAACATTACAAGGATTGCGATGATCATTGCCACCATGGCACACATTATTACAGTCATGCTACCTATTACTATTATGGATACAACCAAAATTATCACCGTTCTTCCAATAGGACAAGCGTAAGAACTAGCGTACGAGTGCCATCTGTACGTGTAGGAGTTGGAATTTTATAACTTAATTTCAGGAATAAAAAAAGCGGTCTAATTAGACCGCTTTTTTTAGTTTGTTATTCTAATTTACCACCATCACGTTCTGGAGAACTTGGTTCTGGCCATGTACGTTGTTCTCCTGATCTTGGATTTATCGGTAAAACCGATTTCTCACGGGAAGTTTTTTCAGGATCTTCACTCGCCATATATGCCATTACAGCAGTTAATATGGCATTATTTCGTACATCATCAAAAACAATTTTATCATAGGTGTCTAAGTTGGTGTGCCAGGTATAATTCCAGTAGCTCCAGCTCAAAGAGCTCAAAGAAAAAGCAGGGGCGCCTGCAGCTACAAAAGATGCGTAATCAGATCCGCCAGTACTAGGAACGCCTGGGAATGTAGTTTCTATATGTTTGCTAATATCCTTTGGAGCAGCTTCTAACCATTTTCCAATATAATCATAGGCGTGTAAGAAACCTTGCCCAGAAATATTTACGACTCTTCCTGTTCCGTTGTCTTGATTGAATACCGCTTGTACGTTTGCAATAATTTCTGGATGATCTTCTACAAAAGCGCGAGACCCGTTTAAACCTTGCTCTTCACTTCCCCAGAGTCCGATTAAAATTGTTCTTTTTGGGTTTGGGTAGAATTTTTTCAGCAATCTTGCTGCTTCCATCATGGTGATAGTTCCTGTGCCATTATCTGTGGCTCCAGTAGCGCCATCCCATGAGTCAAAATGCGCAGAGAGAATCACATACTCCTCAGGGAATTCTGTTCCTTTTATTTCTGCTAGGGTGTTAAAAGTAGGGACCGTTCCTAGTTCTTTAGATTCGGCAACAACTTTTAATTTTGGTTGATCTCCATTTTCAGTCATTCTATAAATTAGCCCATAATCTTCTAAGGACAAATCTACTACGGGAATTTTTTTGGTATTGGCACTAAAAATTTTGTTGGCACCAAATCCGTTAGACCATCTAGATTGAATGATCCCCAAAGCTCCAGATTTTTCTAATTCTTGATTGATGTTTCTTGACGTAAAGCCTGTTTTACGCATGCGATCTTCCCATGCTCTTTCTAAAGCATCACGATCCGTTTTCATTTTCTCAAAAGATTCTGGGGTTGCAAATTCTTCCCAATTATAATCCGGTCTACCTGTAGGTTGGTTCATAGAAACCAATACAATTTTACCTTTTACACTAGGTAACCATTTTTGAAAGGCAATAGAATCTGTTACTTCTGGTATTGTAATTAAACTTGCGGTAATTCCTTTCTTTCCCGTACTAGGGCTCCAAGCTAATTGCATGCCGCTTAAGCTTACTACGCGAGGAGCAATTAAGTCTACATGAGTAATTCCGCGTTCCCAACCGCGCCATTTACCATACTCTTCCATGCGCGCATCTATACCCCATTTTTTATAAGTAGCAATGGCCCAATCACTTGCTTTTTTCATTTGAGGAGTCCCAACTAAACGTGGTCCTACTACATCCATAAGCTCATGTGCTAATACTTCTAACTGTGAATTGTCATTGGCTTCTTTTACAATTTTCTCGACAATTTCGTCTGTAGCTTGCGCAACACTTGCTGTAAAAGAAAAGAGTAACAGCAGTACTGCAAATAGGTTGTTTTTTTTCATAATGTTCCCGTTAATTAGTTCGGAAACTAAGATACCTATTTTGGTTGCGTAAGGATACTTTTAAAATCTAAAGAGAATGTTAAAAAAATGACAGTTTATATCTCTAAAATGTGCTCTAGCTTAGCATTACCGTTCCAAGTATAAAAACCCTTGAATTACAAAATTGTCTTTTCCTGCGGTAATAAGGTAATAGTATATACCTTCTGATAAGCCCTTATTTCTAGTTATAGCGGCTATATTTACGCTTACTTTGCCATTGAATTCATCCGTATAATTTTCTTTTTCAAAAACCTTAAGTCCGTTTCTGTCAAAAATCAACATACGGTTACCATCAAAATCTTCTAACTCTGGTATGTAAAGAAAGTCATTGATACCATCTCCGTTAGGAGTAATAATATAATTATAACCTCTACGAGAAACAGGTTTTCTAGTCTTTAAAATTCCAAATGTAATGGCGCTATAATCATTGGGTATAAATTCGGTAGATGAAATAAACCCTTCTAATAGATTTCCACTACGGTCCGCTGATTCTAGATTTACCCATTGGCTTGATTTTTTTTCGAAACCTACTATCGTTAAGTTGTCTTGATTGTCCGTTATGCTTTGAAGATCACTTCGCTCATTCCATCCTATCGTAATCCTTGTGCTTGCATCCCCTTCTAAAACCCAATACTCTGTTTTACTAATAGATTGTAAATCAGATTTTTGTGCTAAAATAGTTGAAAAATCTAAAGTTCCGTTTTCAAAAAAGTAAGCTGTTTTAAAAAATGATGTAGTTTCTTCTGTGTCGATACCCAAGGGTCTTAAATATGTTTCGTCACCAATAGGAAAAAGAAAACTTTGTACGTCGGAGATGGACATATACCCATCAACCTTTGAAAAATTAGATGCTCCATTGTAAAATGAAGTGGAAATGAATTCTAGATAGTTGGTGTTGCTTGCCTTAGAGGTTATGATATCTCCAAAAATAAAATTGGTGTTATTACTAACTTTTAGAGGGATTTGAAGAAAAATGCCTTCATCATTATTAATTTCAATATCATAAAAATATGGAGAAATAGACCCGGAAATAGAATTTAAATTAGTGCCATAAAACCCTGCTAATCCAGATTTAGTATCAAAGATGCCATCATTTTCTAGCGAAGAAAAAAATCCTATTTGACCGGTACCGTGAATTTCTATAGCCCCAAAGTTTCGGAGGGTTTGTGCTGTATTGATTTGTAGCACAAGAATATTAAATACTATGATGAGTATGTGTCTGCTCATGATATTAAAAATCTAATACGGTGAAATAACATGTTCTGTCAACAAAACCAGTCATAAGTGATCTTTGGATGATGGCAATACTAAATGTTGTTGTAGTTTGATCTGTAACATAAATGTCTATCTCATTTGTTCCGGTTTCCAAAACACTCAACTGAATCACATAATTTGTGCTTGTTCTAGTTGTTGCCATTGTAAACGTATACTTTCCTGTACTATTTTTGATAGCGCCGCTTATTCCCGTTGCAGTGAAGGTACCCGTCACCGGTATAAGCTTTCCGTACGCTTTAATTGGGTTGTTGTAATATGCTCCACCATCTGTACCTACTGATATATTGTTGTTACTGTTTGCACTCACTAGATTTACAGCTTGTGATGTACCATCTTCACTAGTATGTGTGATGATGCCTGTGCTAAGACTCTGTGAAATAGTTGTTTTTGTTTCGGTAATGCTTCCTCCACTTCTATTTAATGTAATGGTATTGCCTGTTTTTGAGATGGTTTGTATTTCATTTAAGGGATCAGCATCGCTGTCATTAACATTTAATGTAATAGAATTACCCGCACTAATAGAAATATTGCCAGCACTACCTGTAGTTGATAAGGTTTGGTTGCTTGTGGTAAAGCTAGATAAATCAACTTCTACTACGTCACCATCAGCTTCAACCGCTAGTATATTGGTTGCTATTCCTGTGATAGTGCCAGCGCCATAATCAGATAGACGAACTGTCCCCCCTTCAATATCTAACATAGCATTTGGTGTGTTAGTTCCTAAACCTAAGCGCGAATTGGTACTATCCCAAAAAAAATTGTTATTATCTTGAGTAGGGTAATTTCCTGTTCCCGTAAAAAAAATGGAGCCAGGTGTGCCGGTATAATCAAGATTTACCCATGTAGCTCCGTTCCAGATTTTTGATCTAGCATTTTCACTATTAGAAGTATCAAACCAAACATCATTCTGTATTGGTTGTATAGGTGCTACAAACGCAGTAGTTACTGTATTATTATTAATGGTGACAACACTCCCTTTTTTATTTATTGCTTCAACTTTTTGCGCAACGATGTGAATACTTACCATCATTGTGCAAAAAAGTATAAAGCGCTTAAAATTTAAAGGCATGAAGAAGCGGTATTTTTTGGTTAAAAATAATGGTGCTGTGTCTGTATAAAATGTCTGGTAGCGTTATTTAACGTACTGTATTTCTACAATATCACCGGCATAAACAGCATAGTCATTTTCTACTAAAGTAACTGTTGAAGCTGCTACCGTATAATCAACATTAGCGATGAGTTTAGCACCATTTCTATAGACCCAAACTTGACTAAACGACGGTAAAACAGGGGCGCCTGTCAATGCAAATGTAGTTTGTGCAAGCGTTGCTGTAAAAGCTTCTTGTCCACTTTGAATAAGTTCAGTGGCTAATAATTTTTTGGTTGCTCCAGTTGCTTCATCTCTTACAAGTATAGTGTACCCTGTTCCTGTTCCTGCATCAGATTCGGTAGTTGCATCAGTAGAAGCACTTTCAGTTGCAGCATCAATCAATTCTAAACCGTTAAGACCAAATAATTTTCCATCGATATCAATAAAGGTAGAATCTGTCAAAACACCACCTAACTGCCATGTGGTAGTAGTCACATTCGCAGTAGTGTTTGATAACATAGTAATGCCATTTTGTGTCTGAAGATACTTAATGGTTCCTTTGTTGTCAATAACACGCACGGCACCATCAGTAATTGTAGTTCCGGGGTCAACATCAGCTTTTTTTACTACATCACCTGTAGTTTGTTGTGCAGTAGCCACCAAACCTGTTAGCATAAGGAAGCCAGAGGCGAAAATTTTTAAGTTTTTAAAGGGTTTTTTTGTTTGCATGTTATTAGAGTTTAAAGTGTTAAGAAATGTATTCATGATTATTTATTATAAAATTTGTACGATTCGTATTTTGTCATTCTGGTAGCATATGACGTCACTTTCTAATTCAATGGTGTTTTCATTTACCGTGGTGAAATCTATTCTTACCCCGTTTCTATAAATTTCAATTTTTCTACTGTCTGCTATGGGGAGTGGTGTGTTAAATTGTATTTGCCCATTACTAGCGACTATTACTATTTGTTCTTGTTCTACCACAGCATTATCACCTATAGGTCCTTGTTCTCCTTGGGGGCCTGTTAAATCTCCTGATGTAAATGAGGACCCATCAGTAGCATCAATGGTGAATGAACCATCTTCATTATCCGTAATAGAAATAGGATTAGATATATTATCGCAAAGATTCATCCATTGATTTCCATTAAATACGTAGATACATTTAGAGTCGGTGTTATATACTAATGCGCCATTTAATGGTGAAATTTGTAACATTTGAGAATTAGTAACTCTAGTTACCACAAGTACTTTAGAAGTGCTTTCTAATTCTAGGAGTGAGGCGTTGTCTATTGTACTTACATCATCACCAATTTTTACTTGTGCATAGGAGCAAAAAGTAAAAATTGAAAGTAAAAAAATGAGTACAAATGTTTTAGTAGACATCATAGCTGTTCTTATAAAGAAGCTATAAATATCACATTACCCGTCACTTAAATCAAAAAAATGTTGCGTATTGTAGGAAAATGACTATAAAAACTATAAATATTGTTGTAGGAAAAAAATTCAAGTTCTTGAGGTTGATGATGGCCTCCTTAAGAAAATTAGAAATATAGCTCTTGAGCAAGTCTAAACGTATTAGCGTGTGCTTCTATAATGATTTTTATATCCCGAGAATACCCGCCACCCATACTGCATTGTACCGGTATTTTATAATCAAGACAGGTTTTTAATACAAACTCATCACGCTTTTTACACCCTTCTAAAGTCAGTGCTAAAGTGCCCAGTTTATCACTAGCTAAAACATCAACTCCTGAAAGATAGAAAATAAAATCAGGTTTTACTGCTGTGATCAAAGCAGGGAGAGTTTTTTTTAAAAGTGATAAGTATTCTTTATCTTCAGTACCCTTTTTGAGTGCAATATCTAAATCTGATGCTTCCTTTCTAAATGGGTAATTACTTTCGCCATGCATAGAAAAAGTAAATACAGAAGTATCGTTTTGAAAAATTTCTGCAGTACCATTCCCTTGATGCACATCTAAATCAACAATCAATATTTGAGCAGCTAATTTTTTCGCCTGTAAATATCTTGCTCCAATGGATTGATCATTTAGCATGCAAAATGCTTCTCCGTGGTCAGAATAGGCGTGGTGTGTTCCTCCGGCTAGATTCATCGCAACACCATTCTCTATTGCAAATTCACAACCTTTTATGGTGCCACCAGTAATAATCCGTTCGCGTTCAATTAAATCTTCAGATAGCGGAAAACCTATTTTGCGTGCTGCTTTTTGGTCAATTTTAATATTTAATAGATCATAATAATACTCCGCATCATGAACTGCTAAAATATATTTATCATTCGGGATTTCTGGTTCAAAGAAATTTTCTTTTTTGCAGGTGCCTTCATAGATTAATTGCTGTGGCAACAGATCATACTTTGCCATAGGAAACCGGTGTCCGTCTGGCAAATGATGTTTGTATATAGGGTGACAAGCAATTTTAAGCATTTCGTATTATTTCTGTAATGCGAGTTGAATGCGTTTACGAGCCACATCAACTTCCATCACTTTTACAGTTATTTGTTGTTGTAAACTTACATGTTCATTCACATCTTTTACAAAAGTATCAGAGAGGTTAGAAATATGAATCAGGCCACTTTCTTTTATTCCGATATCTACAAAGCAACCAAAATTGGTAATGTTGTTTACAATACCAGGAAGTACTAGTCCTTCGTGTAAATCGGTAATCGATTTTATATGTTGGTCAAACGTAAATACTTTTGCTTTTTCGCGGGTATCCAAACCAGGCTTCTCCAGTTCTTTTACAATATCTTTTAAAGTGGGCAAACCAATATCTTCGCTACAATACGCATTTAGGTTTATGCTTTCTAAGATACTTTTATTTCCTATAATTTCTTTAATAGAAATACCTTTTTCTTTCGCCATGCTTTTAATCAAATCATAACGTTCAGGGTGCACTGCAGAATCATCTAGCGGATTTTTAGCATCTTTAATTCTTAAAAATGCAGCACCTTGTTCAAAAGCTTTTCCACCTAGACGGGGTACTTTTTTAATTTCTGTTCTGCTGGTAAACGCACCATTTTCATTTCTATAGGCGACAATGTTTTCTGCTAATTTTGGTCCAATCCCTGAAACATAACTCAGCAAAGGAACACTGGCCGTATTAATATTTACCCCAACAGCATTTACACAACTTTCTACAACGGTATCTAAGGAAGATTTTAATTTAGACTGATCTACGTCATGCTGGTATTGGCCAACACCAATAGATTTTGGGTCTATTTTCACCAATTCAGCCAAAGGGTCTGCTAGTCGCCTTCCAATGGAAACAGAGCCACGAACGGTAACATCAAAATTTGGGAACTCGTCTCGTGCTATTTTTGAGGCGGAGTAGATAGATGCTCCTGCTTCACTCACCACATATACTTCAATAGGGTTCTTAAAAATAATGCGTTTCACCAATTGTTCTGTCTCTCTAGATGCCGTACCATTACCAATAGCAATTGCTTCTATTTTATATTCATCTACCAAACTGCTTATTTTGTTTATAGCGCCTGTGCTATCATTTTGTGGAGCATGTGGGTAGATATTCTCATTATGGACTAAATCTCCTTGTGCACTTAGACAAACCACTTTACAACCGCTTCTAAAACCAGGATCTATAGCTAGAATACGTTTTTCCCCTAACGGAGCACCAAGCAATAATTGTTTTAAGTTTTTAGAAAAAACATCTATAGCATCTGCGTCTGCTTTTTCTTTAGCAAGTTTGAGTGTTTCATTAGATAAAGAAGGATATAAAAGACGCTTATAGGCATCTTCTATCGCTGCTTTTATATATTTTGAACTAGAGCTTCTGTTTTTTATAATTCGGTCTTCCACTTTTTCTATCGTACGCTCGTCTTCAATGACTATTTTTACGCGGATAAATTTTTCGTTCTCTGCACGTAAAATAGCAAGTAACCTATGGGAAGGGCAGCGGTTTAAAGCCTCGCTCCAATCAAAATAATCACGGAATTTTTGCGCTTTTTCATCGTCTTTTTTGGTGCCAACAACCTTGGTGGTTATTTGTGCAAATTTCTCTAATTGATGACGAATTTGATTTCTAACATCAGTACGTTCATTAATCCATTCTGCAATAATATGCTGAGCGCCTTCAATAGCTTCATCTTCATTGGGAATAGCATCATTCAAATACTGCGTTGCGATGTAATCAATATCATCATTATTTTGTGCCATGATGATTTTAGCCAAAGGCTCTAAGCCATTTTTAATAGCTACTTCAGATTTTGTATTTCTTTTTTTCTTAAAAGGCAGGTATAAATCTTCTAGCGAAGTAAGATCTGGAGCATCTTGAAACTTTTTCTTAAGCTCAGAAGTGAGTGACTCTTGTTCATCAACCGATTTAATGATGGCTAATTTTCTCTTCTCTAGCGCTTCAAAAAGTTCTTTGAATTTTACAATATCACCAATCTGAACTTCATCTAGATTTCCTGTTTTTTCTTTTCGATACCTAGATATGAAGGGAATAGTACAGTCTTGATCTAAAAGTTCTACCGTATTGACTATATTTTTTTCTACGAGTTGAGTGTGCTTTAGTAAGTAGGGGATAAGTTGCATGAGATCTATAAATTAAAAAACCTATGCAAGATAGAAAACTGCATAGGTTTTAAGTGAATTTTATAAATAGATTAAGCAACTTTTTTCATCAAATCAAAACAAGGACATTTTTTACAACGCTTGCTTTCCGATTTTTTATATTTAGAACAGCACTTACTTTTAACTTTATCGGTTTTGACCTTAGTCATTTTCGATAATTTCTTCAATGCCTTTTCCTCTTTCTTTTTCTCCTTTTTTTTGCCCACAACAAACGCTATAAGATATTGCGAGACAAATTTAAGTTATTTTTACTTAATCTAAATAAGATTAAATGTTAAATTATTGTGGGGTATCTATTGAAGCAGAGGTAATTGTAAGTTGTTGTATATCTCTGTCAAATAGATAAAGTCCGCCTTTATCGTCCCCAATTAGATTTATTTTATCTAAAATAGTGCGTGCCATTGCTTCTTCTTCAATCTGTTCTGCAACATACCATTGTAAGAAATTATGTGTTGCATAGTCTTTTTCTTGAAGGCTAATGTGTACTAATTCATTAATGCTATTAGAAACGAAAACTTCGTGTTCAAATAATTTTTCGAACATTTCTTTGAAAGAATTGAAGGTTACATTTGGAGCGCTTAATTCGGAAATTTGGGCATGCCCACCACGCTCGTTGACAAATTTTACCAATTTTAGCATGTGATCTCTTTCTTCTTGAGATTGATCATACATAAAACCAGCAACTCCTTCAAGACCTTTAACTTCAGCCCAACAAGCCATGGCTAAATAAATTTGAGAAGATTCAGCCTCTATTTTTACTTGATGATTTAATGCGTCTTCTATAGTTTTTGATAACATAGTTTTCTTTTTTTTAAAGTTACAAATTAATTAATGGTTTCGCCATTGCCTACACCTTCCGTATCCGGATTAACAAAAACTAATTTACCCTCTTCATTTTCGGTCATTAAAATCATTCCTTCACTATCTACACCACGTAATGCTCTGGGAGCAAGATTAACCAATACCGTAACTTTTTTGCCTACAATTTCTTCTGCAGTAAAGCTCTCTGCAATACCAGAAACAATAGTGCGGACATCAATACCTGTATCTACTTTTAAAACTAATAGCTTTTTAGCTTTTGGCATTTTTTCTGCTTCGATGATCGTACCTACACGAATGTCTAATTTAGAAAAATCTTCAAAAGTGATGGTTTCTTTTTGTGGCATAACTTCTTTATTTGCGTTTTCGTTGGCTTTTTTAGTAGCTTCTAATTTGTCTAATTGTACTTGAATTGCTTCGTCTTCTACTTTTGAAAATAATAATTCTGCTTCACCAATTTGATGTCCTGCAGGAATTAGAACGTCTTTTTTAGCAATATCATTCCAACTATTCTGAGCGTCACTATGTAGTATGTTTTTCAATTTTGTTGAGGTAAATGGCAAGAAAGGCTCACTTAAAACAGCTAATGCTTCTGCAATTTGAAGTGCAACGAACATAATTGTTTTTACACGCTCTTCATCTTGCTTAATCACTTTCCATGGCTCTTCATCAGCTAAATATTTATTACCTAAACGCGCTAAACTCATTAACTCTTGGCCAGCTTCTCTAAAACGGTACCGTTCAATAGAACTAGAAATAATTTCAGGATATTTTTTAACTTCTGCTAAAGTTTCTAAATCAATATCAGAAAAAGCAGCAGGAGTAGGAATAATACCTTGGTAGTATTTATTACTTAATACCACTACACGGTTTATAAAATTCCCAAAAATAGCCACCAACTCATTGTTGTTCCTAGCTTGAAAATCTTTCCAGGTAAAGTCATTATCTTTTGTTTCAGGTGCATTTGCGGTTAATGTATACCGCAACACGTCTTGCATGTTCGGGAAATCTTCTAAATACTCATGCAACCATACTGCCCAATTTTTAGAGGTAGATAATTTGTTGCCTTCTAAATTTAAAAATTCGTTAGCGGGTACGTTATCTGGTAAGATATAGCCACCATGTGCTTTTAAAATACTTGGGAAAATAATACAGTGAAATACAATATTGTCTTTACCGATAAAATGAACCAATTTGGTGTTCTCATCTTTCCAATACGGTTCCCAATCTTTTCCTTCTCTGGCTGCCCATTCTTTGGTAGAAGAAATATAGCCAATAGGAGCATCAAACCAAACATATAATACTTTGCCTTCACCGCCTGGTACGGGAACAGGAATTCCCCAATCCAAATCGCGTGTTACCGCTCTAGGTTTAAGTCCGTCATCAATCCAAGATTTACATTGTCCGTATACATTTGGTTTCCAATCATTTTTATGGCCCTCTAAGATCCATTCTTTTAAAAATGCTTCATGACGATCTAAAGGTAAAAACCAGTGTTTGGTTTCTTTTACGGTGGGTGCAGCACCGGAAATAGTTGATTTAGGATTAATTAAATCGGTTGCATTTAGCGTAGAACCGCAGTTTTCACATTGGTCACCATAAGCTTCCTCATATCCACATTTAGGACATGTGCCTACCACAAAGCGGTCTGCTAAAAATTGTTTTGCTTCTGGATCATATAATTGTTCTGTTGTTTCTTCAATGAAATCGCCTTGATCATACATCGTTTTAAAAAACTCAGATGCGGTTTCATGATGTATTTCTGCTGATGTTCTAGAATAATTGTCAAAAGTAATTCCGAAGTCAGCGAAAGATTTTTTAATAATTGCATGGTATTTATCAATCACTTCTTTAGGGGTAATACCTTCTTTCTTTGCCTTCATGGAAATTGCAACACCATGTTCATCACTTCCAGATATAAAAGCAACATCTTTACCTATAAGGCGTAAATATCTACTATAAATATCTGCAGGAACATACACTCCTGCCAAATGTCCAATATGTATTGGGCCATTGGTATAAGGTAAGGCTGCGGTAATTGTATATCTAGAAGGATTTTTCTGATTCTCGGACATTATTTCTGTAATTAGCTCACAAAAATAAAGATTTTAAATGGAGAGGTATGCCTTGTTTTTAAAAACTACTAGAGTTTATAGCTACAAATAGACTTATCATCACAATTATAGGTTTTTTCTTACGTTACTTTACTAAAGACATTCTTATGAGTAATCAAAAACCTTTAAAAAAAATGACATTAGACACTTCTAATGTTGAAAAACCAAAAGCAACGACAACAGATGAAGTTACTCGCGTTTACAAAGACCAAAACTATGAAACCAAAAAAGCTTTGGCTTTTAAAACAGATGCGGATAAGCCTAAACTTGCTTAATTAAAATAAAAAAATCCATTTCACCTGTTATAAACGGATGAAATGGATGCCATAGTAAGTAGGTGTTAATGGGGTGTGTAATATGACATTAAGCAACCATTACGGATTTGCTCATTTTTTTATTTTGCACTCTAATTCTGTAGATGTATTTTCCGGAGGCAATGAAATTACTCATACGCTCACGTATATTAATTTCTAAAGAACCTTGGGTCATAATTTCATTGTAAACGGTACCTACATTTTGTCCCATAATATTATATAATTGAATATCTACGTGGGCAGTAAATGGCATCTCTAAATAGATGTGTGGTGTTTTATCTGTTGGATAATATGGTTTATGTATAATAGCGTCTAATAATTCTGGGGTAGGAGCTTCTGCAACAGGATCTTCAGGTCTCGGATCAAGTGGCGTTGGTGGTATTGGTTCTCCATCATTATAGACAATATCTTCAAAAACTTCGCCACTACAGTTAAAGCCTAAATTAATGGCTTTGTAAGGGTGTCCTAATAAGTGTTGTTCTACCAATGTTCTATCTACACACAGCCATTCTGCCAGAACAGTACCGTATAGATCTCTAAAGTCCATGGTGTACTCTAAGTTACCTCTTTCGTTAGGATCTTCTAATGAAGGGTGTTCACCAACAAAAGCACTACCATTTAAACCAGAACCAAAGAATAAGGTTGGAGCTGCCTTACCATGATCTGTACCATTAGAACCATTTTCAAAAATACGTCTACCAAATTCTGAGTAGGTCATACTCAAAACTTTATCATCTTGATTGGTACACTTTAAATCTTCGTAAAAATCATTAATAGCTACAGATAAATTAGACATTAGACGTTCATGAACTAAAGGCTGATTTCCGTGTGTGTCAAAACCACCCATGGAGATCATGTATACTTTCGTGCCTAAATTTCCTTTGATTAATCGTGCTAATATCTCTAATTGTTTGGCAAAACTATTGTCTTGGTATTCTACGCATTGTAAATCTTTTCCACGTTCGTGTGCTTCGTGAATAGCACCTGAATATTCATAGGTAGTATTGGCAACACCTCTTAAAAAACGCAATTGATCTCCATACATACAATCACCAAAAATGGTGTTCGTAGGATCTGCTATAGCATATTGTTCTCCTGTTTCTGCAATTTCTTCTAACTGATTTATATTGCTGGTTACAAAAGCATAGTTTGTCTCATTACCTTGAAAAACTAAACTACCATATTGTCCAATCTGAATGGCAGCAGGAGATGCAGGGGGACTTATTAAATAATCTTCATAAATTTCTTCAAAATGTCTTCCCATCCAACCCGTACGTTCACCTGAAAATCCAGAAGTGGTTAAATCGGTATTAGAAAAAATATCATCTCCGGTAAAATGAGATAAACTTTGGTTTCCGTAGCCTACACCATGTACCGCTTTAAACTGGCCTTCTCCCCACATAGGTTCTAAGGACTTCATGTAAGTAGGTACACCAAAATCATCTGTTAAACGTAAAATTTTACTTTCGGGAATATATATATTTGGTCTTGCATTAGCATACAAATCATATTGCTCTATGGGAATAACAGTACTTAAACCATCGTTACCACCAGCCAATCGTATTAAAATTACAATTTTATCAGTCTCCGTGTCGGCTATAGCATTGGCTAATGGCGAAGGAGCCGAGGCACTTACAAGATTACTTCCTAGTAAGATAGAACCAGAACCAGCTAATCCCATAGCTTGTAAAAATGAACGTCTGCTCCAAGCTTTATGCTCTAGATCATGACCTTCATGCTCTAGTCCTTTATGGGGAGTTTTATTATGAGTATCACACATAGTGGTAGGTTTTTATTTTAATTGAAATTCTGGTTGTCTAATGATGTGGAGTAATAAAAAGTACAATTGTTGTTTTGCGGAGTCTGCGTAGTTGTAAATCGTCCAGCTTCCATCTCCATCAGGAGCATAATACTGTTCTAGTGATGCATCTCTAAATACATCCAACGCATTTTGTAATTGATCATCTGCAATACCTTTTGGGAAAAATTTTTCTAAAAGAGCATTTGTAATATCATCTGGATTATTTACTGTGGCTGCATTTGGCACCAGTGAATTTGCTAAATCAAAAAACTGCTCTGTGTTAGCGGTATAAAACAGCTCTAAAAACATTTCACAAGATAGCCAACGGCCAATCATGAAGTTGTTATTTATCCATTGTCTATTTCTATACCAACCTTCTACGCCTGGTTGGTTAAAAACCTCTTGTCCTAATAGCTTGCTGGTACTATACATGTTCGCTATAATACTATCCGTATAAGCAAAACCAGTTTCGTTTAATAAGTTTAAGTATAGATCAAAAGGGCTTTTGATAATTACACCAATGGCTTCATCATCAAAAAAGTGCTGACTTTTAAATAACTGTGATAGTACCGGAGCAATTTCAAAGTCATTAGCTCTAAAAGTGGTCGCCATTCCTAATATAATAGCTTCTGCATTTCCAGCATCGTCTGTAGAATCTGGATGTACAAAAAACTCATACAATTTTTTACAGATAAAGTAACTTATTTCATTTGGTCGCTGTGTAAATAGGTTGTCTATGACACCATCATAATCAAAGTTAGCCGTCTGTCCAAATATCGTTTTGGGAGTATCATCAAATTTTGTAGGATCAAAATTTACTGGAGACCATCCTATATCAGGTCTATCTACGTAACCCGTAAGTGCACGGGCTGTTTCTATAATATCATCTTCCGTATAGTTATTGCCTTCTCCTAAGGTAAATAACTCATAAAGTTCACGACCATAATTTTCATTAGGGTTGTTTCCATTATTATACACACCATCTAAATAATACAACATGGCATTATCAATTCCAATTTCACTTGTAAATGTTCTAAAGTTACCAATAGAATTACGTTGTAAACAGTTGGTGTAATGGTATAAATAGGTAGGAGCATCGTATTTTCTTAATTCGGTAACAAAATGATTGCTCCAAAAAAAGCTTAATCGATCTCTTAAATTATTAGATAAAATAGCAGTAGTATACGTTAATCGCCATTCCTCATACTGTGCATTAACAATAGGACTACGGGTTTCACTATCTTCTGGATAATCTGCTCGTGTCCAATCTGCCCAAACGGGAGCGGCACTTGCAGGCTTAGCAATAGCTTCATTAATAATGCTATTTACTAAAGATTCTGCTGTTTGTCCTACTGCACTTTCAATAGTTGCTACAGAGGCACTAAGGCCTATTCTTCGGTAAAAATGTTCTGCTCTTTGCTTATCCAATGGCGTTGTGTAAGGAGTAAGCGGGGAGGTATTACAATTTATAAAGTATTCCATACTGAAGTTCTAAAATTGGTTATTTTGGGGGAATTCATATATGTAAAATGTTATGTATATTACATATAACTCAACATTAGCAATAAAATTACGTAGCAGTAGTGGTTTTGGACGCCGAAGTACCCATATTTTCGATGAAGTGCGTATTTAATAAGAAAAATTTATAAAATTTATGGCAGATCATAATGATTTTGGAAAATTAGGAGAGCAATATGCGATAAATTACCTAAAAAAAAGGGGGTATGAGATTCGTGAAAAAAACTACCGGTATTTAAAAGCTGAAGTTGATATTATTGCTCAGTTAAAAGATACATTGGTAATTGTAGAGGTTAAATCAAGAAGTTCAGGTTTTATTGCGGATTTATCAGATTTAATACATCAAAAAAAAATTAATCTTCTTGTAGCTGCAGCACATCAATATGTGACTGTAAATAATCTAGATGTTGAGGTTCGTTTTGATATTATAACAATTATAAAATTAAAAGAAGGCTTCAAAATCAACCACATAGAGGATGCTTTTTATCATTTCTAAATATTTGTTTTATTTATAACAAATTGTTATATTTGCATTTCACAACCGGAATTATGAAAACAATATCGTCTGTCGTAGAACATTACATTAAGAAAAAGCCTTTTTTACAAAGCGCATTAGCACAGGGAATTATTAATCTTACATCTCTGTCTAGAATTGTTAAACCAGAAATCGAAGCCGAGCTAGGCAAAGACATTCGCAATGGTGCAATTGTAATGGCATTAAAAAGATTATCTGATGATTTAGAGTTTAGGGCGACTCACAAAATTATTAAAGTGCTTAAAAATATTGGAGAGATTACTGTACGTTCTTCATTAACAGATTTTACTTTTTTACTTTCTGATAGTCTTTTAGAAAATCAACGCCTGTTATTAAAAGAAGTAAATAAAGACAAAGATGTTTTTTATACCTCTTCTAGAGGCGTAAATGAGTCTAACATTGTAGTAAGCAACAGCTTAGATAAAACTGTTGAGACATTATTTGAAGGGGAGCGTTGCACTCAAAAAGCAGAAAATTTATCTTCTATTACCGTTAAATTACCTTCGGAAAATGTAACAGTACCTGGGATCTATTATTTTATATTTCAGCGTTTAGCATGGGAAGGTATTGTACTTTATGAAGTTATTTCTACAACCAACGAGTTCACCATCTTAGTAGATGATGAACATGTAGATATAGCTTTTAAAACTATTAAAGATTTAAAAACACTTTAAAATATATTTTTATAGAAAGCAGTTAGTAGATTTTATTTAAAAATTCTACAGCTGCTTTATCACCTTCTGGTTTAGCAATAATTCTTTTTTCGCTATCTAAAATATAATAGGTAGGTGTAGCGTGAATGTCATATAATTTTGAATATTCACTATCCCACTTTCCTAAAGAGATAGCATGTTGGAAATTAGGTAACTTTGCCGATTCTATTTCCCAATTTTCTACTTCGTCTTCTAACCCTACTGCTATAACGGTAATATCAGACTTATCTCTAAGCTCTTTGTGTAAAGCAGGTAATTCATTTAAACAATGTCCACATGTACTACTCCAGAAAATTAACAAATAATTTTTTGCAGGCGCTAATTCACTAAGCTTTTTTACATCTTTCTCTACCTTCCAAGTAATTTCTGGTGCTATTTCGCCTAAA